>DASRFH010000189.1:0-29036 GCA_035651675.1 Chloroflexota bacterium | reverse complement strand
CGCAACCATCGATGTCACGCTGCTGCTCACGGGTCGAGCGGATGCTTGCGACGCTACGTTCGAGGAGACGGAGATGGAGAATGCGAAATGCGATCGAACGTTGCCATAGCAGCTCGATAGACGAGGCAGTGGTGCAAGGTGAGCTGGCGCGGCTCCTGGCCACGACGCCGGCGAGGGATCTCGACTTCTTGCTCACCAGCCGCCAGGATGCGCCTGGCATCTTGTTCCGTATGCTCCACTCCGCTCAGCTCAGGGAGGCTCCCAACCTCCCCGACGTCGAACCTGAATGAGCGCCGCGGGAGCAGCGAAGATGGCAACTATCCTACTGGTTGACGATGAGCCCGCGATGCGGCGCCTCGTCGAGATCACACTGAACAGCCCCGGCCGCTTCCGCTTCCTGCACGCTGCCAATGGCGAGGAGGCGTTGCGGCTGGCCCGATCGGAACCTGTGGACCTGGTGCTGCTCGACGTGGCCATGCCCGGGATCGACGGCTTCGCGGTTTGTCAGGCGTTGAACCGGTTGCCGGCGGACCACCGGCCGCGGGTTTTCATGCTCACGGCGCGCAACACGGAGGCTGATCGAGCGCACGGCCGGGCATGTGGCGCCGCCAAATACTTCACGAAACCCTTCAGCCCGTTGGCGTTGCTTGAGAGCGTCGAGCGGTCGCTTGGGTCAACAGCTTGAGGCGGCGACGTAGGCCGCGGAGGATGATCGCCGGTGACGGAGCTACGGACGGGTGGTGGCCCCCGGTCGGCGGCCGAGGCCACCGTCAAGCTCGCGAGCACGAGCCAAGCGCTGCTTGATCAACTCGAGCTGTACGCGCGCGACCTGGGCGTGCTCCACGCTCAGCGAGCCGAGCTCGCCGAACAGGTCCGCCGCACCGAGCGTCGGCTCGCGCTTGCCGAGCAGGCCCGTTTTAGGACGCTCTCGGTCTTCTCACCCGAGGCTCCGAGGCTGACCACCCACTCAACCGGGGGAGGCTCGTCGCTGCCGCCGGCCCCTGCAGTCCACCGTGGGGATCCCCTCATCCGTGCGTTGACGTTGGTGGGTCTGTTGAGCGGGATCGGGCTGGCCGGTCTGATCGTGGCTCGGACCACGGCAGTGGGCACGATGACCTCGATCTTGCCGGCCAGTGGCCCGGGCACCGTTGTGCAAACGGTCGAGCGGCCGTACGTTGTGGCCGCGGGTAGTACACCGACCATTATCAGCCAGTACGCCGATCGACCCGCGGCGGCGGGCACGCGGGACGGAGAGCCCGGCGCACGGAACGCGCCGACGGTAGGCTCCGCCCCACCGCCAACGCGGGGCGTCGAGCCGACCGCGGCCGCCTCTCCCTCAGGGCTCAACGCTGGTGCTCCCCCGAGCAGCGGCGCGCCAATTGGCGTTAGCCCGAAGGAAGGCGAGTGGGCACCGGTCAGCTCACTTGCGGGTGACAGCTCGTCGGCCGCGGCTCCGTCACCCGCCAAAGACGGGCGTGGGGGCTCCCGTGGCCCACTACCCTCACACCTGCCTGCGGCCATGCGGGTCATCGAATTGCCGACCTCGGTTGGTGCCAACGCCGCTCGCTGGTCGCCAAGGATGGCGACGGCTGGCCCGAGGCCGCCGGGCGGTCCGCGGGGCGACCAGCAGGCCGGGGGCGCGCCGGTCAGTGGTGCGAACGGATCGCGCCGCTGCGGTTTGGAAGTCGTCGTGCCCGCGCTCGCGCCGGGCACAGCCTACGTACTGCCCATCCTCCAGGACCACGACGACGAAGTCGTCTTGCTGCGGGGCAACGCTCAGGGGCGGATGTACGTGGCAGCCGGTCAACTGCCGGCCCTGCGGGGGAAGCCGGCGGCCGTCTTGCCGGCCGGGCAGCTACCGGCGAACGCAGCCTGGAGCGAGCTGGGCGACACGCAGGTCTCCCTCCGCGCGGGCGCGGGCGACCTGGTCGTCGCCTTCGTCGCCGCAGACGGGCCAATGCCGGCCACGCGCGCGGTCGTATCGTTTGGCGCAGACGAGCACTGCCGCTAGTCCCGGGGTCCATCCAGTGACCGCCGGGCATGTCGCGTCGGTAGTCCTGGCGACACCGCACGCTCGACGCCGGGCTACAGATCGAGCGTCAGGCTTGGCGTACTAGGGCGCTGCCGCGGCGAACGCGGCCAGCAGCTCCTCGTTCGACTGGCGGAGGATCGTCGTGTTGACCGCGAGCGGGAGGAAGGGCGCGCCGGCATCGGGCACGACGACGACGTCGCGCTCGGTCAGCTTCGCCGGGTCGACGTTCTTCCGGAACGGGAAGATGTTGCTGCCGTGCGCGAACGGCTCGACGCCCAGCGCAACCATCAGCTCCCGGCCCTTCACCATCGCCGCGGCGAAGCGCTCTTCGAACCCAGCGAGGCCGCTGAGGGCCGCGGCGGCCGCGAGCGCGGCCGATGGCAGCCCGCCGCCGAACATCCGCCGCTCGTGGTAGAGGCCGTCGATCAGCCTCGACGGCCCGGCCAGGATCGCTCCGAACGGCGCGCCGAAGTATTTGTAGAGCGACACGTACACGGTGTCGAAAAGCGCGCAGTAGTCGCGCCCCGGGATGCCGGTCGCGGCGGACATCATGAACAGGCGCGCGCCGTCGAGGTGCAGCCCGACGCCGTGCTCTCGCGCCAGAGCCGCGACCGCCTGCATCTCCTCGAACGGCATGCACTGGCCCCACGCGCGCCGGACCGGGCTCTCCACGACGACGCAGCCCACCGGCGCGACGACGCGCCCGGTCGCGGCGCGCCGGAGCTCCGCCTCTACCTCGTCGGCGCGGAAGGTCGGGCGGCCCTCGCCCAGCGGCACCATCGTGATACCGCACAGCCGCGTCAGGCCGTCGCCCGTGTCGTTGTAGATGTGGCCGCTTGCCTGGACGAGCGCTCGTGGCCGGTCACCGCAGAGCTTCCAGACCGCCAGGTGCTGCGCGAGCGTGCCGGTCGGACAGAAGAGCGCGGCCTCTTTGCCGAGCTTCTCGGCGAAGGCCGCCTCGAGCTCGGCGACGAAACCGCCGCGCGAATAGCTGTCGGGATCGATGGATGGGAGCGAGGCGAGGAAGGCCGCGATCTGCGAGGGGGAGCGAGGCTCGCCGTCGCCGCGGAAGTAGACACGGCGGTCCGGCGCGGTTGGCGCTGCTTCGATCGGCGACGTGCTCGTCGCCGTCAGCTCCACGCTTTCTCCAACAGGCGCAGCCAGTTGCCGTGCATGATCGCCTCGACGTCGGCCTCCGCGTAGCCGCGGTCACGGAGCATCGGCGCGACGACCTGCAGGTCGGCGATCGTATCGAGGTCGCGCGGCGTCTGCTCGGTGCCGTAGCCACCGTCGAGGTCGGTCCCAATCGCGGCGTGGCGCGCGGAGCCGGTGATCTGGCACACGCGGTCGATGTGGTCGACGTACTCCTTCATCGAGACGACCTCGGGTGTCGTCTGGCCTTTGATCCAGTTCGGGTACAGCATCCAGGCGTCCAGCGCGGCGCCGATCACCGCGTCGCGCTCGGCCAGCCGCCGGATCATGTCGTCGGTGAGCTGCCGATCGCCCGGGACGAGGGCGCGGCAGTTGGAGTGGCTCGCTAGGACGGGCCCGCCGAACGCGTCGAGCGCCTGGTAGAAGGCGTCGTCGGCGAGGTGCGTGACGTCGAGGATCATGCCGGCGTCCTCCATCGCGCGCAGCAGGGGCCGCGCGCGGTCGGTCAGGCCGCCGGGCTGGCCGGTTCCGTGCGCGTAGGCGCTCAGCCCGTAATGGCAGAGCGACACGATCCGGAGGCCGTCCTTCCACCAGCCAGGCACGTCCTCCGGGAGCTCGATCGGGTCGGCGCCTTCCATCGAGATGACGAAGCCGAGCGGCGGCGTCGGCTCGGCCGCGCCGCGCGCTTCCCAATCGCGCCACTCGGCGGTGTGCGACCGCAGCGTCGGCAGGTCCGAGACGATCCGGACCACGCCCCGCCGCTCGAGCAGGCGGTAGTAGGCGAGCTGGCCCTGCGCCTTGGCGTAGCTGATCTCCTGCGTGCGCGAGCCGGTCGCGTTGGAGCCGGGCGCCTGCCAGCGCGCGATCACGGTCGCGGACGCCAGCGCGACGCGCCCGCGCCGCATGTCCGGGAAGCCGACCGTCCCGGCCGCCCGGCCCTTCTGCGCCATGCCTTTCTCGAGCTCGCGCGTCGCGTGCGCGCTCAGGTTCAGGTCGCGGTCCCAGCTCAGCGCGTTCATCGCCAGGTCCAGGTGGAAGTCGACGACGAGCATGACGCCTCCACGGAGCTCTCGGGGATCAGCGATCGGCGATCCGCTCCTCGCCCGCCGACGTCGCGCGTCGGTCTGACGGCTGAGCGCCGAAAGCCGATCGCTCCGCCGCATTGTCTATGATCCGCCGGTATGGCGCGGCCGGTGCTCTACACGGACGGCGGGTCGCTCGGCAACGGCCGGGTCGACCAGCGCGCGCGCATGGCCGTGTTCGACGCGACCACCGGCACGATCGTGGTCGACGAATGGCTCGGCGCGCTGACCAACAACGAGGCGGAGTACCGCGCGATCGAGGCCGCGCTCGACTACGCGTTCGCCCGGGGCATGCGTGAGGTCGAGATCCGCTCCGATAGCTTGCTGTGCGTCTCGCAGATCAAGGGCGAGTGGAAGGTGAAGGAGGAGCGGCTGCGCCCATCGGTCGAGCGGTGCCGCACCAAGCTCGCCGCGCTCGGCGGGACGATCACCTGGGTCCGCCGCGAGCAGAACCCGGCCGGCCGCCACCTGGAGAAGCTGGACCCGCTCGGCACAGCGTTCCAGTGATGAGGCCGCGGTTCCGCGGAGCGGCGCGACGACGAACGTCGGCCGTCGCCCGTGTCATCGCGGCTCGGCGGGGCCGCTGCGGTCGAAGCCATCCGCGCCGCTTGGGATGACGGCCACGCAGTTCTGCCTTCGCTGCGGAACCGCGCTCGTGCCGAAGCGGGTCGACCACCGCGAGCGGCCCTCGTGCCCGGCCTGCGGCTGGACGCTGTTCCTCGACCCGAAGGTGGCGGTTGCCGCCGTCCTCGAAGTCGACGGCCGCGTCGTGCTCTGCCGCCGCGCGATCGAACCGGGGCTCGGCAAGTGGAGCTTCCCGGCTGGCTTCGTGGACCGCGGCGAGGTCGTCGAGTCGGCGCTCCTGCGCGAGGTCGAGGAGGAAACGGGTCTTGCGGCCGAGCTGCGCGGCCTGGTCGGCGTTTACTCGCACGCCGGCAGTCCGGTGGTGCTGATCGTCTACGCGGCGCGCGCGAGCGGCACGCCGCGGGCGAGCGCAGAGGCGAGCGAGGTCGCGCTGTTCGACCCGGACCAGCTGCCAGAGCTCGCGTTCGAGCACGACCGGCGCATCATCCGCGACTGGCAGGAGGGACGACGTGGCTGATCCCCGTGTGGCCGAGCTGGCCAGGACGCTCGTGCGCTACTCGACTGAGCTGAAGAAGGGCGAGCGCGTGCTGATCCGCGGCACCGAGCTTGGCGAGCCGCTCATCCTCGCCGTCTACCGCGAGGCGCTGGCGGTTGGCGCGCTCCCCACGATCTGGGCATCGTTCGACGACGCGGCCTGGGTGTTCTACGACCAGGCGTCGGACGAGCAGCTCGGCTGGAGCGACCCCCTGCTGGTCGAGGCGGCGAGGCAGGTCGACGCCTACGTCTCTGTCGTCGCGCCGAAGAACTTGAAGATGCTGACGAACGTGGACCCGGCCAAGCAGGTGAAGGCGCAGCACGCGCGCCGCGCGTTCCTGGACGTCGTGCTGCGGAAGCGCTGGGTGCTCTGCGAGCTGCCGACGCCCGCGCTGGCGCAGGAGGCAGGGATGTCGCTCGCCGAGCTCGAGGACTTTTCTTTCGGCGCCGTCTCGGTCGACTGGCCGGCGATGCGCGACGAGCTGGCGCGGCGGAAGACGCAGCTTGAAGCGGCGCGCGAAGTACGCATCGTGGGCAAGGGCACTGACCTGCGCCTCGGCGTCGCCGGCCGGACGTGGATCCCCGACGACGGCAAGCACAACATGCCGGGCGGGGAGATCTTCACTGGCCCGATCGAGGACAGCACCGAAGGCGAGATCGCCTACGACTTTCCGGCCGTCCACGGCGGGCGCGAGGTCGAAGGCGTCCGGCTGCGCTTCGCGGCCGGCCGCGTCGTCGACGCCTCGGCGGTGCGCGGTGAGGAGTACCTGGTGAAGATGCTCGACGCCGACGAGGGCGCGCGGCGGCTGGGCGAGCTCGGGATCGGCGCCAACTACGGCATCCAGCGGCACACCAAAAGCATCCTGTTCGACGAGAAGATGGGCGGTACCGTCCACCTGGCGCTCGGCCGGTCGTACGAGGAAACCGGCGGAACGAACCAGTCAGCGCTGCACTGGGATATGGTCAAGGACCTGCGCGACGGGGGCGAGATCCACCTCGACGGCGAGGTCGTCCAGCGGAACGGACGCTGGGTGGACTAGGCGAGAGCGCCGTCCGGATCCAACTAACTTCTTCCCGTCACCAGCCGGATGACGCTGACGACGAGCACGAGCGCCGACATGATCGCGGCGACGATGTAGAAGGCGGTCAGGCAGACGGGCTGGCCGGCGATGAGGGTGTTCAGCGGCTCGCCGAGTTGGTTGGCGGCGGCAGCCTGCCGCAGGCCGAACAGGCCCAACGCGACGACCAGGCAGACGAGCGCGCCCAGTGGCGCCAGCAGCTCGTCGAAGTCGACGTCGACGAGCGCGCGCCGCTGGGGCCGGTGGAGCACGAGCGGCACGTGGCAGTCGATGCACTCCTCGACGCCGACGTTGTACTCGGCCCGGCAGCGAGGACAGTAGGGCACGCCTAGCAATCAGGCGGCCGGACTACCCGTGCCGTCGCTGCCAGCGCTCCTTCTTGAGCCGCTTGCGGTGCTTGTGCTTGTTCATCGCCTTCCGGCGCTTCTTGATAACAGAGCCCATACGGCTCATAGCGTACGTTACACGAGCACGCACAGTCCACTAGAATGCGCCACGTAGCTCGGAGGTTGGGGGCGCCGTGGCTAACCACCGCTCGGTCATGATCAGCGAGCTCGAGGCCTGGGCCATCGAGGACATGATCCGCCACACGTGGATGGACGAGGGGCGGCCGGTCGGCAAGGGGCTGCTGCTCAAGGTGTTCACGCTCGTGCACGAGTTCGAGGCGCGGCGCAACGACGAATCGCCGCCGGCCGAGCTTCCGCTCGTGCTCACCGAGGACGAGCTGTGGGCGATCGACTTCCACATCCGGCGCGGCCACCTCGACCCGAGCGGCGTCCGGGTCGGCAAGGAGCTCCTGCTCAAGGTGTTCGACCGCCTCCTCGACATCCGCAACGCCGAGGAGATGAAGCGGCTGCGCTTCGCGCACGCCGACGAGCACGAGAACCCCGAGCACGAGCGGCGGCTGCGCGAGCTGCGCGAGCACTACCGCCGCCTGGACGATGCCGGCCGGAGCGAGCCGGGCGATACTTAGCCCCATGACCGTTGCGACGCTCGACCTGCCCAAGACGGTCGTCCTCGACATCCTCCGGAAGATGTACCGGATTCGTCACTTCGAGACGAAGGTCATCGAGCTGTTCCAGGAGGGACAGATCCGCGGCTCGACCCACACGTACATCGGCGAAGAGGCGAGCGGCGTTGGCGCATGCTCGGCGCTGCGGCCCGACGACTACATCACCTCGACGCATCGCGGCCACGGCCACTGCATCGCCAAGGGCGGCCGCCTCGACCTGATGATGGCGGAGCTGCTCGGCAAGTCGACCGGCTACTGCAAGGGCAAGGGCGGCTCGATGCACATCGCCGACGTCGACGCTGGCATCCTGGGCGCCAACGGCATCGTCGGCGGCGGCATCGGCATCGCGACCGGCGCCGGGCTTTCGATCAAGATCAAACGCACTGACCAGGTCTGCGTCTGCTTCTTCGGCGACGGCGGCTTCAACCAGGGCGTGCTGTACGAGTGCGCCAACATCGCCGCGCTGTGGAAGCTCCCGGTGATCTACCTCTGCGAGAACAACAAGTACGCGATGTCGACGCCGATCGAGAAGTCGAGCGCGGTGGCCGACCTCTCGGCGCGCGCGGCGGCGTTCGGCATGCCGGGGATCAACGTCGACGGTATGGACGTGCTGGCCATGCGCGAGGCTGTGTGGCACGCGGCCGAGCGCGCTCGCCGCGGCGACGGCCCGAGCCTCATCGTCGCCGACACCTACCGGTTCGAAGGCCACAACGTCGGCGACGGCCAGCGCTACCGGACGCGCGAGGAAGTCGAGCGCTGGCGCCAGAGCGACCCGATCCTCCGCTTCCGGGACCAGATGGTGCGGCAGGGTCTCATCACGGACCCGGAGGCCGACCAGATCGAGGCCGAGGTACAGGACGAGCTGGCCCGTGCGATCGAGTTCGCCAGCCAGAGCCCGGAGCCGGACGTCGAGACGCTCGAA
Source organism: Chloroflexota bacterium (assembly GCA_035651675.1). GTDB lineage: Bacteria > Chloroflexota > UBA6077 > FW602-bin22 > FW602-bin22 > DASRFH01. Next base: position 20,638 of record DASRFH010000189.1, on the reverse strand, counting down.
CAGGACGTGTACGCCTAGATGACGCTGACAGCCGAACCGGCGACCGCCACCCGTGAGCTTACCCTATCGCAGGCGCTGAACGAGGCGCTGCGCGAAGAGATGCGGCGCGACCCGAACGTTTTCGTCATGGGCGAGGAGGTCGCGGTCTGGGGCGCCGGTGGCGGCATCTTCGGCGTGACGCGCGGTCTGGTGGACGAGTTCGGTCCCGAGCGCGTGCGCGATACGCCCATCTCGGAGGAGGCGATCGCCGGTATCGCCTGCGGCGCGGCGGTCACCGGGACCCGACCGGTCGCCGAGATCATGTACGTCGACTTCACGGCGATGGCGATGGACCCCATCGTCAACCAGGCCGCCAAGTTGCGGTACATGTTCGGCGGCAAGGCGAAGGTGCCGATGGTGATCCGCGCCCAGGAGGGCGCCGGCCGCGGCAACGCCGCCCAGCACTCGCAGAGCCTCGAGGCGTGGTTCGTCCACGTGCCCGGTCTCAAGGTCGTCACGCCGTCGTTCCCGGCCGACGCCAAGGGGCTGCTCAAGTCGTCTATCCGCGACGACAACCCGGTGATCTTCCTCGAGCACAAGGCGCTCTACCAGACGAGGGGTCCCGTGCCGGAGGGGGAGTACCTGGTACCGCTCGGCGTCGCCGACGTGAAGCGCGAAGGCAAGCACGTGACCGTCGTCGGCGTGCACACGATGGTGCACAAGGCGCTCGCCGCGGCCGAGAAGCTCGCGGCCGAGGGCATCGAGGTCGAGGTAGTCGACCCACGCACCCTCGTGCCGCTCGACGTCGAGACGATCGTACGATCCGTCAAGAAGACGAAGCGGGTCGTCGTGGCGCACGAGGCGGTGGAGCGCGGGGGCGTTGGCGGCGAGATCGCGATGCAGATCGTGGACAACGCGTTCGACTACCTGGACGCGCCGATCAAGCGCGTCTGTGGCCGCAACGTGCCGGTGCCCTACAACTTGAACCTCGAGCGGCTCGCCATCCCGCAGGAAGAAGACGTGATCGCGGCCATCCGGGAGCTGGTGGCCGGGGCCGTTTAGGTCAACAGCACCAGCAACATCAAGACGACGAAGGCGACCGCCAGTGGGGCAGCCGCGGGGTCGTTCGGGCCGATGATGCCGGCCTGGATGCCGCCGACGAACACGGCGAAGATGGCGCCCATCAGCACGAGCAAGTACGCCTTGTGGGTCCGGACCCAGCCGATCAGGCGAACTTCCAGAACCAGATGATCGCGATGATGGCGACGATGACGAGCGCGGCGATCAGCTCGTCGGGCGACCCGATCGACGGGCCTCCACCACCCGCACTAACCATGCCCGGATTCTAGAGTCCCTGGCGGGGCGCGGTGTGTTTCCTCTTGAGCCACACCAGGGATGGTTTCACTAAAGCCCATACCGCTGCCGAAGCTTCTCCACCGAGAAATCGGGTGAGTTGAGCCACTCGATCATCTTGGCCTCGCTCGCCCGGACCTGGAGCACCTGGTCGTACACCTTGTCGGCGATCTCCTCCGGGATCACGACCAGGCCGTTGGCGTCGCCGTGCAGCAGGTCGCCGGGCTTGATCCAGCAGCCGTCGATCTCCACGGGCTGCTGCACGTCCAGGAACGTCGCCGTCCCGTGCGAGACGACCGCGCCCGGTGCGAAATAGTGGAAGCCCATGTCGTGGACCTCCTTCAAGTCGCGCACGCCGCCGTCGGTCACCAGGCCGATCGCGCCGAGCGCGCGCGCCGTGTTGCACATCACGTCCCCGAAGTGGCACGCGTGTGTCTTGCGCGGGCCGACGTCCTTCATGACCAGGATGACCGGCTTCGGCGACGCGGCGACCGCCTCCCACATGCGGATCGTGTGCTCGCGGCCGCGCCGCGGGCCGGGCGTCGACGCGTCGGCGAGCGCGGTCACCGCGTACCCGACCATCGGGCCGAGGTCCGGGAACAGGCAGCGGATGTTGTAGCCGGTGAAGCCCACCGTGTCGTCGCGCACCTTGAAGTGCTCGATCGCGTTGGCGATGGTCGGCGAGTCCACCGATCGCAGCTGGGCGAGCTGCTCGTCGCTGAGCCTGGCTACCAAACGAATCACTCCTGCGCATGAGCTGCTGACGAAAACCGCCCGAGGCGGGCGGCGAGCTCGATGGTACGCCGAATCTCGACCACGCGTGGACCGTCGCGGCGCAGGGTCACAGTCACCCGTGCGTCGCCGGCCAGCTCCCACTCGCGCTCGCCGTCCAGCGCGACGACGCCGCGCCCCGGCGCGAGCTCGACGGGCTCGTCGGGCGCCAGGTACGACCAGTCGCGGATCGCGACGTCTCGGACGACGCCCGGCACGATGGGGGCGGTGACCGTCGTGCCGCCCGCGCCGAATCGCAGCCGCAGCCCACCCGGCTCGCGGCGGCCGACCGGCTGGAGGTGCGCGCCGATGGCCGACAGACCGATCGCGCCCGGCTCGGCGCGGGTCAGGAAGAGCTCGGCGATCGTGGATGGCTCCCAGATGGCGCGCGCCGCGATGAAGCGCTCGCGCGAGATCGCCAGGTCGATCAGCGCGACGTCCTCGACGGAGTGGTCCCCCGTGAAGACCCGCGCGACCAGCCGCTTGACGGGCGGCGCGCACTCGTCGAGCGGCACCGCGCACCGCGCGACCAGGCCGGCGGCGATCCCAGCGACTGTCCCATCGATCCAGCTCGGCAGCGCGTTGTTCGTGCCGGTCGAGACGGCGACGATCGGAAGGTCGCCGCTGCGGCTCCCGACCAGCCGGCTGGTGCCGTCGCCGCCGAGCACGACGATCGCCGCCACGCCGAGCTCTCGCAGCCGCTCCGTCGCCGCCACCGTGTCGCCGGGTCGGCCCTCGAACGGCATCACGACTGGTCGGGCGTGCACCGCGCCGCGGCCGTGGTCGACGGCGCGGGGCACGATGCCGAAGTGCTCGGGCATGTAGTGAACCGTCTCGACACCCTGGGAGGCCAGCCCGGCCAGGATGCGCCGGACGACGTTGACCTTTTCGAGGTTGTCCACGACCGACGCCGCGCCGATCAGACGGCGGACGTCCTTGCCGGAGGCGGGGTTGGCGATGATCCCGACGGTAGGCGGCGGCAGGGGCTTACTCCCCGGTGCGAACGAGCCCGGCGGAGCATAGCAGGCTCCGTCACCCGGCCCGCGCTGGTCCTCTCCCAGGGGGAGAGGAGGAGCTCACCGGAGCAGCACTACCATCACAGCCGCGAGCGTGACGAGGCCGCCGGCCGAGAGCGCCAGGCGCGTCTGGAAGGCGAGGTCGCCAAAGCGGGCGTCGAGCGCGTTCATGGACTCGACCTGGATCGTTTCGACGCGCTCAAGGCGGCTCTCGACGGCGGCGAGCCGGGCGGCCTGCGCCTCGATCGGCGGGCGGAAGACGGCGAGCTCGGGCTGGATCGCGGCTTTGACACCCTCGCCCAGCTTGGTCTGCAGCCGGTCCTCCATGGTGCGCTCGAGCTGCTCGATCGCACGCTGGTGGCGGTCGGCGGTCTCTTCGAGCCGCATCTCCAGCCGGTCGATCCGCTGTCGGGTCACGTGGTTGTCCTCGATCGCCTCGTCGAGCCGGGCGACCACCCGGTTGAGGCGCGCGAGGACGGGGTCGTCGCCCGTGCGCGCGACGGCAGGCAGGTTCTCGGGGATGGCTGGTGCGACCACGGCGCTCTCCACAGGGCGAGGGATGGACATGGGGAGGATCGGCAGGTTGGGTGATCTCTTAACGCCCCTCTAAGCGCCGCCGGCCTAGGATCGGGTTCAGCTCGTCATAACGAGGGACGGCATGCTGGAAGCGCTGAGCAGCGACCTCGGGGTGCAGCTCGTCGCGGGGGCGACGGGGGTTGCCAGCGCGGGCGCGCTGCTCTGGGCAGCCGCGACGGCCGCTCCGCGCCCATGCTGGACGAAGCGGCGTGGCTGCCTCCTCAAGGCGGAGGACGTGAACGCCTGTGCCAGCTGCACGGTGTTCCTGCGCTCGCGCCTGCCGGAGTACCAACTGCGGCCGTTGCCGGACCTGGGCGAGATCCGACGCCTAAACGTGATCGGCAGCGCGACCGAGTAGCCGCGCCCGCCCGCCGTCGGTCGTTCCGACGAGCGCGTGGCGGCGAGGAACCTCGGCGATCGCGCCGAGCGCAGCCGTTGGTGCGTCGCCCCGACCGAGGTCCCTCCCCGCGCTCGGAGCGACCGCGTCGGCTACTCCTCGACGCGCTCCCCGACCCCGGCGCCGGCCTTCGCGAACGGCAGCTCGCCCGCCCCACGCCGCACCCTGTCCCGGATGAACCCCGCGTAGTCCCACAGGCCGTGGTGGTCGAGCGTCTCCGCCAGCGGAATCCCCTCCTGCCGGTCCCAGCCGTGGAAGCGGTAGTACTCCTCCGTTTCCTGGGCGACCTGTTCGCGCGTCAGGACGTGGTTGGAGAGCGGTCCCTTGCGGATTGGCTCGTGGATCCGTTGAGGGAAGACGTCATCCTTCCGGCCGATCCCCTCCCGCAGGTTGAACAGCCGGGCCATGGTCAGGCCGCGGCTCGACTGCTCCTCGATCTCGGCGACGGTGGTGTCCCAGCCGGTTGCGCCGTTCAGCAGCGCGACGATCTGCTCTTCGCTGTACTGGAGGAACTGGCAGACGCCGACGGTGTTGCGGTTCGACGTGCGGTGGTGCGCCGCGCCGGTGTGGTCGCCGCCGGTCGGCGTGACGGGGTAGTTCGTCCGCATGCGGTCCATCGCCCGCGGGTCGTGCATCGCGATCTCGACACCCTTGATGTGGACCGAGTACTGCTCGGTGCCGCGGCCGATCTTGCGGGCCGCGCGCAGCGAGCCTTCGGCGAGCAGGTCGCCGAGCGGCTTCTCGCGCCGGGCGACCTTCATGACCATCTCGTTGAGGAGCTGGCCGTCGCCCCACTTCAGCTCGACGCCGCCCGTGTCCTCGTTCGTGAGGAGGCCGAGCTCGTAGCACTCGGTGGCCCAGGCGAGCGTGGCGCCGAACGAGATCGCGTCCATGCCGGTCAGGTTCAGCCACTGGTTCGCTTTGCAGATCTGTACCAGGTCGTCGACTTCGAGGTTGGTCGCGATCGCGCCGAGCGTCTCGTACTCGGGGCCGCCGAACTCGGGTCGGACGCCTACCGAGTCGATCTTCACGCGCTTCTTGCAGCGGACGGAGCACGCATAACAGCCGTCCATCTTGACCCGGTAGGTCTCGGCGATCGTCTTGGCGTCCACCTTATGGACCCGTTCGACGTCGCCCCACTGGCCGTCGCGGAAGTTGTGGACGATGAGGTGGCCCTCGATCTCCTTCCCGGTCATCGCCGCGCCGGTACCGAAGTAGTGGAAGTTGTAGTGGTTCTCATCCATCGTCGAGCTGACCCACTTGGCCGTCTCCTTGTGGGCCGTGTTGTCGGCGAGGGGGACCATCCGCTTGCCGCGGACGGCGATCGCCTTGAGGTTCTTCGAGCCCATCACCGCGCCGAGGCCGGTGCGCCCGGCGACCTCGTTCAGGTCGTTCACTACGCACGCGAAGCGGACCAGGTTCTCGCCGGCGATCCCGCACTGGGCGACGCGGATCCATTTGTCGCCGTGGTCCTCGCGGATCCGCTCCTCCACCTCGTCGGTCAGGCGGCCCCAGAGGTGCGAGCCATCGCGAAGCTCGACGGTCTGGTCGTTGATCCAGAGGTAGGTCGGGCGGCTGGCCTTACCCGAGATGACGATCGCGTCCCAGCCGGCCTTCTTCAGCTCCGCGCCCCAGAAGCCGCCCGACTCGGACTCGCCGAAGCCATTGTTGAGCGGCGATTTCGCGCCGACCGAGTGGCGCCCGGCGCCGGGCACGGGGGTGCCCGTGATCGGCCCGGCCGCGAAGATCAGCCGGTTCGCCGGGTCGAACGCGTCGATCCCGGCTGGCACCTCGCTCAGCAGGTAATGGGCGATGAACGCCCGCCCGCCCATGTTCTTGCGGTAAAACGCCTCGTCGGGCTCTTCAACCCAGGTCTTGCCCTCGGTGAGGTCGACGTGCAGGATCTTGCCCCAGTAGCCACTAGGCATGGGCGCTGCCTCCTTCCATTGGGGTCACGAGCATCACCTTGTCGCCGTCTCGTAGCGGCGAGTCTAGCGCGACGAGCTGGCCATTGATGCCGACGGTGAGCTGAGCGGTCGGACTGATCCCCAGCTCGGCGAGCACGGTCGAGACCGTCGCGCCGTCGGCCAGCTCGAGCTCGCGCCGCCCCTTGACGTGGCGGTCGACGTCGCCGAACGCGGAGATCGCGATCTTCACAGCGTTCGGAGGTAGGCGACCGAGGCGCGCGCGTCCTCGGCGAACGTCGACCCCGGCCTCGGGTTCCACGACTCGACGGTGAGCCGCTGGTCGTAACCCGTCGCCCGCAGCGCGCCCAGGAACGCGGACTGGTCCCACGCCTGCCCGGGCAGCGGGAAGCAGCGGTCGGGGCCCGAGGTGTGGCAGTGCGCCAGCCATTCGCCGGCCGCGGCGATGTGCTCCAGTGGCTCGTTCTGCTGCGACATGTGGAAGAAGTCGGCCAGCGCGCGGATCTCGGGGCGACCGATCGACTCGGCCACGAGCGCGCCGTCGGTGACGTAGTAGATGACGTTGCACTCGCGCGGATTGATCGGCTCGACGACGCAGATCGCGTCGTGCGCCTTGCAGATGTCGGCGATCAGGTGCGCGGCGCGCTCGATCTGCTCGAAGGCCTTGGAGTACGGCCAGCCCGGCGGCACGCTCTTCGAGGCGGGGCTGCCCCAGTTGAACACCTTGACGCCGACCTCCGCCCCGCGGCCGATGCACGTCTCGAGGTACGCCCGGGTGCGGCCCCAGTCGACGTTCGGGCCGACGTAGCGTGCCTCACCCGGGATGAAGTTGCAGAGGTTGCTCAGCACCTGGCCTGTATCTTCGAGCTCCCGTTTTCGGCTGGGCCAGACGCCGTCCGGCTCGAGCGGCCGGAGGAGGCTGGCGTGGATCTCGACGTAGTCGTAGCCCCAACCGCGCGAGGCGCGGATCTGGTCCAGGTCGCCAGAGGCGAGTCCGAAGAGCACGAGAGCTATGGTAGCGGCACGCCACGTGCGTCGGGGGCTGCGCTATGGCGACGGCCGTCAAGGTGCCGTTCGACGTCACCCTCGCGCTCGAGCGCATCGAGGACGCGATCCGCGAGTACCCCAAGGCGGCGCTGTTCGAGCTTGCCGAGGAAGGGTACAGGAGCCTCTTCGAGCAGTTGGTGGCCTGCATCGTGTCGATCCGGACGCGCGACGAGCAGACGATCCGGATCGCGCGGCGCCTATTCGCCCGCGCGCGAACGCCGCGGGCAATCGCTGCGCTGAGCCCCGCCGAGATCGAGCGGCTGATCCACCCGACCACCTTCCACTACCCGAAGGCGCGTCAGATCCACGCCATCGCCGAGCGGGCGGTCGAGATTGGCGGAAAGCTACCGTGCGACGCGGAGTTGCTGCGGTCGTTCGCAGGGGTCGGTCCGAAGTGCGCCAACCTCGCGCTCAGCATAGCCTGCGGCGAGCCCAGAATCGCAGTCGACGTCCACGTCCACCGCGTCACGAACCGCTGGGGCTATGTGCACGAAAGGACGCCCGAGGCCACGATGGCCGCGCTCGAGGCCAAGCTGCCGCGCGAGCACTGGATCACCATCAACCGGCTGCTGGTGCCGTTCGGCAAGCACGTCTGCACCGGCGCCCGGCCCCTCTGCTCGACGTGCCCGGTGCTCGCGATGTGCCAGCAGGTCGGCGTGACGAGCCACCGGTAGCCGGACGACGCGCCCGGGTCGGCCGGTGGGCCTCAGGCGGCGCGGGCGTCGCGGTCGCTGGCGTCGCCCGTCAGCGGCACGTCGACGATCCTGACCCAATGCTCGCTCGGCGGATCCAGCCGGTTGAGCGTCAGCAACTCGGCTGTGAAGGAGGCGTCCAGCCGCGTGAACATACCGCGGATGAACGCGACGTCCTCGGCCGACCAGTGGGCGCACGAGAGCGTCAGGTGCGGGCGCCAGCTCTGGACGTCGTACGGGTAGGTCGCGTAGCCCAGCGCGTCGAGCGAGCTCTTGATCGCGACGTAGAGGTCCAGCAGCCCCCGCGTCGGCTCGAGGTTGACGTGGACGCCGAGTGGCGACTCGAACGAGCCGACGGAGCCGAACTTCACCTCGAACGGCGCGGTCCGGCGCGCCACCGCTTCGACCGCGTGGACGATCGGCTCGATCTGCTCGGCGCCTCGCACCAGCTGGACGGTGACGTGCGGCTCGAAGTCGACGCAGGCGCTAGACTCGGGGCACTGGCGATGGAGCGCGTCGATGATCTCGCGCGCGACCTGGTACGCGTACCCGGTCGGCGTGATCGTGACCGAGACGTCCGGCACCAACTCCCCTCCGCGGCGACTACCGGCAACCGCCGTGCCACTGGCTCGGAAGCGATCATAGAGGCATCCGCTCCCTTGCCGTCTGCCTTCTACGATAGGACCACCGACGAAGTGGCGCGAGACCTCCTCGGCGCGATCTTGATCCGGCGGACGGCCGACGGCCTGATGGCCGGCCGCATCGTCGAGGCGGAGGCGTACGGGGGACCCGAGGATCTCGCCAGCCATGCGGCAAGGTCAGCCACTGGTCGCGCTCGGATCATGTTCGGGCCTGGTGGCCGGGCGTACGTCTACCTGATCTACGGTCTGCACAACTGCCTCAACGTGGTCGCGCACCGTCCGGGCGAGGCGGGTGCCGTGCTCCTGCGGGCGCTCGAGCCGTTGGTTGGTGTGGGTGCGCCGACGAACGGCCCCGCCCGACTCTGCCGGGCGCTCGGGATCGACCGGTCGCTGAATGGGGCGTCGTTCGGCGGGCCGGCGCTCCAGCTCGTCGCCGGCCCCGTCCCAGCCGAGCCGATCGCTATCGGGCCGCGGATCGGCGTCGCCTACGCGGGGGCGTGGGCCGAGCGGCCTTGCCGCTTCTGGCTGGAAGGCAACCGGTACGTTTCGGTCAAGGGCAAGAGTGTTTGACCTGCCCTGGGGTGGTCCGTAGAATCGCTGCAAGGTGGCGCGACGGCGGCGGCGCTGGTGGGCGGACGACGACCTCGACGACGAGGTGGTGCTGCTCGGCGGTGACGCCCCGGACGAGGTGATCGCGACCGCCCCCCCGACCCCGACCGCGCCGTTCGACGCATCGGTCGAGGAGACGCTGCGCACCGCCGAAGTCGTCGGCGTGCGGTCGATCCCGTGGGGCTCGAACTACAGCTTCGTGGCCGTGCTCCGGCGGGCGGACGGCTCCCAGCTCCTGGCCGTCTACAAGCCGCGCCGGGGCGAGGTCCCCCTGTGGGACTTCCCGGACGGCACGCTTTACCGGCGCGAGCTCGCCGCTTACCGCGTGTCGCGCGCGCTGGGCATGGAATTCATCCCGCCGACGGTCATCCGGGATGGACCGCACGGGATCGGCAGCTTCCAGCTCTTCATCGAGCCCGACGACCGGTCGGACTACCACCAGTTCCGGACCGAGCACGTGGACGAGCTGCGGATCATCGCGCTCTTCGACGTCATCACCAACAACGCGGACCGGAAGTCGGGCCACTGTTTCAAGGGCCGCGATGGGCGCATCTGGGGCATCGACCACGGGTTGACGTTCAACGTCGTGCCGAAGCTGCGGACGGTGATCTGGGACTTCTGTGGACAGCCCCTGCCGGCGGATCTGGCCAACCGGCTGCTCGACTTCGCGACGGATCCTGAGCGGACCGGCCAACTGCGGGCCGAGCTGGGCTCGCTGCTGCACGAGCACGAGGTCGAGGCGTTCTTCACCCGGCTCGAACGGGTCGCCGAACGCGGCGAGATGCCGGTGCTGGACCCCTACCGGAACGTTCCTCGAGGGTTCTGGTAGGGCGGCCTGGCAGAGCGCGGTTTGGCCGCGACGAAGCCGACCGCGCTCGCGCTCGTCAGTGGTGTGCGCCGCCGACCCCGACCATCTCGTCGCGGTGCGTCACACGGCCGCAGGTCTCGCAGTAGCGCGAGCCGGGCCGCCATGGCTCGATCGGCGCCTGGTCGCGACGGTCGCCGCAGACCGGACAGATCTGGCTCTCGTCCGCGACCTTACCGGCCGCGCGGAACAGCATGAAGAGCACGAGCGCGGCCACGGCCACGGTGATGGCGACCATTGGGATGCGGATGTCCTCCATCCCAACGCCGAATAGCAGGAAGAAGACGGGGAAATCGAAGCCGGTTCCCGGCATCCGGGCTGACCTCCGAAGGCGCTCTTGCGGTCTCTTTTTGGGCGGATGATAGCATCGGCCCTTCGATGCGGATCGTGCTGAGCAGAGACCGGGGCCGTGCGTCGGTCGATCTCGCGCCGGGACCGCTCGGGGCCGGTGGGATCCTGCTGGTCCTGTTCGGGCTGCTGACGGTTCTGGTCGGCCAGCGGCGGTTGGAGCCGGTCGACCTTGGGCTGATGCCGCGGGTGCAGGCGGTCTCGGGCCCGACGCTCGACGTGCTAGCCGGCCTGCTCAACTACGCCGCCGCGGCCGAGGTCGCGCTGGCGGTGGGGTGCCTGGCCTCCGTCGCGCTGCTTCGGAGCGGTGTGGCCCTGCCAGCGGGGGCCGCTCCGCTCGTGTTCCTCCTGGCGCTGCCGATCGAGCTGGCGCTCAAATACACGGTCGAGCAGCCCGCACCCGCGGAGTGGTTCTACCGCAAGACGCTGGCCTACGGGCTGCTTACGCTGCCGACGATGCAGTCGTACCCGAGCGGCCACGTCCTGCGCGCCGCGTTCATCGCCGTGCTGGGGGGCTACCTGGCGTGGCGCTTGTTGCCGTCGGCACGGATGCTGATGGTCTGGGGTGGGCTCGGCGTCTTCGTGCTGCTCTGCGCGTGGTGCCGCGTCTACCAGGGCCAGCACTGGCCGACGGACGTCGTGGGGGGCGCGCTGCTCGGGGGCGCGGCGGGCTGCCTGGCCGTCGCCGTTCTCGGACCGAGCCTCCCCGCGCGGACGTGAGAAGACCCCGGACGGTGCGGTCCGGGGTCGAGCGCTTGCCCGAGGGGGAGGTTACTGCCCGCTGCCCAGCAGCGCGCGCGCGACGGCCTCGTCGTTCGGCTGGTACGTGCCGGCTTGGACCTGGCCACGGAGGTTGGCGACGAGCTCGGTACGGACGTCCGGCGCGGAGGCGACAACGCCGACCATGCGGCGGACCGAGCTCGCCTCGTCGGAGAGCACAAACCCGTCGCCGGCGCCCTGGACGCTCGAGTCGTTGGCGGCGCTGCCGGCGTCGCCGATCTGGTCGGCACCGCGGGTGTTCCCGGCGCGGCCGCCGTAGAGGCGGATCAGTTGGGACTGGATGCGGTCGATGTTCATAGCGTCCTTGCTGCGTTCCTCCGTCTCCTCGGGCTACCACGATTATCGGGCTGTCCTTGCCCGACCTTGAGGGTCCACACCTAGGCCGCGTGCCGGAAGTCGGGGCTTCTAACCCAGGGGCCGCGGCGCGCGAAGGTATACTCGATCGGCAGCCTGCTAGGCGAGGAGTCAGTGCCGAAGCTGGCGATCATCCGCCGGATCTACTTCCTGCCGGGGCGCGAAGCGGACGGGGTGCGCTGGCTCGCCGAGACCGAGCCGCGCCGGCGGGCGGCCGGCCAGGAGGCCCAGTACCTGCTGCGCGGCCAGATCGACACGCACGAGTACCTGTGGGTCCAGATCTGGGAGAGCTACGCGGCGTACGAGCGCTGGCGGCGTTCCGACGAGCGCTCCGAGCTGGCGGCCCAACGCGGCCGCTTCATGACCCACCACCCGACGCGCATGTTCGACGTGCTGGAGTAGCCGTGCGGCGGTGGACGTGGGCGTGCGCCGCCATGCTCGCCTGGCTGCTCTCCCTCCAGGTGGCGGCAGCCGCGTCGTTGAGCGTGAAGACCACCGACCGGCTGGACGTCGGGGCCGCCCCGGTCACATCCTTCCCGTCCGGCACCTCGACGATCGTCGCCGCGGTCAGCTACAGCGGCCTCGGCGGCGGGACGACGATCGACTTCGCGCTGGTCGACGCGAGCGGGACCAGGGTCGCGACCTACAGCGAGCCCGCCGCGTCGGGCGGCTCGGGCGACGTGGTCGCGCGGCTGATCGCGCCGAGCGCGCTGCCCGACGGGACCTACCGCGTCCAGGTCAGCGCCAACGGCGCCAGCCCCGTCAGCGCGGACGTCACCGTCGGCGTGGCGACCGCGCCGACCCCGACTTCGACGCCGACCGGGGCTGGCCCGGCGCCGCCAGGTGGAGCGCCGGCCGGCGTCGCCCCGGTCCAGCTCGCCAGGGCCCCCCAGCTCGAGCTCGCGTCGCTCGTCACGGCGCCGCTGCCCAGCACTCCGCGTGCGCCGTCCGCCTCGGCGAACGACCCGCGCTTCGGCCTCGCGAACGTGCTGCCGGACGGCGCGGCTGTGCTGGGGCTGCCGCGCAGCGGCCAGATCGCCTGGATGACGCGCGCGCGCCAGGCCGGCGCCGGCGGCAACCGTTGGGAGCTGCGCTGGGACCGCATCGAGCTCGCCCCGGGCCAGTACGACTGGGCGTCGGCCGACGCGGTCGTCGCGGCGAACGAGGCGGCCGGCATGCCGCTGTTGGCGGTGCTCGTCGGCACGCCGTCGTGGGCGGCCGACGCGGCGGCGGCGCCCCCGCCTGGCCTCGACGCGCCGCCGATCCTGCCTGACGGGAGCGTCGGCCAAACGAACGTGTGGGGCCGGTTCGTCCACGCACTCGCCGCGCGATACCGTGGACGCATCGGCGCCTACGAGATTTGGAACGAGCCGAACCGGCCCGACTTCTGGACCGGAACGCCCGAGCAGTACTACCGACTGCTCTCGACGGCCATGGCCGCGATCCGCCACGCCGACCCGTCGGCCAAGGTGGTCGTCGGCGGGCTCGACGGCTACCGCAACCTCGCGTTCCTCGACCGCCTCCTCGACGCCGCGACCGCTGACCCGGCGCCGCCCGGCCGGCGCGGCGCCTTCGACGCCCTCGCCTGGCACGCGTACCACCGCCCCGCCGACGTCTACGTCGGGACCACCGCGCTGCGGGACCGGCTCCGCGCGCGCGGGTTGACGCAGCCGATCTGGATCACCGAGACGAACGTCGCGGCCTGGGACGACGCACCGGTGCGCGGTGCCGATCCGCGGCCGTACCGCTGGTCGGCGACGAGCTCGGAGCAGGCCGCCTTCGTCGTCGAGGCGCTCGCCTACGCCGTGGCGGCCGACGTCGAGCGGATCTACCTCTACCGCGCCTCGAACACGGGCGAGCAAGAGGCGTGGGGGCTGCTCGAGGCCGACGGCACGCCACGTACTGCCGAGGCCGCTTTCCGGTTCGCAACCGCCGAGCTGTCCGGCGTCGTCCGTGCCCACCGCGCCGGGGGCAGTGGCGTCGAGCGGATCGAGCTCGAGCGCCCCGGACAGCGGATCACCGTGGCGTGGGCGACCGGGCCGGCCGATGCGCCGCTGGTCGTCCCCTCGGCGACCGGCGAGCCGGCCGAGCTCCACGACAAGGTCGGCGGCACCGGCAGCGTGGTCCCGGTCGACGGCCAGTACGTGCTGTCGCTGCCCGGGGCGAGCGCCAACCAGGGCGCGTTCCCCGGCGACTACTTCATCGGCGGCGACCCGTACGTCGTCGTCGAGCGGGTGCCGTAGAGGAGCGCCCCGCGCGGCCCTCTTACGCCGTGGCGCCGGGGGGCGCGGCGAGCGCGCGGCTCACCTCGCTCTCGAGGTCCAACCGCCGCTTGTGGAGGTGCGCGACCGGACAGGCGACGTTGAAGCGATCGATCAGGCGATTGACCTGGCGGTACCGGGCGCGCTGCTCCTCGGCGAAGCGCGCCGCGCGCTCGCGCATGCGCTCGCGGATCGGCGGGACGGCGTCGGCGGCGGCGCCGCGCATCAGGATGCGGTCGCGCCGGTGGCCATCGTGGAAGCGCCGGGCCGCCTCGCGGCAGCGGGACAGTTCGACCTCGATCTCCTTCGCGATCTCGATCCAGTCGGGCGCGACGTCGGCGTTTTTCATCACCCGGAACGCCATGCGGAGGTCGGCCGGCACGAACGGGTTGTCGGTCAGGTCCAGCGGCTGGCCCTTGTTCGGGAGCCGATCCGGGCCGCCGTCGTCGATCCACTCCTGGATCTTCCGCTCGGCGATGATGCGCCAGGGCGCGGGCGGCTCGCCCAGGAACGACCGCAGGTCGAGCGGCACTAGAGGCCGGCGCTCCGGAGGCTGGCCGCGAGGATCCCACCCGCCTGGCTCAGCACGATCATCGCGATGAGCGGGGACAAGTCCATCATCCCGACGGTCGGGATAACGCGGCGCAGCGGCTGGAGGATCGGCTCGGTGATGTCCATGAGGAACCGGACCAGCGGGTGGTCCGGCCGCATGTTGGGGATCCAGGAGAGCAGCGCGCGGATGAAGATCGCCGCCGCGAGCACCTGGCACAAGACGCCGACGAAGGTCGACAGGAAATAGGCGGGCACGTTACCTCTTCAGTCGGGCAATCATAGCTCACAGCCGTTCGCCGAAGATTGCCCGACCGATCCGGACGAACGTGGCGCCCTCCTCGACCGCCACCTCGAAGTCGTTGGTCATCCCCATCGAGAGGTGCCACTCGCCGTCACCGCGCAGCCGCTCGCCGAGCTCGCGCATGCCGCGGAAAACGGGGCGGACCTGCTCGGCCTCCTCGACGAACGGCGCCACCGTCATTAGCCCGACCAGCCGGAGGTGCGGCAGGTTGCGCACGTGCGCGGCCAGTGCTGGTGCGTCCTCCGGTGAGACGCCGAATTTCGATTCCTCGCCGGCGTAATTGACCTCCAACAGCACCTTCACGTCCTGCCCCACGCGGCTCAGGGCGTCGGCGACGCGCTCGCTGTCGATCGAGTGGATCACCTGGAAACAGCGCGCGGCCGGCTTCGCCTTGTTCGTCTGCAGGTGGCCGATCAGGTGCCAGGTGGCGTCGGGAAGCCGAACCGCGTCGATCTTCGCCTCCCCCTCCTGGACGCGGTTCTCGCCGAAGTGTCGCAGCCCGGCGTCGTAGGCGGCGCGGACGCGCTCGGGCGGCATCGTCTTCGAGACTCCGATCAGCGTGACGGTCGAGGGATCGCGACCGGCCCGCTCGGCGGCCCGCTCGATGCGTCGCTGGACGGCTGCCAGGTTGGCGGCGATCGCGTCGACGTCGACGGTCATGTCTCGCCCTCCCCGCGGAGCCCGACGAGCGCCGCCATCCGGGCCGCTTGCCCGGCCTCGGCGCGGTGCGAGAAATAGCGGTCGACCTGGCATGAGGTGCAGCACACCCGCCAGGCGAGGTGACGTGGCACCAGGCCGGCCGTCAGGAGCTGCGCTCGGTTGGCGGCCGGCAGGTCGAGCAGCGGCCGGCCGCGCGGCCCCGCGGCGACCACGACCGCATCCGGCACGGTCGCCTGGACGGCGTCGGCGACGTCGGCGCTCACCTCGTAGCAACAACGGCCGATCGCCGGGCCGAACGTGGCACGGAGGTTGGCCGGGTCGCTGCCGAAAGAGGCGCGCATCTCGGCGACAGCCCTGGCCGCGATGCGTGCCGCGGTCCCCCGCCAGCCGGCGTGTACCGCCGCGACCGCCCGGCGGACCGGGTCGTGCAGCACGATCGGGACGCAGTCGGCGAACACGAGCGCGAGGTAGACCTCGGGCTCGTCGGCGATCAGCGCGTCGGTCTCTGGCACGACGCGCCCGCGGTCGACCCGCCCGACGCGCGCCACGTTCGCCCCGTGGACCTGCTCGGCCGCGACGACGTGGCTCGGATCGACGCCGAGGCGCTGGTAGAACCTGGCGCGGTTGGCGCTCTGGGCCAGCGCGAGGTCGCCGTCGACGCGCGTCGAGAAGGCGACGAGCACGGCGCCGCCCGTCGCCGTGCTCGTCAGCGTCATCCGGCCAAGTTTACCGCGAGGACAGACTCACTCGGCCCGGGACCATCCCGGCCGAGCCGGAAGGGGCGCGGGCGCTAGCACTCCGCGTGGCCGCAGGCGTAGCACTTCTTGCAGCCCTCCTCGTAGACGAGCGAGGTCGAGCCGCACGACGGGCAGAGGTTGGCGCGAACGGCCTCGGCGGCGCCGACGTCGTTCCGCACGATCGGCAGGCGGAGCTGCTGCTCGCCTTCGCGCGACATCAACGGACCACCCTCGCCCTCGAGGTGTTTGAGCAGCGCCAGCGCGATGGCGTCCGGCAGCGAGCGCACCTGCTCCGGCCCGAAACCGATCGAGCGGCTCCCGCCGATCCCGCGGAGCTGGCGCGCGATCTCGCGCGTGCGCTCCTCCGGCGTTAGCGTCGAGGGGACCTGGAGCGCGTAGCTGATCATCCGGCCGATCGCCTCGGCCATCGCCATCAGGTCCGACCCGGCGCGGCCGACGGTGATGAAGACCTCGTAGAGTCCAGCCTCGTCCGAGTTCAGAGTCAGCGCGACCTTGCCCTCGGGGGCGACGAGCTGCCGGGTGTACCCGTTGAGCCGCTCGGGCCGGTTCGTCCGGTCCGGTGTGAGCTTCGGCATCTGGAGCACGCCGTTGGCCGTGCCGTTGGCGTGGCCCTTCGCCGCCTCCGGCGCGGCCGGTTTCTCGTCGATGTGCGACAGCACGCCCTCGCGGCAGCCGTCGCGGAAGTACGTCACGCCCTTGCAGCCCAGCTCGTACGCCTGCGAGTAGAGCCGTTTGACGTCCTCGACGGTGTGGCTGTTCGGCGCGTTCACCGTCTTCGAGATCGAAGAGTCCGTGTAGCGCTGGATGACCGCCTGCACGTTGACGTGGTCCTCCGGCGTCAGGTCGTTCGCGCCGACGAAGTACTCGGGCCGGTCGTCCTTGGCCGGCTCGCGCCCGTGCTCGGCGATGAAGGTGTCGCGCCACTCCTTGTACAGCGGGTGGTAGAGCACGTGCTCGCCGGTGCGGTCGCGCCGGACCATCGCGAAGTCGTACACCGGCTCGATGCCCGACGAGACGCCCGCGAGCAGCGAGGTTGTCCCGGTCGGCGCCTGCGTGAGCAGCACGGCGTTGCGGATGCCGTTCGCGGCGATCTTCGCTCGGATCGGCTCGGGTAGCCGTTTGATGAAGCGGCCCTGGAGGTACTTCTCCTTCTCGAAGAACGGGAAGGGACTCTTTTCGGCCGCGATGTCGGCCGACGCATCGTAGGCGGCGTCACGGATCGTCGCGTAGATCTGCTCGATGACGTCCAGCGACTCAGGCGAGCCGTAGCGCACGCGCATCTTGATCAGCGCGTCGCCGAGTCCCATCGTGCCGAGCCCGGTCCGGCGCGTGCCGAGCTGGGCGTCGGCGTTTTCCTTGATGAAGTAGAGGTTCGCGTCGATGACGTTGTCGAGGAAGCGCATGGCTACGCGGGCGTGCTCGCCCAGGGCGGCGTAGTTCATCTCGCCGTCCTCGACGAACGCGGCCAGGTTGAGCGCCCCGAGGTTGCACACGCCCCACGGTGGCAGCCCCTGCTCGCCGCATGGGTTCACGCAGCGGATGTTCTCGTAGTACCAGGTGTTCGATTCCTTGTTGTACCGGTCCATGAAGACGACGCCGGGCTCGGCGCTGCGCCAAGCCGCGGTGCAGATGAGGTCCCACAGGTAGCGGGCCTTCAGCGTCTTCTTGACCTCGCCCTGCCACTTGAGCTCCCAGTCGCCGTCGCGGCGCACCGCGTCCATGAACGCATCGGACACGCAGACCGACAGGTTGGCGTGGTTGATCCGGCTCAGGTCCTGCTTGACGGTGATGAACTCTTCGATGTCAGGGTGGTCGTCGTCGAGCATCAGCATCAGCGCGCCGCGCCGGCTGCCGCCCTGCTGGATGACGTCGCCGGTCGCGACCGAGTAGAGCTCGGCCCAGGAGCACGGCCCGGAGGCGGTGCCGTTGACCGTCCGGATGTACGAGCCGCGTGGGCGCAGCGTCGACAGGTTGATGCCGACGCCCCCGCCGCGGGCCATGATCTCGGTCATGATCTTGAGGTTGTCGAGGATGCC
The DNA here is from genome assembly GCA_035651675.1 of Chloroflexota bacterium. Classification (GTDB taxonomy): domain Bacteria; phylum Chloroflexota; class UBA6077; order FW602-bin22; family FW602-bin22; genus DASRFH01. The sequence continues at coordinate 2,717 of DASRFH010000189.1, read as the reverse complement.
GGCGCGGCTGTCCTCCGGCGATGGGATGACGTAGCAGTTGTAGTAGGTCACCGCGTGGCCAGTGCCGGCGCCGGCCAGGATCCGGCCGCCCGGGACGAACTTGAAGTCGGAGAGCGCGGCGTAGAAGCGCCGCGCCCACATCCTGCGCTTTTCGGCCGAGCGTTCGACCTGGGCGATGCCCTGCGCGACGCGCCACCACATCTGTTCGGGGTGGCGTTCGGTCGGGTTGCCGTCGCGGTCCTTCAAGCTGTACCGGTCGAGGAACACCTTCTGGCGGATTCCTTCGAGCTCGGTGCGCTGCTCGCTCGGTACGGTCGACGCATCCTGTGGAGCGCGCACAGGGCGGGCAATAGCCATGGGTGTTCCTCCTCGTTCCGTGAGACTGACGCTAGCGCGGCGGTTGGCCGAGGTCGGCTAGCTCCAGCACGGCTGATCCTCTTCGAAGCGGAACCGGAGCTGGTTCCGCGACTCCATCAGCCGGCGCTTCCATTGCCGGAGCCCTTCGATCTCGTCGACCATGGTGTCGACGTCCTTGAACGCGCGGTAGACGCTCGCGAAGCGGACGTACGCGACTTCGTCCAACTCGCGCAGCGACGCCATCACGCGCTCACCGATAAGCTGCGACGGAACCTCGGCACGCCCCATGCCAAACAGCTCCGCTTCGATGTCGGCGACGGTCGCCTCGACCGTCTCGGCCGGGATCGCCCGCTTGAAGCAGGCCATGCGGATGCTGCGGCCGAGCTTCTCCCGGTCGTACTCCTCGCGCCGGCCGTCCTTCTTGACGACGAGGAACCCGAGCCGCTCGGCGCGCTCGTACGTTGTGAACCGCTGCCCGCAGCTCAGGCACTCGCGGCGCCGGCGGACGGCGTTGTCGAGCTCGCGCGAATCCACGACCTTCGTCCCCGGCTCGTCGGACCCGCAGATGAGACAGCGCACTGTTTCCTCCGATGCAGCGGCCAACCGCGGCACATCCGGCGCCGCCACACCGGCGCCGCCCTCGAAACGGGCGTGGTTGTTTATCGTCGACTAGATGTTGTGGTCGCACGCCAAGTGTACCACTATGGGTTGCGTAGTCAAGGCGTAAGATGACATAAAGTTAGCAGTTTGGCGCGAATTGCGACGTCTTAGCCACCTATTACCGCGAGAACGGCCGGGCATTAGGAAGCCGTTAACTGGCGACATAACCACGACATGTTGGGGTTGGCAGGTAGACGCTCAGGCGGCGCACGCGCGTGCGGCCGCCGCGGCGGGCGGCGTGCCGGCCTACGTCGAGTAGGCGGGCGAGCTCAGCCGCGGATCAGTGGTCCCGGAGCGACCTGAGGAACTCCGGGAGCGGCGTCTCGGTCGCCGGCCGCGGCTGCGGCGGGTTGGGGCGGGGTGCCGGCGCCGGTCCGGGGCTCGGCGCCCGCCGCTGGATGAACGGCGGCAAGTCGGCCGACTCCTCGCCGTTCGAAGGCACGTCGCGCGCCGGCGACGGGAATCGGGGCGCCGGCGCGTTGTTCCCGGTGAGGGACGAGAAGCTCGGGAAGCCCCGCGCCGCTGGCCGGCTGCCCCCGTCGAACCCGGTCGCGATCGCCGTGATCTTGATCTCACCCTCGAGGCGAGGGTCGATCACCGCGCCGAAGATGATGTTCGCGTCGGCGTCGGCCGCCTGCGAGATGATGCTCGCGGCCTCCGTGACCTCGTGCAGCGTGAGGTCGCTGCCGCCCGTCACGTTGAACAGCACGCCGCGCGCACCATCGATCGAGTTCTCGAGCAGCGGGCTCGAGATCGCCGCCTGGGCCGCCTCAGCCGCGCGGTTCTCCCCGGTGCCGCGCCCGATCGCCATCAGCGCCGAACCGGCCTGCGACATGATCGCCTTGACGTCGGCGAAGTCGACGTTGATCAGACCGGGCTGCGTGATGATCTCGGCGATGCCCTGGATCCCGTGGTGCAGGACCTCGTCGACGACCTTGAGAGCCTGGTCGAAGGGCATCTTCTTGTCGACGATCGTCAGGATGCGGTCGTTCGGGATCGCGATGAGCGTGTCGACCTTATCGCGGAGCTGACCGATCGCCTCGTCCGCGATCTGCTTGCGTCGCGTGCCCTCCCACGAGAACGGCCTTGTGACGACGCCGACGGTCAGCGCCCCGACTTCCTGGGCGATCTGCGCGATCACCGGCGCGGCGCCCGACCCCGTCCCACCGCCCATGCCGGCGGTGATGAACACCATGTCGGAGTCCTTGAGGGCATCGTAGATCTGGTCGCTGGTCTCCTCGGCCGACTTGGCGCCGACCTTCGGGTCGCCTCCGGCGCCCAGGCCCTTGGTCAGCTTGTCGCCGATGTGGATCTTGCGGTCCGCGTCGGCCCGTACCAGCGCCTGGGCGTCGGTGTTGACCGCGATGAACTCAATCCCGCGGACCTCGGCCCGGACCATCCGGCTCACGGCATTGGATCCGCCCCCGCCGACGCCGATCACCTTGATCCGAGCAAACGACTCCGCCTCTGGAATTGGCATCATCGCTTCTAGGTTCCTTTCCCCGTCCAACGCGTCACGCACAGCACGGGCCCGGGCGTAGAATAGCAAACATTAACGGCCGGCTCACGTCGAGTCTTGGGCACGAGCCGGCACCACCGCCGCCCCACAAGGCAGACGAGCGTGCTTACGCTCGTCGCTAGCCTCCGACCGGCACCGCGCGATTATATGGGCGGGTCGGGGACATAACAACCGGCGGCAC
>DASRFH010000188.1:0-3308 GCA_035651675.1 Chloroflexota bacterium | reverse complement strand
GTCAAGTGGCGCGGGCCGCCGCCGCGGCCGCGTCGTCGCGCGTGGGCGTTGGCCGTGGACTGTGCGCCCGCGGTCGCGGGGCTCGGGCTAGAGCTCGAGCGGGTCTTCGGGGAGATCCACCACGCGGCGCTGCTCGGCGCTGAGGTAGGCGCCGCGGATGAGCTGCAGCGTGCGCACGGCGTGGTGCCAGCTCGCCTGCGACTCGGCGCCGTCGAGCAGGACGTCGAGGAAGTGGGTCACTTCGCGCACGTAGCTCTCGCCGTGCGTGGTGTCCCACGTCCGCTCGGCCGGCCGCGATGGCCAGTTCGTCGGCGCGACGACCAGTCTGGTGATCCCGCCGGCGAGCGTGGCGAGCTGGCCGCTCACCCGGAACTGCGGGGCCTCCGGCTCGCCGCTGAACGCCCAGCTCGTCAGGAGCGAGCCCTGCATCCCGGAGGCGAAGCGCACCAGCACGTGGCCGGTGTCCTCGCCGGGCAGCTCCTTGACGTGGTGGTTGCCCAGCATCGCCACGACCTCGGTCGGGCGCGAGTCGGCGAGCGCCAGCAGCCGGTAGGCGCCGTGCCAGCCGGTGTCGAGCAGCTCGGCGCCGCCCATCCGCGACAGGTCCTTGCGCCAGGCGAACGAGCTCTCGCCGGCGGCGAGCCGCACCGGCGCGCGGCCGGTGAGCAGCCCCACGTTCCGCCCGATCTCGAACGACTCGACGTCGTAGACGCGGCCGACCACGCCGTCGGCGATGAGGCGCCGCGCCTCGACGAGCGGGAGCTGGAAGAGGTTGTTGTGGGCGCAGACGAGCGTCACGCCCGTCTCGTCGAGCGCCCGCTTGATCCGCCGCGCCTCGTCGAACGAGAGGCAGAGCGGCTTCTCGCAGAAGACCTGCTTGCCGGCGCGCGCCGCCTTGACGATCGCGTCGGCGTGAAGGTGGTGCGGCAGGCAGATGTCGACGGCGTCGACGTCGGGGTCGGCGAGCAGTGCGTCGAGGTCCGGGTAGGTCCGCGCCTGGCCGCCGGTGTGCTCGTCGGAGAGCGCCCGGGCGCGGGCCTCGGAGACGTCGGTCACGGCGGCGATGACGCCGCGCGGCGCGTTGCGCACCCACGACCGCGCGTGGACCTGACCCATCCACCCCGCGCCGACGATCCCGGCGCGGATGGCGTCAGGTGGCATCGTGCCCTATCGATCCGCGGCGCGTGGGCAACGAGGAACCTCGGCGACGGCGCGCGTGGTCCGCGCCGGCGCTCATCGGGGCGGTCGAGGTACCCCGCTCCGCTCGGAACGGCAGGAGCGTGCTACCGACTGCGGGCGGCGCGGGCCGCGGCGCGGGCGGCGCGCCGCGCGGCTTTGCGCGCGGCCTTGCGGGCGGCGATGCGCATCTTCTCTGGCTTGGGGATGAAGAACCGGTGTTCCCGGGCTTCCTTCAGGATCCCGCTGCGCTGCACACCCTTCGTAAAGCGCGCGAGCAGGGCCTCCTGGGTCTCCCCTTCGCGCAGAGCTACATGCATCTAGCCTCCCTGTGCTACGCGCCGGCTTCGCGGCGCACGAACAAACACTATACACAGCGGTCCGCGGGTACGCAAAGCCGTCAGCGGTACTCCTCGCCCGGCTCCTCGCGCGGCGTCGGCTCGAGCAGGCGGCGCAGGTGGTCGAGGATCTCCTCGACGGTGTGCCCATCGCCCGCCTCGACGCGGTGGATGGTCGCGAACGGCGGGGCGGGCGTCCCCCAGTGCCACGAGATCATCCCGATCGGCTCTCCCTTTGGCCTGAGCGGGAGCGACGGCCACGGCGCGTCCCAGATCACGAGCGCCGACCCGCGCACGTCGTAGACGCCGCCGCGGCCCACCCCCGCCTGCGCCGCGCGGCCGCACGCGCGCACCAGCGCGCGGCGGTTCACCACCATCTTGACGGTCTTGACCGAGCTGCCCGTGCTCATCGCGCCGACATGGTACCCAAGCCGACCACGCCCGGAGCCACGCGCCGTGGCGTGCGAGCTGGGTGAACAGGTGTCGGCCGCGACCATCGACGCGGCCCTTGGGTCCAGTCACCGCGTGCCGGTCGAGTCCACCACGATCGTCGCGTTCCACACCGCCTCCGACCACGCGCACGCCCTCGCCAGGCATCTGTTCGGCCGCATCGAGGGGGGATCGCTGGCAGGGTCCCGTTCCGTGCGGTGGGGCTCCTCGCCCGGTGCGAGGCGCTCGGGACGAGCGACGAGCCGCCCCGCCCGCCGTCCCCGCCGTCCGGCCCGCCGAGCGGGACAAACTTCTCCCGGCGGAACGACACGGTGCCGTTCCCGCCGTCGCCCGCCTTGACCCAGGCCTGGGGGAAGCCGCTTCGCCCATCTCCCCAGGTTCCGCCGGATCTGCCTGCCCCGCCACGGTTAGCGCCGGCGGCCGCGGGTCAAGGCGCCGCCGTTACCAGCAGCGCGTTGCCCTCCCTGGCCTCGTACCCGTTCGGCCAGGCGATCGGGAGCTGCTCCCACGACCGGCCGCCGTCGGCGGAGCGGTGGACGCGGGCGTCGTGCGGCGCAGCGTAGAAAACGCCGGGCTCGGCCGCGTGCGACGCCAGCACGTAGCCGCGCGTCCCCTGCTCGCCGGGCAGCCCGTCGGCCACCGGCTCCCACGGGCCGCCGCCGACGCGGCGGTGGATCAGCGCGCGCCGTGCGCTCGTCGTGCGCCTCGCGCGGGCCAGGCGATGCCGAGACGACCAGCACGTCGGGGTCGCCCGGGTCGACCGCCAGGCCCCAGAGGTACCGCCAGCGCAGCCCGGCGTCGTGGCCGCGCCAGGTCGCCCCGCCGTCGCGCGTCTCGGCGAACCCGCCGCCGGCCGCCTCGTACACCGCCCCCGGCGCGGCGGGGTGGGTCGCCAGCGTGTGCGCGTCGGGCTGCGAGCCGGGCTTGCGGTCCTCCCACGTCCGCCCGCCGTCGAGGCTGCGCATCACGCCGCCGAGCTCGATGCCGACGAAGACGCGGCCGGCTTCCGTGGGGTCGGGCGCGATCCAGCGCACGTGGTGGGTCCACGGCCGCGGCGGGAAGCTCCAGGTCGGCGCCGAGGGCAGCTCGCCCAGCGCCGGGCACGCCGTCCACGTATCGCCGCCGTCCTCGGATCGGTAGAGCATGCTCGGCTCCGTGCCCGCCCAGACGACGCCGTCGGGCCCGACCGCGACGGACATCACCGCGTCCGACGCGATGCCCGGCCCGGTCGGCCGCCAGGTGGCGCCCGCGTCGTCGCTGCGCCAGAGCCCCTGGCCGAACGTGCCGCAGTACACCCGCTCCGGCCGGCGCGGGTCGGCGGCGAGGCAGTAGGTGTGCTTGCCG
>DASRFH010000187.1:0-2739 GCA_035651675.1 Chloroflexota bacterium | reverse complement strand
CGATCGAGGCGGCGGTCGAGGCGCGTGAGCAGGGGTTGGTCCGCTTCATCGGCGTGACCGGCCACGGCGCCCAGATCGCGGCGACCCACCGACGCAGCCTGGCCCGCTTCGACTTCGACTCGGTGCTGCTGCCGTACAACTACCTGACCTACGCGAGCCCTTACTACAGGGAGAACTTCGACGCGCTCGTCGCGACCTGCCGCGAGCGGAACACGGCGGTGCAGACGATCAAGTCGATCGCCTACCGGCCCTGGAGCGGGCGCGAGCGCGGCGCCGCCACGACCTGGTACCAGCCGCTCGAAGACCCGGCCGACGTCGCCCGCGCGGTCCACTGGGCGCTCGGCCGGCCGGAGCTCTTCGTGATCACGGCCGGCGACGTCCGCCTGCTGCCGACCATCCTCGACGCGGCCGAGCGGTTCGAGGCGAAGCCATCCGACGCCGAGATGCGGGCGCTGGTCGAGGGGCGCGCGATGGAGCCGCTCTTCGTCTAACCCCGTGCCGCCTACGACCGGGTGGCGCGCAGGATCGCGCCGCGCTCGCCGACCGCCCACGCGGTCGAAGGGGACGCGGCCGCGACGCCCCACAGCCCCACCGCCGCGTGGCTGCGCTGCGGGTGCCAGGTGAGTCCGCCGTCGCTGCTCGCGGTCACGTCGCCGTCGGAGGCGCCGACCGCCCAAAGGGCCTGCTCGGTGCCGCCGACGGCGAACAGCACGCTGTTGTGGTCCACTGCGAAACCGGTCGGGCGGTCGAGCCACGTCGCACCGCCGTCGGTCGTCTGGTAGATCGCCGGCGTCTGGTCCTGGTGCTGGCCGCTCGCGAAGGCGGTCGTCGGCGACGTCGCGAAGACGCCCCACAGCCCGGCGCAGCTGGGCGGCGTGGAGCTGCTCCACGAGGCGCCGCCGTCGGCGGTGCGCAGCACGGCACAGTGGTACGGGTCCACCCCCCAGGCGGCTGAATCGGAGACGGCGACCATCCGCATCACCGACGGTTGGGTCGAGCCGACGTTCGGCAGGCGCTGGGGTGTCCAGCTCTGCCCGCCGTCGATCGTCCGGTAGATGTGGCCCGGCGCGCCGTTGAGCGGTGCCGCGCCGATCGACGCCCAGGCCACGTTGGCGGAAGAGGCGGCGATCGCGACGACGCCCTGCCCGCTCGGCGCGTCGAGCTTGGTGGAGGACCAGGTGGCCCCGCCGTCGAGGCTGCGAGCCACCGCGCCGTCTGCCCCGCCGACCCAGACCGCCGCGCCGCCGGTCGCGACGCTCCACGGCAGCATGTTCGGGATCGAGACCGTCGACCACGTGCCGCCGGCGTCGGTCGAGCGCAACAAGTAGGAGCCGGCCGTGCCGTGGTTGAAGTCGGGCGCGCCGTAGTCGCTGCCGACCGCCCAGACCGTCGAGCCATCCGGCGCGACCGAGACGCCGCGCAGCCACTGGCCGGTCGCGGAGGCCTGCTTGTTCGACTCGCTCCACGTCGTTCCGCCGTCAGCGGTGCGGAGGATGCTCGTCGTGCCAGCCAGGAGCCAGGCCTGCGAGGCGGAGAGTGCGGCGACCATGCCTCCTCCCGAACGGACTACCCGCCAGGTGGCGCCTCCGTCGGTTGTGACGCGTACGTCGAGAGGGTCCGTCGCCCAGGCGACCGACGAGGAAACGGCAACGACGCTTTCGCCATAGACCGGTTCGACCATGAACTCGTACTTGCTCGACCACGTCGCGCCCCCGTCGTGCGAGACGTGCGTCACCCGCCCGTAGATGCCGAAGCGCACCGACTCGGAGCCGACGACATACACGTCCGCCGGGCTGCCGGCGCTGATCCCCGACAACCGCTGGCAGCCGTCGAAGCCGCACGTAAAGTCGAAGCTCTGCCACGTCTGGCCGCCGTCGCGCGTGTAGGAAACGGTGGCGCAGTGCGTGACGAATGCCGCGTCCGCCGAGGCGGCGGCCAGCGCCAGGAGCGTCGTGGCGCAAAAGGGGACTGGCGCGAAATTCGGCTGCCAAACCATCGTCCACGTCACGCCGCCATCCACCGTCCGGAACACGTGCGTGTCGCTCATGGCCCACGCCACGCTCGCCGACGGCGCGTCGAACCCGATCAGGTTGTCGGTCGTGCCTGTTGTCTGAGCGCGCCAGGTCGCGCCGCCGTCGTCGGTCCGCAGCACCGTCCCAACGTCGCCGGCCGCCCAGGCGGTCGTGGGCGAGAGCGCGCGCACGCGCCGGAGCTTGCGCGTCGTCGGCGCCGACTGGATCGACCACGTCTGCCCGCCGTCGGTCGACTTCTGCACCATCCCTCCCTCGCCGACGACCCAGCCGGTGCTCGCGTCGACGAACGAGACCGCCAGCAGCGCGTCCCCGTGTGGCAGCGGGTTCTGCCAGCGCCAGACCGACGCGGGCGGGTTCACGTCGCCGCCGTGCGGCGCGAACGGCAGCGACGTTCGGTTGGTCGATGCCGCGCCGACCGGGGCGCAGGCGGTCGTGGCGAGAAACAGGCAGGTCAGCAGACCGCGGAGGGCCGTCGTTCCGAGATCACCGCGCGCCGCGTCCACCCCCCCCACCGTCGACCTCGCCAGCGTCTCCATCGCCCGCGCCACCTCTGAACCCTCCTAACCGGAAGCACGTTCGTCGACCTGCCAGCCGCCCGGGGTGGGGGTCAGCACGCCCCGCTCGCGCAGCGCTCGGAAGCGTGCACGCAGATCTGCGTAGGCGCCCCGATCGTGGAGCACGACACCGTGCTCCAGCGCCTCGAGCA
>DASRFH010000186.1:0-34227 GCA_035651675.1 Chloroflexota bacterium | reverse complement strand
CGTGGCGCGCTGCTGCTCATGGGCTCCTTCCTCCTCTCGGCGCTGCTCGGCGCGTTCCAGCAGGCGCTGTTCAACGCGCGGTTCGGCGCTGGCGCCGAGGCGAGCGCCTTCTACGCGGCGACGCGCCTGCCGAACCTGCTCTACGGCCTGGTCGGCGGCCGGGCGCTGTTCTCGGCGCTCATTCCGGTGCTCGTCGCCGACGAGCGCGAGCGCGGGCCGGAGGGCGTCTCCGAGCTGACGAGCATCGTCCTCAACGCCCTCGTCCCGGCCATGCTGCTAGTGGTGCTGCTCGGCGAGCTCGGCGCCCCCGGGCTGGTCGCGACCGCCATCGCGCCAGGGTTCGACGACGCGACGAGCCAGTTGACCGCGGTGCTGACGCGCGTGATGCTCGTCCAGCCGCTCATCCTGATCGTCGCCAGCGTGGCGATCGCGCTGCAGAACAGCCGGAACCAGTTCGCCCTCGGCGCGATCTCCTACGCGAGCCACAACGTCGCGCTCGTGGGCGGCATCGTCCTGAGCTGGCTGTACCCACCGATCGGGGTCCTCGGCCCCGCGCTCGGGTTCGTCGCCTCGGGGTTCCTGCAGCTCGCGCTCGTCATCCCTGGCCTCGTCGGCCGGTTCGAATACCGCTTCCTCTGGCGCCCTTGGGACCGCCGCTTGCACGACGTCGTCCGGTCGCTGGTCCCCAACGGGCTGTGGGTCGGGGTCGGCTACGCCGGCGCGGTGCTCGACACGGCGCTCGCGTCGAAGACGTCCGACCCCGCGGCGGTCGCCGCGCTCTACAACGCGCTCCTCCTGATCGGGCTGCCGATCTCGCTGCTGGGTAAGGCGGTCGGGCAGTCCGGGTTCCCGGCGCTCGCGGCGTGTGCCGCGGCCGGGGAGTGGCGGCGCATGCGGACCGTCACGCTGCGCACGGTGGGCACGGTGCTCCTCCTGGCCGTCCCGACCGCGGCCGCCCTGATCGTCGCCGGCCGCCCGCTGATCCACGTCGTCTTCGAGCACGGCCGTTTCGACAGCCACGCCGCCGACCTGACCGACCGGCTGCTGGTCGTCTACGCGCTCGGCCTTCCGGCCTACGTCGCGTCGGAAGTGGTCGCCCGCGGCTTGATCGCGCTGCGCGATTCGCGCACCCCGCTCCTCACCAAGACCGCGCAGCTCGTCGTCCGGGCGGCGGCGACGCTGGCGATCCTGGACGCGGTGGGGGTCGTCGCCATCCCGGCCCTGTTCGCCGCCACCGCGACCCTGGAGGTGCTGGCGCTCGGGGCGATCCTGGTCGCCCGCATCCGGCACCGGGAGCTCGCGGAGGCGGTCTGAGGCGCCGGGGCGCTCTGTGCACCTCCTCACCCCCTTTTCTCAACCGGATTGCGTCCACGGCGCGACAGTGCCGTGGTCCCATGTCATCGGCTGCAACCCAGAATGAACGTCAGCGAAACACCGGTTGGCTCGTCCATCCGGGATCAACGGAGCGTGCCGGCGCCGGTCGCCGTCGCGTGCAGCGTCGGCGTCATGGCGTACAACGAAGAGGCGAACATCGCCCGCCTGATCGAGGCGCTCCTCGCCCAGCAGGGCCCCACCTGCCACATCCGCGAGATCATCGTCCTCGCCAGCGGCTGCACCGACCGCACGGAGGAGATCGTCCGCGGGTACGAGGCCCGCGAGCCGAAGGTCAAGCTCCTGAGCCAGGCGCGCCGCGAAGGGAAGGCGTCGGCCGTGAACGTCTTCCTGGCCGTGGCGCAGTCGGACATCCTCGTGCTCGAGAGCGCCGACACGATCCCCGCGCCCGGCGCGATCGCACGGCTGCTGGCGCCGTTCGCCGACCCGAACGTCGGGATGACCGGCTGCCGGCCGGTCCCCGTCAACGACCGGACGTCTTTTATGGGGTTCGCAGCGCACCTGCTCTGGGACCTGCACCACCAGATCGCCCTCCGGCGGCCGAAGATGGGCGAGGTGATCGCGTTCCGGCGGGTGTTCCGCCGGATTCCGCACACGTCCGCCGTCGACGAGGCGGACATCGAGCCGCTCGTGCGTGGGCAGGGCTACTCGCTGCGCTACGTGCCGGACGCGATCGCCTACAACCGCGGGCCGGAGACGGTGCGCGACCTGCTCAAACAGCGCCGGCGCATCTACGCCGGCCACCTGCGGATCAAGCGGCGGCAGGGCTACGTCGTCTCGACGCTCGGCGTCGGGCACATCCTCGCGGCGCTGCTGCACGCGTGGCGCTGGGACTGGCGCTACGTCGTGTGGACCCCGGCGGTCGCCGCGCTCGAGCTCTACGGCCGCTTCCTGGGCTGGATGGACTGCACCTTCCAGCTGCAGGACCACGCCGTGTGGGACGTCGCGATGACGACCAAGGGCGCCATCGAGTGATTGGGCTGCTCCCGAAGATACCTCTGTACCTGCTGAGCCGGCGGTTCGGGTGGCCCAAGATGCTGCCGATCAACCTGACGCTGAGCCCCTCGCCCCGCTGCAACTCGCGCTGCCTGACCTGCAACATCTGGATGAAACGCGAGGACGAGCTCACGATCGACGAGTGGGACCGCGTCTTCCGCAGCCTCGGGCGGGCGCCGTTCTGGTTCACCGTCAGCGGCGGCGAGCCGTTCATGTTCCGGGACCTGGTGCCGCTCTGCCTCTCGCTGTACGAGCACTGCCGGCCGGGGATCATCAACATCCCGACCAACAGCCTCATGCACAGCATCATCCCCACGAAGGTCGAGGAGATCTGCCGCGGCTGCCCCGACGCCAGCGTCATCATCAACCTCTCGCTCGACGGCGTCGGCGCGAAGCACGACCGGATCCGTGGGATCGCCGGCAACTTCGAGAAGTTCGAGAAGAACTTCGCCGCCCTCAAGGCGCTGAAGCTGCCGAACCTCACCGTTGGCGTCCACTCGGTCATCTCGCGCTTCAACGTCGACGACGCGGCCGAGCTCTTCGAGTACGCGCTCGGGATCGAGCCGGACGCGTACATCACGGAGGTAGCCGAGCAGCGCGTCGAGCTCGACACCGTCGGCGTGCCGATCACGCCGCCGGCCGAGAAGTACGCGGCGGCGATCGACGGCCTGATCGACCGGCTCGAGCGGCGCCGGTTCGCCGGCATTTCGCGCGTCACCGAAGCGTTCCGCGTCGAGTACTACCGGCTCGTCAAGCGCATCCTGGCGGAGGAGACGCAGGTGATCCCCTGCTTCGCCGGGTGGGCGTCGGCTCAGATCTACGCCAACGGCGAGGTCTGGCCGTGCTGCGTCCGGGCCGACAACCTGATGAACCTGCGCGACGCCGACTACGACTTCCGGCGCGTCTGGTTCTCCGCCGAGGCGGCGCGCGTGCGGGCCAGCATCCGCGCGCGCGAGTGCCACTGCCCGCTGGCCAACGCGAGCTACACGAACATGCTGCTCCACCCCCCCACGCTGGCGCGGGTGGGCACCAAGCTCGCGCACGCGTCGCTGGCCCCCGGTTCCCCCAGGATCGCCACCGCCGATTCGGCAGCGTGACGCCGATGCCTGGTGCGAAGCCCGCGGCCGGCGCGCCTACGTGGCTGGCCGGGCACGTGCGCTCTCCGAAGGGCCCTGACTACGCCGAGCGCGTGCTCGGCCGGTACCGGATGGGTGCGCGCGCCCACGGCGCGATCCGGGGCGTGCGGGTGCTCGCCGGTGGGGATAGCTGCCCGGCCTGCCAGGTCGCGGCCGAGCGCGTCTACACGCTGGACGACGCGCCGACGATCCCGATCGCCGGGTGCACGAACAGCGGCGGCTGCCGCTGCGCGTACGTGCCGGTGATGGCGTATGACGCCGACGCCTAGCGCTCCACCGCCGGTCGAGCGGCTGTTCTGCGCCCACCTCCAGCACGAGGGCATCGGCTCGGTCTACGAGCGCGTCGTCCTGAGCCGGATGTTCCGGCGGCTGCTCGCGCGGCACGGGTACAGGAGCGTGCTCGAGCTCGGCTGCGCGATCACCAGGGGCTACGACAACGTGACGTTCCTCGCCGCCGGTGTGCCGGCGACCGTCGCCGACGACCCGGTCGAGCCGATCGAGTCGGCGTGGGCGCTGCCGCTCCGCCCCGCCTTCAGCAGCCGCGCCTCGGCACCGCGCGCCGACCTGGTGTGGAGCTTCGCGTCGGCCCAGATGACGCCGTCGATCGTCCGCGAGATGGTTCCGCTCGCGCGCAAGCACGTGCTGGTCTTTGTCCCGAACGTCGTCAACCCCGGCACGCCGATCCACCTCGTCTACCACGCGCTGACCGGCACGCCCTGCCGCCACGCCGAGCGCGGCAGCGTCGCGATCCGGACGAAAGTGGGGCTGAGGCGGCTGCTCCAGACGGCCGGCCTGCGCGTGGTGGTGAGCGGCTACGTGGACGCGCCACCCATCCCGGACATCGCCTTCTCGTTGCGCGAGCTGCGCGAGACGATCGGCTGGGCACCCCGCCTCGGCGCGAACGGGCAGCACGGCGCGGACCCGGACGCGCTGTGGCGGCGGGTTCAGCAGATGACGGCTTTCGAGCGCAGCCAGCTCGTCGCCCCGCTCAAGTGGCTGGTCGGCCACCACATCTTCGCGCTGGGGGCCGTGCCGGAGTGACGCCGGACACCCGCCAGCTCGTTCGGTTCCTCGAGGCCAACCTGCCCGACATGGCCACGACGTTCGACGAGGGGCTCGGCATCGCTTCCGAGCGGTACTCGATCAACAAGGCCCTCCGCTGCTTCTTCCAGCGCGAGCCGGGCGCGCGGACGATCGCGCGGGTGCTCGAGGCGCCGGTCGACGGGCTGATGGGCATCCCCGGGATGAACAGCGTCCTCTTCGCCCGCGAGCTCGGCGCCGACGTCGTGGTCGGCAGCCCGAGCCGCGCGGTCCTCGAGCACGCCGCGCCGTTCTGGGGCGAGCTCGGCCAGCGGGAGAAGGTCGCGTTCGCGGTGCTGGAAGAGCGTTTCCCCTTCCCGGACCGGGCCTTCGACTGGGTGTGGAACTACTGCACATTCGAGCACTACCGCGACGCCCGCGCGCTGCTCATGGAGATGAAGCGGGTCTCGCGCCGGTTCGTCTGCGTCGTCACGCAGAACGCGTTCAACTACGGCTACCCGATCCACCAGCTCTACCACGCCGCGCGCCGCCAGCCGTGGGACCACGGCGACAGCCGCTGGATGAAGCTCGGGAACCTCGTCGCGCTGTTCGCCAGCTGCGGCCTCGCGGTCGTGGACCGTGGGTGCGTGGACGTGCCGCCCTGGTTCGACACGTTCGACATGCACACGCGCGGCAAGATCAAGCGGTTCATGGGCAAAGGCGGGGCCGAGCAGTGGGTGTGGAGCTCGCTGCGGGAGGGAGACGAGCGTGCGATGAGCGAGAACAGCACCATCCGCAAGCTCGAACGGTTCGAGGCCGCGCTCCGGTTCCCGCTCAACTACCTGTTCGCCCACCACTTCTACGTGATCGGGCGCCTCCCGTGACGGCGCTCTCCCCGGCGGTGGAGAAGCCGCGCCTGTACGATTTCGAGGAGGGCTTCGGCTCCGTCTACGGCCGGTACGTCCGCAAGCACCTGTGCCGGCGCCTAGTGGCGCGGCACGCGATCCGGAGCGTCCTCGAAGCGCCGTGCAACGCGGAGGCGTACTTCGCCTCGCCGGGGACGCAGAGCGTCGTCTTCGCCGAGGCGGGCTGTCGGGTAAGCCTCGTCCACCCCGACCCGGTCGTCGTCGAGAAGACCCGCGCGTTCTGGTCGGCGCTCGGCCTCGGCGGCGTCGACGTCCGCGAGCACGCCGACCTCTGCCATCTCCCGTTCGACGACGACTGCTTCGACCTGGTGTGGAGCTTCGACCACATCCCGCTGGCCGACGATCCCGAGCGGCTCCTCGCGGAGATGGCGCGCGTCTCCGGCAAGCTCGTGATGGTCATCGTCCCGAACGCGCTGAACGTGGGGTACCCGGTCCACGCGCTCGCCAGCGCGATCCAGGGACGCCGGTCGCCGTGGGGCCCGCGGCGCTGGATGGCGCTCGAGCCCGTCGCGCGGGTGGTGCGCGGCCTCGGGCTGGAGGTCGTCGACACCGGCCTCGTCGACGCGCCACCGTGGCCGGGCTTCGACGCGCTGCGGCCGGTCGGGCAGCTCGTGCGGCGGAACGCGGTTTCCCCCGCGAGGCGCCCGCCGCCGAGCGACAGCGCGGTCGAGCGGATGCTCCGGCGCCTGACGTTCATCGAGTACGGGCCGCTGCCAGCGGCGGTGAAGGTGTACTTCGCCCACCAGCTCTACCTCATCGCGCGCAAGCCGGGCAGGTAGGCGTGCGGTGAGTGCCCTCGACCAGGTGCGATCCCAGCCCACGCCCAGCCTGCTCGAGTCCATCCTCGTCTGCCCCGCCTGCAACGGCGAGGTCGAGCAGAGCGCCGCCGGCCTGTGGTGCCGCGGCTGCGGCCACGGCTGGCCGCTCGCCGACGGCATCCCTCACTTCGGAGGGACCGACCTCCGCGCTCACCGGCTCGGCATCGACGACCGCTGGGGCGTGGCGCGGGCGGCCGCGCGCGAGGGTTGGGACGTCGCGCTGCACGACCGCCTGCGGGCGCTCGATCCGCGCGCGTACCGACAGGCGGTGGACGAGTACCGCGCGCAATGGCGGTTCGTCCTCCCCTTGACCGAGACGAGCCGGATCGTCGACCTCAACTGCGGCTGGGGGGCCGCGGCGTTCAACCTCGCCGAGAGCTGTGGGCTCGTCGTCGCCGCCGACGCCTGCCCCGCCCAGGCGCGGCTAGTCGCCCACCGGGCCCGGCAGACGGGCCGGCACAACCTGGTCGCCTTGCAGCTCGGGCTCGATCAGCCGTTTCCACTGCGGGAGGCGAGCTTCGACGCGGTCGCTCTGGTCGACGGCCTCGCGTGGCAGCCCGACCCGGCACGCCAGCGCCGGATCGTCGCGCGCGCCCGCGCGCTGCTCCGGCCGGGCGGGACGTTCCTGCTCGCCGAGCCCAACCGGCTCACCGTGGCGCCACGCCCGTGGTCGGGCCCACGCGGCGCGCGGACGCCGGGCGGCTACGCCCGACTCCTCCGGTCGGCGGGCTTCCACGACCTCGAGCTGTACGCGCCCGCTCCTTCCCATTTGGAGCCGTTCTTCATGATCCCGCTCGACCGCGTCGAGCCGCTCAGCTACCTGTTCACCGCGATCCTGGGGCGCCAGGACTTCGGCGTCCAGGCGCGCCAGCGGCACGGCGCCCTGCTCTACGCCGCGGCGCGCCTGGTCGCTTCCCGGCTGCCCGGCGGGCTGCTGGCCCGCCTCGCCCGCCCGATCCTACCCAGCACCGCGATCGTCGCTCGGCGCTAGCAACGATGCTGCCGCAGCTTCGTTCGTACTTGATGGAGCATTGGGACGACCTTCCCGGTCGTCCCCCACCGCCGACCAGGCTGACCTTCCTCGGGCAGGCCACCGGCGTCGGCAAGGTCTGCTACTTCGTGTTCGTCGACGACGAGAAGCGGCCCCGTTACATCGCGAAGGCGCCGCGGTCGCCCGTCCACAACGCCGACCTCAGGCGCGAGGTCGCCGTGATCGACGAGCTGCGGGCCCGGCTGCCGTCCGACCTGTGCGCGACGCTGCCGGGACCGATGCTGACCACCGAGCTCGCGGGGCACGCCGTCGTGGTCGAGCCGGTGCTCCCGGGGCGGCCGCTCGACGGCATCGGCGCGGCCGCCCGGCCCCTCGACCCGGCGACGACCGAGCGCCAGCTCCGACTGGCGTCCGATTGGCTGATCGCCATACAGCGGGCGGCCCCGCACCGCCGTGAACGCCTCGCCGACGAGGACGTGCAAGAGCACTTCCTCGCGCCGGTCGAGGCGTTCCGCCGCAACGCCGATCT
Source organism: Chloroflexota bacterium (assembly GCA_035651675.1). Classification (GTDB taxonomy): domain Bacteria; phylum Chloroflexota; class UBA6077; order FW602-bin22; family FW602-bin22; genus DASRFH01. The sequence continues at coordinate 26,419 of DASRFH010000186.1, read as the reverse complement.
GACGACGACCGAGGAGCGCTACCTGGATGGCGTGACCGCCAGGGCACGTGCCCTGGTGGGGCAGCGGCTGCCGCTCTACCTCTACCACGGCGACTTCCGCGCGGGGAACATCCTCGTGGACGGCGACCGCCTCGCCGTGCTCGACTGGCAGTTCTACCGTCCGCTAGCGCCGCCGCTGCTCGACTGGTTCGGGTTCGCGTTCCGTCTGTACTGCCACGGTACCGGCACGCCCGACATCGACGGCCCGCTGGACGCCTACCGAACCGCGTTCGCGAAGGTATTCCTCGACGAGGGTGGCTTCGGCGCCCAGGTCCACCGCTTCACCCGGCTCCAGTGCGAGGCACTCGACGTCGAGCCGGCCCACCTTCGACTGCTGCTGGCGACGTGGCTCGTCACGAGCGCGAACAAGTTCCACGGCTTCCTGGCCGAGCGCGCCCAGCGCGGGTACCTGTACCTCTTGAAAGACGCGCGCTGGGCGGGCCGGTCGTACCGGGAGCAGCTGCGGCGGCAGGCCTACGTCTGGCTCCTCGGCGGGTTGGCCGCCGAGGAGCTGCGGGTCAATGGGGCGCGGAGTCGTTAGGAATAGACGGCAGGAACGCCAGCGTGTGGTCCGCGATCCGCGCGATGAACGTGTCGGTGTTCCCACCGTACGCGCGCGCGCCGCTCGTGACGGGGAAGTCCGCGGACGTCGTATAGCCGGTGAGGTAGATGTTGGGGGGAGCCACGACCATCGCGTAGGCCACGTCGTGCCCCGTCCCGCCCAGGTAGCTCGACCAGACTCGCTTCGAGAGCGAGCCGTCGAGCTTGGCGACGAACGCGTCGAGGCCGCCGGCCCGCGCGGGCTGGAACGCGTTACCGACCGGGAGGTCGGGTGAATCCGTCCACCCGGCCACGTAGACGTAGCCGCTGCTGTCGAGCCCCAGCGCGCGGATGCTGTCGCAGCCCGATCCGCCGAAGTAGGTCGCGGCGACCAGCGACGCCGCGCCATTCGCGTTGGGGTTCAGCTTCGCCACGTAGCCGTCGCCGGCCAGCTCGCCGCCGGTCGCGCCGTCGGCGCACGCCGACGGCGCGCCGCCGAACGCTGTCTGGAAGGCCCCGGCCGTCGTCGGGAAATTGGCGGAGAGCGTCATCCCGGCGACGACGATGTTGCCGCTGGCGTCCGGCACCACCCGGTAGCCCTTCTCGGTGCCGTTCCCGCCGAGGAACGTCGCGTACAGCAGCGTCGCGCCCGCCGGATCGAGCTTCGCGACGAACGAATCCATGCTGCCGTTGTTCGTCGCCTGGTAGGCGTTCTTGAGCGGGAAGTCCGCCGAGCTCGTGCGGCCGCCGACGTAGGCGTTGCCGCTCGCGTCGACGGCGATGCTCTCGCCCCAGTCGAGCCCACTGCCGCCCAGGTAGGTCGCGTACACCCGCATGCCGCTCGGGTCGAGCTTGGCGACGAAGGCGTCGTCGCCGCCTTTGTAGGCTGGCTGCAGCGAGCCCGCGGACGTGGGGAAGTCCGACGAGCCGCTCTTCCCGATCGCGTACGTGTCGCCGGTCGTGTCGACCGCGAGGTTGAGGCCCCAGTCCTCGCCGTTCCCGCCGAGGTAGGTGGAGTAGCCCAGAGCTGAGCCGTCTGGGCTCAGCTTGGCGACGAACGCGTCGAACGGGTTGCCGCCGTACGTCGACTGGAACGCGTTCTTGGTGGGGAAGTTGCTCGACCCCGTGTAGCCGACGACGTAGATGTTCCCGCTGCCGTCGAGCCCCACGCCGCGCCCGTCGTCCTCGGCGCTGCCGCCGAGGTAGGTGGAGAACACCGGCTGCGACGTCCTTGGGTCGAGCTTGGTCAGGACCGCGTCGTAGGGGCCGCCGCCGTAGGTTGGCTGCACCGTGCCGGTCGTGGTCGGGTAGTCCACCGAGGTAACGGTGCCGACGACGTAGACGTAGCCAGCCGCGTCGACGGCCATACCCTGTCCCTCGTCGATCCCCTTCCCACCAAGGTAGGTCGCGTAGCTGAGGTTCGGGTCGATGGTGAGCGCCAGCGAACGGTCGTAGGCGCCGAGCTGGAAGCCCACCGTCCCGTCCGGCGCCAGGTCGTACTTCACGGCGACTGCGATCTGGCGGCCGTTGACGTCCTGCCAGGCGACCGGCGGGTGCTCGGTGATCGTCGTGCCGCCGAGGCTCACCTGGAGCGCGCCGCTGGCGTCGACGCTCGTCTGGCTCGCGCCCTCGTACCGCCAGTGGATGCGCGTTGGGTCGGCGCCGGGCGCGACGAGGTAGGTGCCCTTGAGGCCACCGCCGCTGCCGTCGTAGACCAGGTCGATCCCCTGGTAGAGGCCGCGGTAGCGGATCCCGGCGTAGGTCGTCAGGTTGGTCTGCCACCTGCTCGGGTCGCTGCCCAGGAAGCGGTTCACCTTCCCGGGGAGCGGTGTGCCGCCGTCGATCCGGACGGCGGAGCTGGCGCCGACGAAGCGCGCGCGGGCGACGGAGGTCGCCGCGGCGGCCTGCCGCTGGCCCGGCTTGGGCGGCGGCGGGGTCGCCTTGAGGACGATCGAGTCGGCGGTGAAGTAGAGGTTCGCGCGGGCCGCGTGTACCAGGAAGTGCACGGCGGGGTCGACGGCACCGCCGTTCGGCTCGAACGCGAGCGCCGGCGCCGCGGTGCCGGCCGGCTGCGAAGCCGCGTTGGCCGGCCCGTCGCCGATCGAGACGCCGGACAGCCCGATCAACACGCACGTCAGGACGAGGCCGAGGGCCGCGCGCCAGCGTCGTGCCCGCGCCTGCCTCGGCCCGTTCCCTGGGTTCGACAACAACTGCCTCCTCGAGGTAGCGGATGGACCCGTGTCGGCGGGTCAACCGTTCGTACCAGTGGCGGGTTGACGAACGGTCGAAATCGGCGGGTTGGTGACGTTGCCGCGCGTCCTGACGACGCTTCCCCAATTCGCCGTCAACCAAGCCTGTACCCGGCTCGGAGAGACTGACCTCCCTGCGATGAGCCGAGCGATCCTCGCGCGGCCGGCGGCTCGGCTTGCCACGGGCGAGCTTGCCGGATGGCGGGGTTTGGTCGCTCGCCTGGTCGCCCGCGACAGCCTCGTCCTGGCCGGACTGTGCTTCCTGGTCCTGGTCCAGAACGCGCCGTTCCTCACGCTGCCGCACTACTGGGACAGCCTGACGTTCGTCGCCCAGGCCCAGTACATCCGCACGCACGGATTTGCCCCGGACGTGCCGGTGGCCGAGGACTTCGGCCACCCACCGCTGGTGCAGGAGCTCGTCGCGCTCGTGTGGTCGGCGGTGGGCCAGACGCCGCTCGCCGCGCACCTCACGATGGTCGCGTTCGCGGCGGCCGCGCTCTGCTTCACGTTCCGCCTCGGCGCCCGCCTCTTCGACCGGGAGACCGGCGCGGTGGCGGCGCTGCTGCTGGCGTTCTACCCGCTGTTCTGGGCGTCGGGCACCCACGTGCTGCTCGACCTGCCGGCCGCTGCCTTCGGCGTGCTGGCGCTCGACCTGCTCGTCCGTGGCCGCCCGGTCGGGTACGTGCTGGCGGCGAGCGCGGCCGTGCTGTGCAAGACGACGGCGGTCGTGCTGGTCCCGCCGGTCCTGCTCTACGTCGCCTTGAACCAGGGCCCGCCGGCGCCCGGTGGACCGCAGGCCGCGGCGGCGGGGCGCCGCTCGTCCGTTCGGCGGCTGGTGGTCAGGCTCGCGCTGCACGCGCTCCCGGTGGCGGTCGCCGCCGCGTGGCTCGGGTACCACTACGCGCGGACCGGGTGGCTCACCGTCCCCGACAACAGCGGACAGCTCGACGTGCCCGCCGGGCTGAGCGCGAGCCAGCTCGTGCTCGGCTACCTCCCCGCGGCGCTGTTCGGTCCGGACGGCGTGCTGCGCACGCTCGGGTGGATGGTCTGGGCCTACTTCGGCCGGACCTTCCTGGTCGGGGCGCTCACGCTGGCGGTGGCCTGGTACGCGCTGCGCGGTCGGCGGGAGCGCCCGTTCGGGCCCGTCCCGAACGGCGTGCTGCTGGTCGGGCCGATCGTCTGCCAGCTCATCGTGATGGCGGTGACCGTCCAGCTGCACCGCTACCTGCTGTTGGTGTACCCGCTGTTCTTCATCCTCGCGGCACGGGCGATCTGGGGCCTGGTCCGCCGGCCGGCACTCGTGGCGGTGTGTGTGGCGGCGGCCCTCGTCGTGTTCTCAGTCGGCTGGCGCTGGTCGGTCTTCGGCTACGAGCTCGGCTCGCCGTCGACCGCCGCCTTCGCCGACTTCGTCGCCACGCACGTCGAGGCCGCCGCCTGGCTCGAACGGCAGTACCCGGACAAGGTAGTGCTGGCTGGCTGGCCGCAGTACGTCGAGCTGGCGATGCCGCTCCAGGGGTACGTGCGGCGCCCGTTCCGGATCGTCGCCTACGCGCCGTACGCCCGGCACGTCGAGCGGATCCGCGGCCTCGGCGGTCGGCCGTTCGTGGAGGTCGACGAGCTGACCGACGACGACTTCGACCTGCTGTACTACTCGGACCGCACCGGTTTCGGTCCGGAGCTGGCCCGCCTCGAGGCGATCGTGCAGAAGTACCGGCTGCCGGTCGTGGCCGAGTTCCGCCAGGGCCGCGATCGGACCGTGATCTACGGCAACCCCAAACGCGGGACAGAAAGCCCGTAGGTCCAGGGCCTGGCCCAGCCGCAAGGGTGGCGCTCGTCTCAACTGAACCAGAACGCGATCGCAACAGCCGCGCCCGACCGCGCGGGTCGGCCGCTGCCCGGCGAGGCTAAGATGAGCGCTCCGGGAGGGTCGGGGTGGTCGCTCGGTCGGGGCAGGCGGTTCGCGCTGCGCCCGAGGGCCCAGACGGTTCTATCGCGATCGACTGGCCCGTGGGCACGGTCCTGGGTTTCGTTCTCCTGGCCGCGGTGACCTTCCTGTCGGTGCTCGTCCTCGCCGATCCGGGGAGCTCCGACGTCTCGAAGTTCTGGCTCCCGTGGATGACGAGCCTGAGCGAGCGCGGCCTCGTCGCTGGCTACGCCGCCAACCAGACCGACTACCCACCCCTCGCGATGGTGGTGCTAGCCGCGGTCTCCGCAATGGCGCGTGCGCTGGATATCCCTCTTTTCGTCGCCCTCAAGCTCTCGCTCCTGGGCTTCCTGCTCGCCACCACCGGAACGTTCTGGGGGCTGAGCCGCAGCGTGGCGATGGCGGCGGCGCTGCAGCTTTCGCTCGTCCTGAACAGCGTGGCGCTCGGCTACCTGGACGTGTACTTCGCTCCCACGCTGCTGGCGAGCCTTTGGGCGTTGCGGGCCCGGCGACCGGTCCTCTTCGCAACCTTGTTCGCCGTCACGTGCCTGATCAAGTGGCAGCCCTTGCTCCTCGCTCCTTTCGCTGGCGCCTACCTGCTGGGAGACGATGCGTGGCGCGCGGGCCGATGGGTCGACCGCTTGCGCAACGCGCTGACGCTGCTGGCCCTCCCGGCGGGGCTCGTCGTCGCCGTGACGTTTTCCGTCTTCGGAACCCCGATCCTGCTCGCGCTGGTCAAGGCCGGCGGTAACTACATGTTGAGCGGCGAAGCGTTGAACCTGGGCTGGGTCGTCACGCACGTCTTGCACGTCCTCGACCCGGGGCGTTTCGGGCCCTTGATCGGGGGTGAGGCGACGCCTGTGCAGTGCGTGCGCGCGTGCGGGCTGGTGCTCTTGCCGTTCAAGGCCATCTTCCTGCTGCTCTACGGCACGGTGTGGGTGGCTTTCGTCCGAACCACGAGGAGCTTCGACGGCTTCGCCTTCTACGCACTGGCCGGCTGCCTCGCCTACTTCGTCGCCGACCACGGTGTGCACGAGAACCATCTGTTCCTCGCGGTCCTGCTGGCTGCCGTGTGTTGGGCTCAGGACCGAACCCTGGGCAAGCTCTTCCTCATCTGGGCGCTCGCGGCGAACTTGAACCTCGTGTTGTTCCAGGGCTTCGACGGCCGCGGCTTCCCGGGCGGCCGCGCCCTGCTGGTCGACGCCGCGCTGCCCCTCTCCGTGCTGGTCACGCTGCTTGGCGCCTGGCACATCGCCATCGCGCTGCGCCGCGTCGGGTGGGTCTCGGCATCGCGGCTGCGCCGCGCGGCATCGCCGGCCTGACGTGGTGGGCGGCGGACCGGCCGCGCTGCCTGGTCCCCGGAGCGCCGCACCGCTGTGGCCCATCGTCGGCGCTGGCGCCGTTGCGATGCTCGCCTACGTCGTGACCGACTTCGTGGTCCCGCAGTCTCCCGCCGACCTGGCGAAAGCGCGCGCGGAGCTGTTCGGTGGGCTGCCGCTCTGGTCCGCCGCCACGTGGCTTCCCCGGCCGCAGACCACCCTGCAGCTGATCGTGGCGATCGCGCCCGCGGCTTTGCTAGCCCCTACCGCCTACCTCGCGGGCCTGTGGTGGGCACGGCGGCCCCTGCCCCGCGCGGCGGCCTGGGTCATCGCCGCGTTCGCGGTGGGCTTCTACGCGGCGTACGTCCTGTCGCTGCCGACTTTCAGCTACGACACGTACGCGTACGTTCTGCAGTCGCGCGTGTTCACCCTTCACGGCGCCAACCCCTACCTGACCCCGCCCGCCGCTTTCGCCGACGACCCAGACCTGCGGTTCGCCGACCCTGACCAGATGAAGCTCATCGTGCCCTACGGACCGGTCTGGACCTACGCCGCCATCCTGTGCTCCTACGTGGCCGGTGGCGACATCGTGCGGCAACTGCTCGGTTTCCGGCTCATGCTGCTGGGCTTCGGGCTCGCCAACCTAGCGCTGCTCTGGGCGCTCCTCGGGCGTCTGAGGCCTCACCAGCGCCTCGCGGGACTTGTCTTCTACGCCTGGAGTCCCATCGTCGCCCTTAAAGGGCAGGAGCACTCGGACACCCTCACGGTGTTCTTGCTGCTGCTGAGCCTCTGGCTGCTGACCGCCGGGCGCGACCTGCCCGCCGTCGCCGTGCTGACGCTGTCGGTGCTGTGCAAGTTCATCACGGGACCGCTGCTGCTGGTCGAGCTCCTGGCTCTGTGGCGGCGCCGGTCCGCGTACGCCGCGCTCGCCGCGGTCGGACTAGCGGCCTTGATCGCCGTCCTGGCCTTCCTCCCCGTGTGGACCGGACCCGATCTGCTGCTGAAGCTCGCGCGGGATCCGACCGCCGCCGGTCGGTACGACAGCCTTTTCACCGCCGGCCGATTGCTCGCCACGCCGGGCCTCCTGGTGTTGGTCGCCTGGGCCGGCTTGCGGCGCGGCGGCGCCGTGGAAGACCGTCCGATTGGCTGGACAGCTGTCCTACTCTGGTTCGCGCTCTTCCTGATGCCGTCCGCCTACGTGTCCTACCTGATGCCGCTGGTCGCCACCGCCGCCCTGGTAGACATCGCACCCATCGCCTTCGCCGTCCTGGCGCTGTGCGGCGTGACCTTGCTGCATGAGCTGGCCTACTTCGCGCGGCCTGCCTTGCGCTTCCCAGAGCGACTGTTCGAGGTAAGCCGGGTCGCCGCGCCAGCCGCGCTCTTGCTAGTGGGGCCGACGATGCTCGAACGGGCCCTCAGCCCTTCATCCCGGTCATCGCGATCCCGCGCACGAAGTAGCGCTGGAAGAAGAGGAACACCGCGATCGTCGGCAGGATCGAGAGCAGCGAGACCGCCATCAGGAGGTTCCACTGCGCCCGGTACTCGCCCATGAAGTTCACGATGCCGAGCTGGAGCGTGAACATCTGGCTTCGGTTCATGACGAGCAGGGGGAGCAAGTAGTCGTTCCAGCGACCCAGGAAGGTGAAGATCGCCAGGACGGCCATCGCCGGCATCGAGAGCGGCACGATGATCCGCGCGTAGATCCCCAGCTCCGACGAGCCGTCGATCCGCGCCGCGTCCAGCAGCTCGTCCGGGATCGTCTGCATGAACTGCCGGATGAGGAAGATGCCGAACGCGCTGGCCGTGCCGGGCAGGATGACGCCCCAGTAGGTGTTGATCAGCCCGAGCTTGGCGATCGTGACGTAGACCGGGATCATCGTCACCTGGAACGGGATCATCAGCGTCGCCAGCACGGCGTAGAACAGCAGCTCGCGGCCCTTGAATCGGTACTTCGCGAAGGCGAAGCCGGACAGCGAGTTGAGGAACACCGCGAGCACGGTCCCGACGACCGCGATCACGACGCTGTTGACCGTCCAGGTGAAGAAGAAGCTCCCGTTGCGGAAGTTCCACGCCCGGGCGAAGTTCTCGAACGCGAGGTAGGGCTCGGGGATGAGGCTCAGCTCCGCCTCGTGCCCCTGCGGCCGGAGCGCCGTCGCGATCATCCAGAGGAACGGGAAGAACATAAAGAGGGCGACGCAGAGTAGGACGACGTGCAGCGCCAGCCGCGCGGGCAGGCCGACGCCCCGCCAGGACTCGGCGGCGGCGCGGGTCGGCGCGGACTCCTCGCCGAGGACGCCCGCCGGGTGGGACGCCACCTAGTACTGGACCTCCTTGCCGAAGAGCTTGAACTGCAGCAGCGAGACGCTGAGGATCATGAAAAAGAGCACCACCGCGATCGCAGCGGCGTACCCCATCTGGTTGTTGGAGAACGCGGCGCGGTAGATCGCCATCACCAGCACCATCGACGCGTAGCCGGGGCCGCCGGCGGTCAACAGGTAGACCGGGATGAAGACCTCGAACGAGCCGATGATGCCGATCACGAGGGCGAAGAGCGACGTCGGCCGCAGCAGCGGCAGCGTGATGCTCCGGAAGGCCTGCCAGCGCCCGGCGCCGTCGATCATCGCCGCCTCGTACAGCGCGGCGGGGATCGTCTGCAGCCCGGCCAGGTAGACGACGGTGTAGAAGCCGAGCCCCTTCCAGAGCGTCATCCACATGATCGCCGGGAGCGCCAGCACCGGGTCGGCCACCCAGAGCAGCGGCTGGATCCCGAAGACGGACGAGAGGAAGTGGTTTACGATGCCGTCGGGGTGGAGGAACATCATCCGCCAGACGACCGACGCCGCCACCCATGAGATGACGACCGGCAGGTAGACCATCACCCGGTAGAACGTCCGGCCGCGCAGCCTGGCGTCGAGCATCATCGCCAGGCCCAGCGAGATCGCCAGCATGGGGACCACCGTGCCGACGCTGTAGAGCACCGTGTTGCGGACCGCGGTGATGAAGACGTCGTCGTCGATCAGGTTGGCGTAGTTGCGTAGCCCGATCCAGGTGCCCGCGACGGTCCCCTGCCAGTTCGTGAAGCTCATCGCGAACGCGAACAGCACCGGCCCGAGCACGAAGACGACGAACAGCAGGATGTTGGGCAGGATGAAGAGGTACGGGATGTAGTCGCGCTGACGCAGCCGACGCCGGCGCAGACGGACGGTGGCCGGTGCGGCCAGGCTCATGGCGTCCTCATACCGTTCCGAGCGCGGCGAGCGATCTCGGCAGTGGCGACGGGCCCCACGCACGCGGTGGTCGCGGCCATGGCCGGGTGTCCTCGCCGCTGCGCTCCACGGAACGACGACGCGGCATCGGCTACCTACGCCTCGACGTCCGGGTTGTCCTGGATGAACTTGTTGCCGCGGCTGTCGATGTTCTTGGCGGTGTCCTCGACGCTCTGCCCGGAGAGGTTCATCTTGGTCGTCTCCTCCAGGATGATCGTGCCGATGCCAGCCGAGTAAGAGCGCGCGGTGAACGCCACGTACTCGGGCGGCAGCGTCTTGATCTGCTGCTGGAAGATACCCATCAGGTCGGGCCGGACGCGGTAGTTGATCTTCTGGTCGAGGAGGTCGTTGCGGACCGGCATGTAGTTCGCCATCTCGTCGAACTGCTTCACCTGTTCGGCGGAGGTGAAGAACTCGAAGAACTGCGCGACCTGCTGCGGGTACTTCGTCTTCCGCCAGCCGACGATCGGCGTGCCGCCGAGCGAGGTGACCTGGATCTTGTCATGTGGCGTGAAAGTGACGTTCCACTTGAACTTCTGGCCGATGTTTTCGTCCATGTACGTGATGTTCCACTGGCCGACGTGGGTCATCGCCGTCGTTCCGCGGATGAAGTCGTCGAGAATGACGTTGTCCTGCGTCGTGGACCAGTGGGCCGGTGGCACCCACTTCTTGTCGTGCCAGTCCTTGATGAATTGCAGGCCGCGCAGGCCATCCGGCGTGTTGACGGTCATCTTCTTGAAATCGTCGCTGACGACCTTGGCGCCGGTGCTGTAGAAGAACTGCGGCACCCAGCGGCCGCGCTGGTTGTGGCCAAAGGCGAACGAGTACTTACCGAGCTTCAGGATTTTGTCGCAGATCTCGCCGAACTGCTGCCACGTCCAGGCGTCCTTGAGCTGGGTCGGCGCCGCGACGCCGATCGCGTCGAGCACGTCGTTGCGGAAGAAGAGCGCCGACGTGTCGGTCGTGTGGGCGAGTGCCCAGTAGCGGCCCTTGAAGTAGTGGGCGGCCATAAGGCCCGGCAGGAAGTTCTTGTCGTAACCCTTCGGCATCAGGTCAGTTAGGTCGAGCAGGTGCCCCTGCGAGGCCCACAGCCGGACGACGCCGAAGTTGTGCCGCCACATGTCCGGCGCGGTGTCGGCCGCGACCATCGCGGTCATGCGCGTGATGCGCTCGGCGTCAGGGATGACCTGGTACTCGACCGTGGCGTTCGGGTGCGCCTTGTTCCAGGTATCGAGCGCGGTGTCGTACGCTTTCTGCTCACCCTCGCCGCCGGCGACGTGACCGATAAACACCAGGTGCACGTTCTGGCCCGACGTCGCCGGCTGGGCAGCTGGCGCCGCGGTCGCGGCCGGCTTGGTCGCGGCTGCCGCGGCCGGGCTCGCCGCCCCGACGGCGGGGGCGCTGGTGGCGGCCGGGGCGCTGGTGGCGGCCGGCGCCGCGGCGGGTTTCGTGGGCTCGGCGGCGGGCTGCGCCGCGGTGGGAGCTGGCGTGGGCGCGCCTCCCCCACAGGCCGCGCTCAGGAGGCTCGCGCCGACCGCACCTGCGCCGACCAGGAACCGGCGGCGACTAAACGACTGAACAGAACGCATCTCGCCTCTCCTTCGAGGAATGCGCGGCGAAACCCGCCGGGCGTTTACATGCTTACCAGCGGCGGGCGCGCGTGCAGACGCGGCTGGTGACACGTCGGAGACACGTCGGAGACAGCGGCCGATCCGTCGGCCAGTGGTAGAGTGTCCGACCGTGGAACGGACCGCGGTCGTCGACCTCCTGCGGGCCGCGCTGCCCTACCTGAGCAGCCCCGCGCACCTCGAACGGGAGCCGATCGTGCCGCTGCTCCTGCCAGACGATCCGCGGCCGCGGGGCGATCGGGTGCGACGAGCCCTGCTCGACCTGATCGAGGAGCTGCGTCCGCTCACCCCCGCGTCGTGGCTAGACACCGGTTGGCGGCGCTACCGGCACCTGGTCGCCCGCTACGTCGAGGGGCAGACCAGGGACCAGATCGCCACAGCGCAGGGCGTCAGCACCCGCCAGGCGAGCCGGGACCACGAGCACGCGCTCGAGGAGCTTGCCGAGCTGCTCCTGGCGCGCTCGCGCGCCGACGCGGTGGCGGGCACAAGCGCGAGGGCCAACGTTGCCAGCGCCGGCGCCGACCTGCTTCGGGAGGCGGCGAGTGTGGCCGCGCACGACGCCGGCGCGACCGACCTCGCCGAGGCGATGCGGGCAGTGGCCGCGACGTTCGCCCCGGCCTGGCGGGTCAGAGGGATCACCCTGCGCACGTCGCTGCCCGACACCCTGCCACCGGTCGCCTTCAGCCGCACCCTCGTCCGGCAGGCGGCTGTCAGCGCGCTGTCGCACGTCGTCCAGGTGGTACGCGCCGACGAAGTCGCGATCACGGCAGCCGACACAGGCCTCGGTCCAGCGGTCCGCATCACCGCCTTTGGGTCGCTCCACGGCGCCGTTCCGGCGGTCGACCCGACGCTCGAGGCGGGTCGGCGATTGATGGAGGTGCAGGGCGGACAACTGGACGCCGAGCCACTGGCCGACGGCTACAGCGTCACGCTGCGCTTCCCAGCCGTGCCGCTCCGGAAGCTGCTCGTCGTCGACGACAACCCGGACGTGGTCATGCTGTTCCAGCGGTACCTGCGCGGGGCGCAGTACCGGGTCGTCCAGGCGACGTCCGGGGCGGAGGCCGTCCGCATCGCACGCGAGCTCCGACCCGACGTCGTCGCGCTCGACGTCATGCTGCCCACCCAGGATGGGTGGGACATCCTGACCCAGCTCCGCGCGTTCCCAGAGACGCGCGACACGCCCGTCGTCGTCTGCTCGGTGCTCCCCGAGCGGGAGATCGCCCTCTCGCTCGGCGCGGCCGGTTTCCTGGCCAAGCCTGTCACGCGCGCGGCATTGATCGAGGCACTGGATCGGTGTCTGGGGGGCCAAGAACCGCGTCTAGCCCGCCCTTGATCCACGCCATTAGCTCGCCGACGGCCAGGCCGTCGGCGAGCTCGATCGTCAGGTGGTCGGCGACCACCTTCTCGCTGTGCGTCCCCTGGGCCGTCACCAGCACCACCGGCGTGCGTCGCAGCTCAGGGTCCCGCGCGATCTCGCCCAGCACCGCGTAGCCGTCCGTCGTCGGCATCATCAGGTCCAGCAGCACGACGTCCGCCGGGGCCTTACGGAGCAGCGCCAGCCCTTCGGCGCCGTCGCGCCCGACGTCGACCGCGACGCCCGGCCGGATGGAACGGAGCATGGCGCTGAGCAGCCGCGTCATCTCCTCGTTGTCGTCGACGACGACCGCGCGGCGGATCGGGCGCCGCAGGTCCCGGAGCGTCGCGCGTAGCTGCTCGCGGGACACCGGCTTCGCCAGGAGGGCACGGGCCCCGAGGGCCGCGGCGGTGTTGTGAGGCGTGCGGAGGGGGCAGGTGAGCACCGCGGCGCCGCGGAGCTCGGGCACACGCCCGGCGAGCTCCAGCCACCGGGCGCGCTCGGCCGGCGTGGCGACCACGACCGCGTGGACCGGCAGCCGCTCGCGCTGACCATGGCGCCCCGCGACCCGTCCGTCCACCACCTCGTAATGGTCGAGGTGCCTCCGGAACACCCGCTGCACCTCGGGGTCATCCGACAGGACGGCGATGCGCCGGACCGCCCGGCCGCGCACCCGGCGGGCGGTGCGGTCCTCCCACGATTCCGAGCCAGGCTCGCTCGTCGGGGCGCCGCGGCCCGTCGGCAGGTCGAGGAAGAACGTCGTGCCCGCGCCGACGGTGCTCTCGACCCGCATCGAGCCACCGTGCATTTCGGCGAACCGACGGCTGACGGCCAGGCCCAGCCCGCTGCCGCGGTGCCCGCTGGTCGCGGCGATCGATTGGCGGAAGTCCTCGAACACGTGGGGCAGGTCGTCGGGCGGTATGCCCGGCCCAGTGTCGTGGACGGCGAGGGTGAGAAGGTCGTCGGCCACTTCGGCGCTGACCGTCGCCCCGCCGGTCACCAGGAAACGGGCGGCGTTACTGAGGAGGTTGATCAGGATCTGGCGGATGCGGGTTCGGTCGACGTACAGCTCGGGGAGGTCGTCGCGGACCAGGTTGCGGAGCGTCAGGTGGCGGTTCGTGAACAGCGTCTCGACGGTCGCGACGGCCTCTTCGGCGATGCAGCGGGGGGCGGTCCACTCCCGGTGGATGGCCATACGTCCGGCGTCGATCTGGCTGAGGTCTAGGATGTCGTCGACCAGCGACGAGATGTGCAGCGCGTTCCGGTACATCGCCTCGAGGTCGGCGCGGTACGCAGCCGGCAGCCTCTCGCCGTACGCCGTGTCGGGGGAGAGCACCATCATCTCGAGGAAACCGAGGATGAGGTTCAGCGGGGTCCGCAGCTCGTGGCTGACCGCCGCGGCGAACTGCTCCTTGTGCTGCCGTGCTTCGTTGGCGGTGCGACGCGCGTGGGCCAGGTCGAGGTTGAGCTGCTCGAGGCGGTACGCGTACTCGCCGAGGCTCTTGGTGAGCCGCGCCAGCTCGCCCTGGCGGGCGCGCGCCTCGGCCGTCCTTTGCTGGGCCTCCTGGAAGCTGTGCAGGGCCCAATCGAGCGCCACGGTGGTTGGTCGGGAGACCAGCCAGCAGACGAACAAGCTCGACCACGTCAGCCCTCCCGCGCTCAGCAGGACCTCGGTCGGCGTCGACTGGTCGCCCCGGACGAAGAGGCCGACCGCGCCGGTCAGCAGGATGGCGACCGCCGCGCCCAGCCTCCAACCGCCCACCGCGGCCGCGACGACCACCACCAGCGACGACCACGGGAGGAGCCAGACCGCGCCGCCGAGGACCGAGCCGCCGACGACGATCGCGGCCAGGGCGACGGTCAGAAGCAGGGAGGCCGCCGTGGCGCCCAGGCGCAGCCCGGCCCAGCCCAACGCCGTCGCGCCGGCGAGCGCGACGATCAGCCAGAAGGCCGCCCCGGGCAGCGGGTTCCAGAGGGTGGTCGCCAGCAGCAGCGTGCCGCCGGCCAGCGCCCCGACCCCGGCGACGCCCCAGCGCGCCGCGTCGATCGCGAAGTCGCTCGCACGCATCTCGTGCGACACGTCCGGATGCGAGAGGATGACCGCCATAGGCCACCTCGCTTGGGTGAGGTCACGCGGCGCAATGCTAGCGGCTGTGCCGGTGGCCCCAGGCTAGACGGCCGGGCGATGGCCCCGAGCTCGCATGGCGGCTGGTTGGGCGGGCGATGCCGGGCGAGGCGGCGCCCGCCGACGATCACTCGACGGCGAGCAGCTCCTGCGAACGCGGCTGCCAGCCGAGGACGCGCTTGGCCTTGGTGAGGTTGTGCTCCTGCTCGTTCTCGTCGCCGGCGACGAAGAAGGCGTCGAAGCGCCCGTGACCCCGCTGCACGAGCTCGAGCGCGGCCAGGTAGGCGTTCGCCAGGTCTTCTTCGTCGGTCACGAACAGCGGCCGCACGCCCGGCCGGGTCGGCGGCGGGTTCCGCCGCTGCTCCAGGTACTGCTCGCGCGTGCGCGGACCGGTGATGCGCAGCGCCACCAGGTTCATGTCCCACCACCGCGCGAAGTACTGGCAGATCAGCTCGCCGAACCCCTTCGATAGGCCGTAGACGGTCGGCGTGTCGAGCGGGGTCGCCTCCTCCTGGTGGTAGTACTCGCGGCTCCGCCAGTGCACCGACATCGAGGAGGTGTAGACGCCGCGCAACACGCCCTGCTCCTGCGCCAGGAAGAGCGCCAGGTGCAGCCCCTTGCAGTTGACCTCGTAGTTCTCCACGATCGTGTCGACGTCCTGGTCGCGGAACGACCCGCCCTGGGGCTTGCGCATCACCAGCCAGACGAACGCGTCGACCCCGGCGAACGCCTTGCGCAGCGCGTCCGGGTCGGTCACCGAGCCTTCCACGAACTCGACGCCCTCATGCCTCGGCGGGCGAAGGTCGAGCACGCGCAGCGCGTGCCGCTTTTGTAGGTAGGGTGTGACGAACGAGCCGACGTGGCCCGAGCCGCCGAGCAGCAGTACCCTCATTCCTGTCCTCCTACACCGAGTAGGCGACCGAGCCGTCGGCGCGCAGCGGCAGCCTACGCCCCTCGCCCGGCGCACGGCCGATCTGGGCCAGCTTCGCGTCGTCGATCCCGACGCCGAGGCCGGGCGCCTCCGGCACGGGCAGGTACCCGCCCTGGCGCTGGAGTGCGCCGGGGAACGCCTCGGCCCACTGCTCGTCGACCTTCGAGTACTCCTGAACGACGAAGTTCGGGATGGCGACGTCGAGGTGGACCGAGGCGGCGGTCAGCACCGGTCCGAGGAAGTTGTGCGTCACGACCGCGGCGTGGAACGACTCGGCGACCGCGGCGATCTTCTTGCAGTGCGTCAAGCCGCCGGCCAGGCCGACGTCCGGCCGCACGTACTGGGCACCGCCGGCGACCAGCAGCTCGCGGAACTCCCAGATCGAGGCGAGCCGTTCGCCGTTGCCGATCGGCGTGGTCAGCCGCCGGGCGACCTCGGCCTGCGATTGGATCGAGTCGATCTGGATCGGATCCTCGACGAACAGCGGCCGGAACCGCGCGAGCGCCTCGCAGAGCGGCAGCGCCTGGAGCGGCGTCAGCTTGCGGTGCAGCTCGACCACCACGTCGACGTCGCGCCCAACCGCCTCGCGGGCGGCCGCGACCTGCTCCACGGCCGTCGCGACGAGCCCGTCGAGCGTCAGGTCCTGGAACCCGGCTGGCAGCGGGTCGAACTTGATCGCGGTGAACCCCTCGGCCGCGGCCTCCTTCGCCTTCCGGTGGACCTCCTCGGCGCTTCCACCGCCCATCAGCAGGTGCAGGCGCACCTTGTCCCGGCAGCGGCCGCCCAGCAGCTCCCAGATCGGCGCCTGGAGCCGCTGACCCTTCAAATCCCAGAGCGCGATGTCGATCGCGCTGACCGCGCCGCTGACCACGTTCCCGCGGAACGGCGCCATCCGGTAGAGGTACTGCCAGTGGTGCTCGATCCGCATCGGGTCCTGCCCGACCAGGTAGGGGATGAAGCCCTGGACCACCTGGTCGACCGCCCGCGGGTAGCCCCAGGCCGCGCTCTGGCCGACGCCTCGCAGCCCGTCGTCGGTCGTGATCCGGACGTAGTACCCGCCGCCGATCGGCAGCGACTCCACCTTCTCGATCTTGCTCATCGTTGCACCTCCGGTCGTCCGTAGCGGTTGGCGAGCGTGCGTGGGGTCAGGTCGTAGAGCGTCTCGTGGCCGTGGAAGAACCGGTCCAGTTCGTCGACCATCAGCTTGAAGAAGCGCCCGCGGCCGTCCCTGGTCTGGCTGGCCACGTGCGGCGTCAGGACGACATTCGGCAGGCGGCGGATCGGGCTGTCGGGCGGGATCGGCTCGGGGTCCCAGACGTCGAACGCGCCGGCGACGTCGCCGCGCGACAGGCGGTCGATCGTCGCGTCGGGGTCGAAGATCGGTCCGCGCGAGACGTTGACGATGGCCGAGCCGGGCCGGAGAAGCCCAAGCTCGCGCGCGCCGACCATGCGCCGGGTCTTCGGCGTGAGCGGCGCGAGGCAGACGACCACGTCCGAGTCGGCCATGACGTGGTCGAGGCTGGTCAGCCGCACGCCGAGGACGTCGGCGACCTCCTTCGGCACGTACGGGTCGTGGGCGCTGACCTCGCAGCGGAACGGCGCCAGGAGCTGCACGAAGCGCCGGCCGATGATCCCCAGCCCGATCAGCCCGACCCGCTTGCCGGTTAGCTCGAACCTCTCGAAGGCCGGCACCGCGTCCCGGCTCGGGCGCGGCCACTCGCCGGCGGCCATGCCGCGGAAAAGCTCGCCGGCGTTGCGCGTCGCGTTCAACGCCATCGCGAGCGCCCATTCGGCGACCCCGTACGACGACCCGTTGGTCGTGTCGACGACGCGGACGCCCCGCGCCTGCGCCGCCTCCACGTCGATCCGGGCCGCGAACCGGTCGCCTTCGAGCTCGCCGACGATCCTCAGGCGCGGCGCGGCGTCGAGGACCGCGGGTCCGATCCGGGGGCTGCCGTGGCAGACGATCAGCGCGTCGACCCCGGCGACCCGTGAGGCGACCAGTTCGGTCGCGGCCGGGTCGTCGGGCACGGTCGTCCAGACCGTCCGGTCGAACGGCACGTCGCACTCGAGCCAGTCGAAGTCGGCGAAGGCGCGCAGCCGCTCGACGTCGTCCGGCCGGAGCATGCGCTCGCGCACCTGCCGGCTGCTGACCAGCAGGACGCGGTTGAGGGTTGGGCGTTCAACCCTCACTTGACCGGCTGGATCTTGTGGACGATCAGCCGCCACGCCTCCCACGGCGGGTACGGCGCGACGTACGGGTCGTCCGCGTTCGGCCAGCCCTTCCAGTAGGTCTGGTTGAAGACGACGACGTGCAGCTCCTCGGTGAGCATGATCTCAGGCATGTCGCGCAGGTAGATGTCGAGCGCCTTGTTCGCAAGCTCGACGTACTTCGGGTTGTCCGGCGTGCCCGGCGGCATCGCCTCCATCTGGTCGATCAGCGCGTCGTACTCGGGGTTCTTGTAGCGCGAGCAGAGCGAGCCGGCGAACGGGCACTTCTCGCCGACCGGACGCCCCCACTTGGAGTGGAGGTCCTTGAGCGTCTCGTACGGCTCGGAGAGGCTGCCACAGTGGACGCCGAAGCTGGTGTCGGCCTTGCCGATCTGCTGGTCTTCGTTGAGCGCGGTCGAGCCGGGCGGCTCGATCTGCTCGGTCGCGTCGAACCCGGCCTTGCGCAGCTGGGCGGCCAGGACGGGCGCGAGCGGGGCGAAGAACTGGGAGCCGCGCACCGGGACCTTGAGGGTCTGGCCGCCTTTCTCCCACATCCCCTGGGCGTTCTTCGCGTAGCCAGCCGCCTTCATGTTCTCGTCGACTTTGGCCTGGCTGGGTGTGCCGCGGTCGTACTTGTCGAGCGTCTCCTTGAGCGGTCCGGAGGAGATCCAGCGCTTGGCCATGTACGCCGAGAAGGGCGCGACGATCGGGTAGTTGGCGCCTTCGTAGGCGATCTGGGAGATCTCGGACCGGTTGATGGCGTAGTTGATCGCCACGCGGACGTTGACGTTGTTCCACGGCTCCTTGGCGTGGTTGAAGATGAACACGTAGCCGCAGCCGTCCGGCGCGCCCCAGACCGGGCCCTGGTTGTTCCAGGAGCGCAGGCTCGGGTTCTTCTCCTTCGCGGCGCGGAAAGTGCCCGGCTGGAGCGGGTTGCCGCTGTCGGCCTTGTTGCCGATGTAGAGCTGGGCGTTCGACTCGTCCGAGCCGCTCGGGATGAGGATGATCCGCTGCGGAGCCGGCAGCGGCATGAAGCCGGTCTTGGCGCCCCACCAGTCGTCGCGCCGGTCGAAGACCTGCTGCTGGGCGGTGGAGCTCACGAGCTTGTAGGCGCCGGTCCCGACCGGCCAGCCCTTCTGCAGGTCGAAGTTGGTGAAGGTCTTCGGGTCCTTGTCCTTCCAGATGTGCTCGGGGAGCATCACCTGGTGGTTCTCGTGGCCGAGCGCCAGGTAGAGCTGGAAGAAGCGCGGCCCCGGCTTGTTGAGGTTGATGACCGCGGTGAGGTCGTCGGGCGTGTCGACGCTCTTGACCCACTCCTTGTAGATCGTGGAGTACAGGAGGTCGGGCGCGTTGTCACGCAGCATCTCGAGCGTGAACTTCACGTCCTTCGACGTGAAGGGCTGCCCGTCCGACCAGGTGACGCCCTTGCGCAGGTTCACCGTGATCGCGGTGTAGGTCTCGTTGTACGAGAACTTCTCGGCCTGCCAGGGGATGAGCTGGCCGGTGTTCAGGTTGGTGTACATCAGCGCTTCGTAGACCGTCTTGTCGCCGGACTCGCGCTGGTGGTTGTACGCGCCGGCCAGGTAGATGTTGTAGTTCTCGGGGTTCTTGATCTCGGGCGTGGCGCCCCAGGGCGTCACCACGAGCGTGCGCTCGCGCGGGGGCTCCCCGCCGCTGATGAAGCTCTGCAGGTTGCTGCAAGCGGTGAGCAGGAGTCCCAGGGCCAACAGACACCGAACAGCCGCTCGTCGCACCGCTTCCTCCTGTGTGCCGGTCGCGCCGGTGGCCGCGATACTACCAGACTCCCGGCCAACTGCTAACAGTTGGCACATCGGCTATCTTTCCGACCGGCTGGAGGGGCCGGTGTCGCTCGAGTACCTGGTCACGCGCGTGGGGCAGCTGCTGCTGATCGTGTTCATCGCGGTCACCGTCAACTTCCTGATCCCTCGCGCGATCCCCGGCGACCCGATCGAGTCGGCGCTCCAGACGCGCATCGCGATGACGGGCAGCACCGACGTGAACGTCCAGGAGGTCGCGGCCGCCTACCGCGCGAAGTTCGGCCTCGACAAGCCGATCTGGGTGCAGTACCTGAACTACTGGCGGGACATCTTCCGGCTTGACTTCGGCGTCTCGCTGGTCGACTTCCCGCAGCCAGTCATCTCGAAGGTGCAGGCGGCCTTGCCCTGGACGCTCGGACTGCTCGGCGTCTCGACGGCGATCGACTTCACGCTCGGCACGCTGCTGGGCGCGCTGGCCGCCTGGCCGCGCGCGCCCAGCTTCGTGCGCGGCCTGCTCCCGCCGTTCATGCTGCTCTCGGCAGTGCCGTTCTTCCTGCTCGCGATCGTCCTGCTCTCGATCTTCGCCGTCGAGCTGCGGGTCTTCCCGCCCGGCGGCGGCTTCGACCCGGTCCGGATCGTCCGCTTCAACCTGCCGACGATCGTCGACATCCTCTACCACGCCATCCTGCCGTCCATGTCGCTCGTGCTCGGCGGCATCGGCGGGTGGGCGCTCGGCATGCGCGCCATGATGGTTTCGACGCTCGGCGAGGACTACATCACGTTCGCCGAAGCGAAGGGGCTGCCGGCGCGCCGGGTCTTCCTTTGGTACGGCATGCGCAACGCGCTGCTGCCCCAGGTCACCCGCCTGGCCGTCGCGCTCGGCTCGATCCTGTCCGGCGCCGTGCTCGTCGAGGCGATGTTCAGCTACCCCGGCCTGGGCGGGCTGCTGGTCGGCGCGATCGCCGGCAAGGACTACTTCGTGATCCAGGGCATCGTGCTGATGCTGATCGTCTCCTTGGCGCTCTCGCTCTTCGTCGTCGACCTGATCTACCCGCTGGTCGACCCCCGCATCAGGTACCAGCGGTGAGTGGGCGAGTGGGCGAGACGGCGAGACAACGGGAGGGCGAGACGGGGCTTCTTTCGCCGCCCAGCGCTCCCGCCGATGCGCCCCCTCGCCCCCTCGCCCCCTCGTCGGCCCGCCGGCTCCGCGGCTCGGGGCGCTGGAGCGGCAGCCTCGTCGTCGGCTTGGTGATCCTCCTGGCCGTCCTGCTGCTCAGCGTCGTCGGCGGCTGGCTGGTCGACCCGAAGGACGGGATCGTCGGGGCGGTCACCCCGTCGCAGCCACCCTCGGCCCGCTTCCTGCTCGGCACCGACTCGCAAGGGCGCGACGTGCTGACGATGCTCGTGCTCGGCACGCCCCAGACGATCAGGATCGGCCTGACCGCCGGCGTCGTCGGCGTCGCGATCGGGCTGGTGCTGGGCCTGCTCTCGGGCTACTTCGGCGGCTGGTTCGACGGGACGGTTCGCGTCCTTTCCGACGCGCTGATGACCGTGCCCGGCATCGCGATCCTGCTGATCATCGCGATCAACGTCGGCCACATGACGCCGTTCCTGATGGGCCTGACGGTCGCCTCGCTCTCCTGGATGTACCCGACGCGCTCGATCCGGGCCCAGGTCCTCTCGATCCGCGAGCGGCCGTACATCGCGGTGGCGCGCGCCAACGGCGCGAGCGAGGCCGAGATCGTCTTCCGCGAGGTGATGCCGAACCTGCTGCCGTTCATCGCCGCCAGCTTCGTCGGCGCCACGAGCGGCGCGATGCTCGCCTCGGTCGGCCTCGAAGCGCTCGGGCTGGGCACCAACGACGTGCACACGCTCGGGACGATGATCTTCTGGGCGCAGAAGTACAGCGCGGTTCTGCGCGGCCAGTGGTGGTGGTTCGGCCCGCCGATCGCGATGATCGCGACGATCTTCATCGGCCTGTTCTTCGTCTCGGCGGGCGTCGACCGCTTCGCCAACCCGCGCTTGCGGCAGCAGACGTGAGACCGAACGACGCCGTCGGACCCGCGGCCGAGCCGGTCCTCCAGGTCGAGGACTTCGCCGTGTACTACGACACGCCGCGCGGCCCGGTGAAGGCGGTCGACGGCGTCACGTTCGCGCTCCGGGCTGGCGAGCGGCTCGGGCTCATCGGCGAGTCCGGCTCGGGCAAGACGACGATGGGCACTGCGCTCCTGCGGCTCAACCGACCGCCGGCCCGGATCGTCCGCGGCCGCGTCCTGTTGAACGAGCGCGACCTGCTCGCCGTCCCGGAGCGCGAGCTGGCGCGCATGCGCCTCGGCGAGATCGCGCTCGTGCCGCAGGGAGCGATGAACGCGCTCAACCCGGTGATGCGTATCCGCGACCAGATCGAGGACGGCCTCCTGGCGCACGGGCAGCTCCCGAAGCGCGAGCTGGCCGAGCGGGTGGCGCACGCGCTCGCACGCGTCGGCCTGCCGCCCGAGCTCGCCGACCGCTACCCGCACGAGCTGAGCGGTGGGCAGAAGCAGCGCGTCGCGATCGCGATCGCGACCGTGCTGAGCCCCCGCGTGATCGTCGCCGACGAGCCGACCAGCGCGCTCGACGTCGTCGTCCAGCGCCAGGTCATGCTCACGCTCGGCCGGGTGCAGGAGGGGCTGGGCGCGGCGGTGATCCTGATCGGCCACGACATGGGGCTCATCGCCCAGTTCGCCGACACGGTGGGCGTGCTCTACGCCGGGCGGCTCGTCGAGCACGGCCCGATCGACGACGTGCTCGCCGCGCCCCGCCACCCGTACACGCGGATGCTGGTCGACAGCCTGCCGACGCTCGAGGGCAAGCGCGAGCTGCGCGGCATCCCGGGGCTGCCGCCGCCGCTCTTGAACCTGCCGCCCGGCTGCCCCTTCGCCCCGCGCTGCCCCTACGCGTTCGACCGCTGCGTCGGCGAGACGCCGCTGCCCCAGGTCGTCGCGCCCGGCCAGCGCGTCGCCTGCCACCTCTACCCCTCGCACGCCGAGCTGCCGCCGCCCCCGGCGGCCGCCGGCGCGAGGCTCGGCTGAGCCGATGGCGCCGCTGCTCGAGCTGCGCGACGTCACCAAAGTCTACGGTGGCGGTGGGCTGCTGCGCCGGCGCGAGCCGGTCGTCGCGCTCGACAACTTCTCGCTCACGATCGACGACGGGCGCGCGACCATCACCGCCGTCGCCGGCGAGAGCGGGAGCGGCAAGACCACGCTCGCCCACCTGGCGCTCGGCCACGTCGCACCGACCTCCGGCGCGGTGCTCTACCGCGGGCGCGCGCTGGACGCGATGAGCCGGGCCGAGCGGCTGCAGTTCCGGCGCGAGGTGCAGCCGGTCTTCCAGGACCCGTTCGCGGCGTTCAACCCCTTCTACCGGATCGATCACGTCCTGACGATGCCGATCGAGCGGTTCCGGCTCGCCGCGAGCGCTCGGGAAGGGCGCCGGCTGATCGTCGAGGCGCTCGAGATGGTCGGGCTGCGGCCGCAGGAGACGCTCGGACGCTTCCCCCACCAGCTCAGCGGCGGCCAGCGGCAGCGGGTCATGGTCGCGCGGGCGCTGCTCTGCCGGCCGAAGGTGATCCTGGCCGACGAGCCGGTTTCGATGGTCGACGCCTCGCTGCGGGCGACCATCCTCGCCAGCCTCCAGCGGCTCAACCGCGAGCTGGGCATCTCGGTCGTCTACATCACCCACGACCTGACGACCGCCTACCAGATCAGCGACGACATCGTCGTGCTCTACCGCGGCTCGGTCGCCGAGGCCGGGTCGGCCGAGCAGGTCATCCAGAAGCCGAAGCACCCCTACACGCGCCTGCTCGTCTCATCCATCCCGCTCCCCGACCGCGGCCGGCGTTGGACCGGCGAGGACCTGCCCGACGTGGAGGCGCCAGCGGCGCGCCGGAGCGCCGGCTGCAAGTTCGCGCCGCGCTGCCCGGCCGCGATGGACGTCTGCTGGGCGAAGCCGCCACCCCTCTTCCGGCCGGACGACCACCGGGTCGCGAGCTGCTTCCTCTACCCGGACAGCCCGGTGCTCGACTCGAACGACGTCGCGCGGGTCTTCGCCGGCGCGCCGGTCGCCACCGCAGGGGCCGCCCAATGACGCTGACGGGCCGCAAGGTGATCTTCCGCGCGCCCGGCCGGGCCGAGCTCGAGCCGATCACGGTCGACGAGAAGAACCTCGGGCCCACGGAGGTGGTCGTCCGGACAGAGGTGACGCTGATCAGCCCCGGCACGGAGCTGGCCAACCTGCACGACCGGCTCGGCGTGAACAGCGAGGCGCCGCCGCGCGCGTACCCGGTCCGAAACGTCGGCTACGCCAACGTCGGAACGGTCGTCGCGGCCGGCGCGGAGCTGCCGTTCGCGCCCGGGCAGCGCGTCTACACGATGGGCAACCACGCCTCGTACGTCCGGCTCGACGCACGCGAGCGGGTCTGCGCGCCCGTCCCGGACGGCCTGGCCGCCGAGCAGGCGGTCTTCGTGCGTCTCGCGACGGTCTCGATGACGACGATGCGCACGACCGCCGCGCGCGGTGGCGACGCCGTGGCGGTGGTCGGGCTGGGGCTGGTTGGCAACCTGGCGGCGCAAGTCTTCCAGGCGTGTGGCATGCGGGTGAACGCCTTCGACCTCGCGCCGGCGCGCCGGGCCATCGCCGAACGGTGCGGCCTCCGCTCGGTCCACGACGGCGCGCAGGCGAGCGCGTTCGCGCGGCAGCACCGCCTCGTCGTCGAGGCTAGCGGCTCGGCCCGCGCGCTGGCCTCGGCGGTCGGCCTGGCGCAGGATGGCGGCGAGGTCGTGATGGTCGGCGCGCCCTGGGGCGGCGACGAGAACAGCGTCCCGTCCAGCCGGCTGACGCGCGACATCTTCTTCCGCTTCCTGAAGCTGCGCTCGGGCTCGGAGTGGGAGATTCCGCGCCAGCCCCAGCCGCTGGTGCCCGATTCGATCCTGGCCAACACCCAGACGGGCCTCGCCTGGCTCGCGGACGGCCGGCTGCGCGTCGAGCCGTTGATCACCCACCAGCTGCCGCCCGAGCAGATCCAGAGCGCCTACGACGGCCTGCGCGACCGCGCGGACGACTTCCTGGGTGTGGTCCTCCAGTGGCGGTGAGGTGACGGGAGTCAACGGCCCGGCGCTGGCGGTCGAGCCCCGCGCACCGCGCTGGCAGCAGGTGCTGCCGCGGCTGCGGCGGGCGATCTTGAGCGGTGAGATCGCGCCGGGCACGCGCCTGGTGCCCGAACAGCTCGCTCAGGCCGCCGGGGTCTCGCGCGGCCCGGTCGTCGACGCGATCCGCCGCCTCGGCGAGGAAGGACTGGTCACGATCGCGCCGAACGGCCGGCCGTTCGTCCGGGGGCTGACGAGCAAGCACCTGCGCGACCTGAGCGCGTTCCGGGCGCAGCTGGAGGTGTTCGCCGCGCGCGCCGCGATCGCGGCCGGACGGCACGCCGAGGTCGACGCGCTCGAAGCCGACGTCGAGACGATGCGCCAGTACGAGTCGCGCGACAGCATCGAGCGCCTGGCCGACGCCGACGTCTCGTTCCACGAGCACCTGATCGCCCTCGGCGGCAACGACGTCGCCAACCGTGCCTGGGCCTCGATCGCCGACTTCACGCGTTCGCTCCTCTCGGTGTCGGACTGGCTCATCAGCCCGAACCGCCAGGTCGCCAGCGCGCACCGATCGATCGTCGACGCGCTCGTCCGCGGCGACGTCCCCGCCGTGGAGCGCGCGATCCTCGCCCACTACGACGTGAGCACCGAGGCCATGACCGGCGCGGGCCTGGTGCACGTCTAGAGCCGCGGCGGTTCGCCGCGCCGGGCCCAGCCAGCGGCTTCGTCGTGCGGGGGGTGCGCGCCTCGCGATGGCCGCCCGTTGTGCCATCCTGTGCGCAGGAGGTGGCGCGTGATCACCAAGTTCGGCAGCCTCTACGCCGGTCACGTCGACCTGGACGACGTTGGGTTCGACGCGACGCCTGTCGACGAGCGCTGGCTCTCCGACGAGCGGCTGGCCGGCGCCTTGGGCAAGGCCGAGGCGATCGCCAGGCTGATGGACCGCGAGGGCTACGACACGTTCTGGCTCGCCGAGCACCACTTCCAGCGGGAAGGCTACGAGTGCATCCCGAACATCCTCCTGCTGGCCGTCCACCTCGCCCACGTGACCCGGCGGATCAAGCTCGGCTGCGGCTTCAACATCCTGCCGATGTGGCACCCGCTGCGGCTGGCCGAGGACTACGCGGTGGCCGACATCCTGACCGGCGGGCGGGTCGTCTTCGGGATCGGGCGCGGCTACCACACCCGCGAGGTCGAGGTGTTCGGCGCGCCCATGCTCGACCAGGAGGCCAACCGGGAACTCTTCGAGGAGCAGGTCGAGCTGCTCTTCAAGGCATTCCACCAGCGCTCGTTCTCGCACCACGGCAAGCACTACCAGATCCCACCGCCGAACCTCCCCTACCGCGGCTACACGCTCGAGGAGATCTCGCTGGTGCCGCGGCCGGCACGGCTGCCGGTCGAGTGCTGGCAGCCGATCGTCAGTGCCAGCCCGCGCGGGCTCGATTTGATGGCTCGCCACGGCATCAAGGGGGTCATCGGCGGTGGCGCGGCCAGCGGTGGGGCGAACGACGCGGTCATCCGCGCCTGGCGGGACGCTCTGGCGCGCCACGGCCGCGAGACCGAGCTCGGCGCCGACCTGATCGTCGGCCTCTCGGTCTACATCGCGGACGACGTCGAGCAGGGCATCCGCGAGGCGGCGCCCTTCTTCGAGGAGAACATGAAGATGTTCGCCCCGCTCGGCTTCGTGCGTGGGCTGACGCCGGAACAGATCGCGGCGACGGCCGACCCGGCGCGAATCCGGCGGGCCAACCTGCCGACGCTGCGGCAGGCGGTCGAGGCCGGCGCATGGCTGGTCGGGCCCGCCGACCTGATCACCCAGAAGCTGATGGAACTGCAGGCACGCTACCCGGGGCTGGAGGCGGTCAACGTCGGTCTGCCGGTCGGGACGCCGCGGGCGGTGCTGCTCGAGCAGCTCGAGCGCTTCGCACG
>DASRFH010000185.1:0-8921 GCA_035651675.1 Chloroflexota bacterium | reverse complement strand
GAGCAGGGCGACGCGGCGGCGCGGCAGGCCCGACCAGGCGACCGGCTCACCCCCTGGCGCGTGGGGCGGCCCGGACGCGCGGTGGGGTCCGGCGTGGCCGACCGGCAGCTCGCAGAGCGCCTGGCCGGCCGGCAGCGGCAGCCACGCGGCGCAGACCGGCGGGTTGGCGTCCTTCATCAGCGCCGACGCTACCGGATCCGCCCGCGCGCCGCGAGGGAAAGCGGCACACAACCGGCGTGGGAAGTCGCCCCACACGCGGGCTGGCCGGATGGCCAGGGCCACGGTGCGCATGGCCCACCGTCCGTCGGCCGGGGGGCCACACGCGCACCCACCCCGCTCGGCGCGACCCACTGCCCCGGGTGCCGCGGCGTGGTGCTATGACTAGGTAGGTACATGGAGTCGCTCGATCTGCTCGCCGCGTCGCTCGGCGCCGCGCCGGCGCCGGCCGGGAACAGCCGGCCGGAGCTGCAGCGGGAGGCGCGCAAAGGGGTGCCGGAGGTCGTGCTGGCGGACGCCAAGGCGGTCGAGGACCTCGTCGCGGTGGTCGGCGCGTTCCTCGAGGGGCGCGGGCGGGCGCTGGTCTCGCGCGCGCGGCCCGAGCAGCGGGAGGCGCTGCGCGCGGCGTTCCCGGCGGCGCACGTCGCGGAGTACGGCCGCGGGCGGACGCTCGTGCTGCGGACCGACGCGTGGGTGCCGCCGGCGCCGGGCGGCCGCGTCGGGGTGGTCACGGCCGGGACATCCGACGTGCCGGTCGCCGAGGAGGCGGTCGCGGTGGCGCGCGAGATGGGCTGCCTGGTCTCGACCGCGTTCGACGTCGGCGTGGCCGGGCTGCACCGGCTGTTCGGGCCGCTGCGCGCGATGCTCGAGGAGGGGCTCGACGCGGTCGTGGTCGGCGCCGGGATGGACGGCGCGCTGCCGTCGGTCGTCGCCGGGCTGGTCGACGCGCCGGTGGTCGGGCTGCCGGTCTCGGTCGGCTACGGGCTGGGTGGCGGCGGGGTGGCCGCGCTGCTCACCATGCTGCAGAGCTGCGCGCCGGGGCTCGCGGTCGTGAACGTGGACAACGGCGTCGGCGCCGGGGCGACCGCCGGCCTGATCGCCCGCCGCGCCGCGCTCGCCCGCGGCGAGATCGCCGGGCTGGCGAGCTGAGGATGTTGGTGCCGTTCCGCGCTCCTTGGAACGGCGGACTAGCGTTGACGACACACGCCGAGGGACGCCGATGACGGTTGCGGCACTCGCCGAGCAGAAGCTCGCCGCGTTGAACGAGATCCTCCGCGGGATGGGGAGCGTGGTCGTCGCGTTCTCCGGCGGCGTCGACTCGACGTTCCTGGTCCGGGCGGCGCACGAGGCGCTCGGCGACCGGGCGCTCGCCGTGACGGCCATCTCCGAGAGCATCAGCCCGACCGAGGTCCAGGAGACGCGCCAGCTCGCCGCGCGGATCGGCGCGCGCCACCGCTTCGTCCACACCGACGAGCTCGAGCGCGAGGAGTACGCGGCCAACAACCCCGACCGCTGCTTCCACTGCAAGGACACGCTCTGGTCGACGCTCGTGCCGCTCGCGCGGGCCGAGGGCTACGCGCAGGTCGTGGACGGCTTCAACGTCGACGACCGCGGCGATTACCGGCCGGGCCGCCAGGCGGCGCGCAAGCACGGGGTCCGTTCCCCGCTCGACGAGGCGGGGCTGACCAAGGCCGAGATCCGCCAGCTCTCGCGCGCGATGGGGCTGCCGACGTGGGACAAGCCGGCGATGGCCTGCCTGTCGTCGCGCATCCCGTACGGCGAGCGGGTGACGCGCGAGAAGCTCGCCCAGATCGACGCGGCCGAGCAGTTCCTCCGCTCGCTCGGCTACCGCCAGTGCCGCGTGCGCCACCACGACAAGATCGCCCGGATCGAGCTGCCGAAGGAGGAGCTGGGGCGGGTGTTCGCCGAGGGCCACCACGAGCCGATCGTCGCGCGGCTCAAGGAGCTGGGCTACGCCTACGTGACGCTCGACCTGCAGGGTTTCCGGTCGGGGTCGATGAACGAGACGCTGGGGCGCAGGCAGCCGATCACGCTGCACTTCGAGGCGTAAGCCAGCGGCGCCGGGCGGCGGTGCGCGCGGCTACGACAAGGAGGATCGCCTCACCTCCCACGGCGCGCCGGGCTCGATCACGGCGACCTTCCACTACGACGCCGTCGCCAACGCGAGCTCGTCGACGACGAGCTACAGCTACGGCGCGGCCCACCGCTTGACCGGGGTCCACAACCGGACCAGCTCGGGCGCGACGATCGACGACCACGACCTACACGACGCTCGAGCGATTCAGTTACGCGAGGGGTGGGGGGCGGCACCGGCGACGCGAGCGGGCCGCGCGTCGTCCGGCGGTCGATGCCCATGGTGCGCGCGATGCCCTGGATCCTTGCGCCCTCCGCCCGGAGCGCGTGCGCCCGTTCCCAGCGCGCGACCCGCCGCCGGTCGGCACGCCGTTCGACGCGACGTCCCCGATCGGCCCCGGCGCGGCAGTCTGGCGGGCTGGCAGCCTGGCGCCGTGCGGCCTGGTACGGAACGTGCCTTAGCGGCGGGAACCTTCTTCCGCTTGGAGAGAGCTGCATGGAGACCAAAGCGTCGCCGCGTGTGGCCGACGACCGCATTCCCTTGACGGCGGCCGGCCGTCGGCAGATCGAGAACGAGATCGCGCGGGTCGAGGCGCAGGTGGCCGAGCTGCGCGATCTGGTGGCCGAGGCGCACGAGGACCGCACGGCCGACGAAGACGAGCGCGCCGCCGCCCTGGCGATGGTCGACGAGATCGGGCGGCTCGAGGCGCGGCTGGTCGAGCTGCGCGCGATCCTGGAGCGCGCGGTCGACGCGGCCCCGGCGAAGGCCGAGGTGGCCGGCATCGGCACGACCGTGCGGGTGGTCGATCCGGATGGCGAGGAGCTGACCTACACGCTGGTCAACCCGGCCGAGGCGGCGCCCAGCCTGGGCCGCGTCTCGACCGGCGCGCCGCTCGGGCAAGCGCTGGTCGGGCACAAGCCCGGCGACGTCGTAACGGTCAAGGCGCCGTCGGGCGCCTGGGACTTGCGTATCCTGGACATCGGCCTGGCGGCGTAGGGCTCGGCCGCCGGTCCGGGGCGCTTCGCGCCGGGCAACCTCGGCCGCGCAACCTCGGCCGCCGCCGGGTACGATGAGCTTCGGCAGCGCCGACGCGGCCGTGGGTTCCGCGCGGAGGGCGGAACCACGGGGGCGCCCGTGGCCGTCCTCCGCGCTCGCCGCGCCGCGGCGGTCAGACACCATCGAGCCCTCAGCAGCCCCGGCTCCGGCCGCCACCGCTTCGGTTGTGCCTCAGTCCGCTACGTCGCCGAGCGCGGCGCGGATGCGCGCGGCCGTCTCGGCCATCGCCGCGTCGTCCGCGTACGCCGTTCGGGGCCAGAAGAAGCCGCGCAGGCCGTCGCCTTTGCGCCGCGGCACGACGTGGACGTGCAGGTGCGGCACGCTCTGGCTCACCTTGTTGTTGATCGCGACGAACGTGCCCTCCGCGCCCATCGCCGCCTCGACCGCCCTGCTCAGGCGCTGCGCGCGCAGGAAGAGCGGCCCGATCAGCTCCGCGGGCAGCTCGGCCAGCGTTCCGACGTGCTGGCGCGGGATCAGCAGCACGTGGCCGCGGAACACCGGCCGGTGGTCGAGGAAGGCGACGCAGCAGCCGTCCTCCAGCACGGCGTGCACGGGCACCTCGCCGGCGGCGACGCGGCAGAAGGCGCAGGCGGCCGTCACGCGCCGGTCGGGTCGCGCGGCGCGACCGGGCCGGCGGCCCGACGGCCGCGCCGAACGGCGTAACGGGCGGTCGCTCGGCCCGCGCCAGGGCGCACCACCCACGGCGGGCCCGACGAGCCGGCTACAGGCACCGCTCGTACAGCGCGACGATCTCGTCGGCGCTGGGGACGCGGGGGTTGTTCTGCGGGGAGCCGGACGCGAGGGCGTCGCGGGCCATCTGGGGGGCGGCGGCCAGGAGCCTGGCGCGGTCGACGACCTGGCCCAGGCGGGGGATGTTCAGGTCGGCCGCGAGCTTCTCGAGCGCCCCGGGCAGCTCCTGCTCCGAGCCCAGGCCCATCGCCACGGCGAGGTCGCGGTAGCGATCGGGCGCGGCGGGGAGGGACCAGGCGGTGATCGTGGGGAGGAGCATCGAGTTGGAGAGGCCGTGGGCGACGTGGAAATGCGCCCCGATCGGGCGGGACATGCCGTGGACGAGCGCCACGGAGGAGTTGCAGAAGGCGATCCCGGCGTGCAGCGCGCCGAGCAGCGTCGAGGTGCGCGCCTCCAGATCGCGGCCGTCGCGGAAGGCGGCGAGCAGCGCGGGGTAGAGCTGGCGGATCGCGCCGAGCGCGAACAGGTCGGCGGTCGGCTGGCGGCGCTGGCTCACGTACGCCTCGATCGCGTGCGTGAGCGCGTCGACGCCCGAGGACGCGGTGACGGCCGGCGGCGAGCCGACGACGAGCAGCGGGTCGACGACCGCCACGTCCGGCAAGAGCTTCCAGTCGGTGATCAGCATCTTGACGTCGGTGGTCGGCTCGGTGATCACCGTGTAGCGCGTCGCCTCGGAGCCGGTGCCCGCCGTGGTGGGCGCGAGCACGAGCGGCAGCCGCGGCCTGGCCAGCTTGTCGCGCCCCATGTAATCGGCGATCCGCCCGCCGTTGGTCGCCAGCGCGGCGACCGCCTTGGCCGTATCGAGCACGGCGCCGCCGCCCACGCCCAGCACGAGGGCGTCGGAGCCGAGTCGGCCGAGCGCCGCCAGCCCGTTGTCGACCTCGACGGACGTCGGCTCGCCGGGCACGTCGACGAACAGCTCGAGCGCCTCCACGCGCCTGCGTAGCTCCTCGACGAGCGCGCCGACCTCCGGGATCCTCGCGCAGTTCCCGTCCGAGACGACCAACAGGCGGCGCGCGCCGAGCCGCGAGACCTCGGCCGGGATCAGCCGGTGGGCGCCAACGCCGACGCGCAGAACCGCCGGCAGGCGGAACTCGTAGGGCTCCATTAGGCGGATCTTACCTGTTTGACAGACGTCCGCCCGGCTGGTATTGAAGCGCCCATCACGGGAGGAAAGACGATGTCGCGAAGGTCCGTGTCTCGGCGTACCCTCGTTCGGGCGCTCGGCGGGTTCGGCGCCCTCCTGCTCGCCGCCTGCGGCGGCGCCGCTTCGCCCACCGCCGCGCCGACGGCGGCGCCGGCCGCCAAGCCCCCCGAGCCGACCAAGCCAGCCGCGGCCACCGCGCCGCCGGCCGCGGGTGCCACCACCGCGCCGGCCGCCGGCGGCGCCGCGACCCCGGCCGCCGCCGCGACGTCCGCCGCGCCGGCCGCGACGCCGGCCGCCCCCGCCAAGCCAGCTGCGGCGGGCGGCACGATCACCTTCGTGCTCGAGAACGACGTCATCGACTTCGACCCGATGCGCTCGCGCGCGTTCGTCGACCGCAACGCCCACTACCAGATCTACGACTCGCTCGTGAAGGTCGACGCCAACGGCAAGATCATCCCCGGCCTCGCCGAGAGCTGGGAGGTCTCCGGCGACGGCAAGCAGGTCACGTTCAAGCTGCGCAAAGGCGTCAAGTTCCACGACGGCACCGACTTCGACGCCGACTCGGTCAAGTGGAACATCGACCGCTACCGGACGGCCGAGGGCTCGGCGCGCTCGGGCGAGCTCGCGCCGGTCGACAACGTCCAGGTCAAGGACGCGGCGACGGTCGTCTTCAACCTGAAGTCGCCGTTCTCGCCGCTGCTGGCGATCCTGGTCGACCGCGCCGGGATGATGGTCTCGCGCAAGGCGGTCGAGGCGGGCGGCCAGGACTTCACCCGCAAGGCGTTCAAGGCCGGCACGGGGCCGTTCATCCTGACCGAGGCGGTCAAGGACGACCACATCACGCTCGAGCGGAACCCCAACTACTGGGACCCGAAGGGCACGCCGCAGATCGACAAGCTGATCATCAAGCCGATCACCAACTCCGACGTCCGGCTCACGAACGTCCGGACCGACGCGGCGCAGGTGGCCAACAACATCGCGCCGAAGGACGTGGCGACCGTCAAGAACGACCCGTCGCTCTCCTACCAGCAGAAGCCCGGCTTCTCCTGGAACTCGCTGGTGCCGAACTCGAAGGAGGGCTTCATCTTCGCCGAGCACCGCTACATCAAAGCGGTGTCCATGGCGATCGACCGGCAGGAGATCCTCGATAAGACCTACTTCGGGATCGGCGTGGCGGGCTACGGGCCGATCGCGCCGAGCCACTTCGCCTACGACCCGAGCTTCAAGCCGTTCGAGAAGCCCGACCCCGAGGGCGCTAAGAAGCTCGTGCAGGAAGTCGGCAAGGGACCGCTCCAGTTCGAGCTGCTGATCGCCTCGGGCGACCCGTTCCTGGTGCAGCGGGCCCAGCTCATCCAGGCCCACCTCGCCAAGGCGGACATCAAGGCCGAGATCAAGCAGCTCGAGTTCGCCCAGGTGCTCGACATGCAGGCGAAGCACACCTTCAGCGGCATGACCGACATCGGCTGGAGCGGCCGGATCGACCCCGACCCGAACTTCTACGACTTCGTCTACACCGGCCGGCCGAACAACGACTCGAGCTACTCGAACAAGGACGTCGACAAGCTCATGGACGACCAGCGCCAGACCTCGGACGAGGCGAAGCGCAAGGAGGCGCTGCGCAAGGCCGAGCAGATCGTGGTCGCCGACGACCCGGCGCGCGTCTGGTACCGCTTCGGCGTCGCGCAGCTCCTGACGACGAAGAAGGTCCAGGGCCTGGAGGTCTACCCCGACCAGATCATCAGGTTCCAGTACGCGTCGCTGACGAAGTAGCCAGCCCCATGTCACCCCGAAAGGCGGCGGCGACCCCGAAGCCCGACGGCGGCGACGGGCGCCGGCGCCGGTGGCGGCCCCGACGGCCGAGGTCCCTCGGCGCGCTCGGACCGGCGTAGGGCCGACGCGGCGTGGGCGGCTACATCGTCCGCAGGCTCCTCCTCATGGTGCCGGTGGCGCTGCTCGTCACGGTGATCGTCTTCGCGCTGACGCGCCTCTCGCCGGGCGACCCGGTGCTGGTCTACGCCGGCGAGGAGCGCGACCCGGCCCAGCTCGCGCAGATCCGCCACTCGCTCGGGCTCGACCAGCCGCTGCCGGTCCAGTACGCCGCCTGGCTCGCCCACGCCGTCCAGGGCGACCTCGGCCGCTCGATCCGGACGCGTCAGCCCGTGATCGAGGCGATCGCCGAGCGCATCCCGAACACGCTCGAGCTGGGCGGCGCGGCGATCCTGATCTCCGTTTCGATCGCGCTGGTGGTGGGCACGCTCTCGGCGGTGAAGCGCAACTCGCCGCTCGACCTGGTGACGACCGGCGTGACGCTGGCGGGTGTGTCGCTGCCGAACTTCTTCCTCGGGCTCGCGCTGATCCTGCTCTTCTCGCTGGTGGTCCGGATCTTCCCGCCCGGCGGGTTCGTCAAGTTCAGCGAGGACCCGGGCGGCAACCTGCTGCGGCTCGTCCTGCCGGCGACGACGCTCGCCGCGGCGAGCCTGGCCGTCAACGTGCGGCAGATGCGCTCGAGCCTGCTCGACGTGCTCGGCCAGGACTACATCCGGACGGCGCGCGCGAAGGGGCTGCGCGAAAGCGTCGTGATCATGAAGCACGCGCTGCGCAACGCGCTGATCCCGGTCGTGACGCTGGTCGGCCTGCAGGTCGGCGCGATCATCGAGGGCGCGATCATCACCGAGACGATCTACTTCTGGCCGGGCGTGGGGCGGCTGGCGGTCGACTCGATCGGCGGGCGGGACTACCCGGTCGTCCAGGCGATCGTGCTGATGTCGGCGCTCTCGTACATGTTCTTCACGCTGGTCGTCGACGTGCTCTACGCCTTGCTCGACCCACGCATCTCCTACGGGGGCGGCCGCCGGTGAGCGGCGTGCTGGCGCGGGCCGGTGCGTTCCCGCGCGACGACGCCGAGGACGAGCCGCTCGGCCGACCGCTCTGGGCCAGGCTGCGGCGCCAGCCGCGGCTGCTGATCGGCGGGACGCTGCTGCTGCTGCTGCTCGCCGTCGGCGTGTTGGCACCGCTCATCGCGCCGTACGACCCGATCGCCGTGAACCCGTCGGATGGGCTGCTGCCGCCGAGCCCGGCGCACCTGCTCGGCACCGACGACCTGGGGCGCGACGTGCTGAGCCGGGTGATCTACGGCGCGCGCGTCTCGCTCTCGGTCGGGCTCATCTCGGTGTCGATCGGGCTGTTCGTCGGCGTGTCGCTGGGCCTGATCGCCGGCTACAGCGGAGGGTGGACCGACCTGGTGATCATGCGCGCGATCGACGCGCTGCTGGCGTTCCCGGCGCTGGTGCTGGCGATCTCGATCACCGCCGCGCTGGGGACGGACATCAAGAACGCCATGATCGCGATCGGCGTCGTCGCGATCCCGGCGTACGCGCGGCTGACGCGCGGCCAGGTGCTCTCGGTGCGCGAGCGCGAGTTCGTGACCGCGGCGCGGGCGGTCGGCGTGCCGCCGCTGCGCGTCGTGCTGCGCCACGTGCTGCCGAACATCGCCAACCCGATCATCGTGCAGGTCTCCCTCTCGACGGCCTTCGCGATCCTGGCCGAGGCGACGCTGTCCTTCCTCGGCTTGGGCGCCCAGCCGCCCACGCCTTCCTGGGGCCAGGACATCGCCTACTCGCAGCGCTACCTGGCGAACAAGATGTGGTGGATGAGCGCCGGGCCCGGCCTCGGCATCTTCCTCGCCGTGTTCGCCTTCAACTTCCTCGGCGACGCGCTGCGCGACGCGCTCGACCCGCGGCTGCGCAACCGGGGATGAGTGCGCCCCGGAGTGGTACGATCCGACCCGTGAGCGTCCGCGAACGGCTGACGATCGCCGACCTGGCCCACATCCCCGACCCCGTCGACGACACCCGCTACGAGCTGATCGACGGAGAG
>DASRFH010000184.1:0-8539 GCA_035651675.1 Chloroflexota bacterium | reverse complement strand
GCCAGTCGAGCTTCACCTGCCCAGCGCCGGCCGGCTTCGGCGCGGCGGCCGGCGCCGCAGCGGCCGCGGCCTGAGCCGCCGGCGCAGTGGGCGCCCCACCCCCGCCGGAGCTGGCCCCCGGCACTTGGCTCGCGGGTGCCGGTGCCTGCGTCGGCGCAGCCGCCTGGCCACAGGCCGCCAGGACCGCGCCAGCGCCCATCGCCAGCCCCGCTCGTAGGAATTCCCTTCGCGTCGTCATGTGCCTCTCCTCCTTATCC
The DNA here is from genome assembly GCA_035651675.1 of Chloroflexota bacterium. Lineage (GTDB taxonomy): Bacteria > Chloroflexota > UBA6077 > FW602-bin22 > FW602-bin22 > DASRFH01. The sequence continues at coordinate 8,282 of DASRFH010000184.1, read as the reverse complement.
TTTGACCCCACTAACCACGATACCCTGGACGAAGAACCGCTGCGCGACGAAAAAGAGCGTGACGGTCGGCAGCAGCGCGACCATCGAGCCGGCCATCAGCAGGTGCCAGGGCGTCCCGCCGAAGGCGACACGGAACTTCGCCAGCGCGATCGCGACCGTGTAGTTCTGGCTCGAGTTGAGGTAGATCAGCGGCCGCAGGAACCACTCCCAGCTCGCGATGAACTGCTGGATCGCCACCACCCCGAGCGCAGGCACCGAGAGCGGCAGGATGATCCGCCAGAAGAGGTCGAGCATCGAGCAGCCGTCGATGATCGCCGCCTCGTCCATCTCGGCCGGGATCGTGCGGAAGAACTGGCGCAGCAGGAAGATCGCGTACGGCGTGCCGAAGAAGAACGGCACCCAGAGCGGCTTGAGCGTGTCGACCCAGCCGAGGTACTTGAAGAGCAGGAACTCGGGGATCAGCGTGACTTGCGACGGCAACAGCAGCGTGCTCAGCACGCAGACGAAGAGCACGCCAGACCCCGGGGCGCGCAGCCGCGCGAACGGGAAAGCGACCACGGCCGATGCGAGCGTCGTGCCCACGACCGAGAGCCCCGTGACGAGGAAAGAGTTGCGGAAGACGACCGCCGCGTCCATGAACGCCAGCGCGTCGGGGTAGTTCCGCCACACGGGCGGGTTCGGGATCCAGCGCGGCGGGACGAGGAACACGTCGCCGCTCGGCTTGAGCGAGGTCGTAACCATCCAGAAGACCGGGAAGAGCGCGCCGACCGCGAAGAACGCCGCGACGCAGGTCAGCCCGGCGATCGTCAGCCGGTCGCGGGCGCGCATCGAGAACGCTGGCTGGCGGGTCACGGCAGGGATGGCGGCGGGCTTGATCACGCGCGTGCCTCCCCCTCGTAGTAGACCCAGAACGACCAGCGGAAAAGCGCGAGCGTGAAGAGCAGCACGATCACGAACAGCAGCCAGGCCAGCGCCGAGGCGTAGCCGAGCTTGAAGTAGCTGAACGCGTACTCGTACAGGTGCAGGACGAAGAAATAGGAGCCATAGTTCGGCCCGCCCTGCGTGATGATGAACGCCGGCGTGAAGACCTGGAACGAGGCGATCACCGAGAGCACGAGGTTGAAGAAGATCGCCGGCGAGATCATCGGCAGTGTGATGAACCAGTAGCGGGCGACCGCGCCGGCGCCGTCGATCTTCGCCGCCTCGTGGAGCTGAGTCGGCACGCCCTGCATCGCGGCCAGGTAGATGAGCATTGGCCCGCCGACGCTCCACGAGGCCATCAGGATGAAGCTCGGCACAACCCAGATCTGGTCGGTGAACCAGCGCGGGCCGTGGATGCCGAAGACGTTGAGCAGCGCGGCGTTTACGAGGCCGAAGTCGGGCTGGAGCAGCCAGCTCCAGAGCAGGGCGACCGCGACGCCAGAGGTGACGACCGGCAGGTAGAAGATCGTGCGCCAGAGCCCGAGCAGCGGAAGCCGTTGGTTAAGCAGCGAGGCAAGCAAGAGCGACCCGACCAGCGTCACGCCGACCGCGCCGACCGTATAGATGGCGGTCACCTTTAGCGACTGCCATGTGAGCGGGTCGGCCACCATGTCCGTGTAGTTCTGCACGCCGATGAAGCGCGGCGCACTGATCGCGTCGTAGCGCGCGAAGCTGAGCGCGAGGGAAGCGAGCATCGGCAGCGCGTGCCAGAGCAGGAAGCCGACGATCCAAGGGCTGACGAACACGTAGAACCAGACCGTCCGCTGCCGGCGGACGCTGCCCTCGTACAGGAGGCCGCGAACGGGGTTCGGCATTCCCTTCCTCGAGGCTCCAGGTTACCACCCCGGCCGCGGCCGTTGGTATGCTCAGCCGCGCATGCCAGCACGATCAACCCGCGCGCCGGACGCGGCGGCCGACGGCCGCCGCCAGCTCCAGCTCATCCCGCCGGCCGGCGAGCGGCCGACGTTCTACACGAACAACACCCAGGTGCGGCTGTCGCTCATCGACGCGACGCTGGACCTCGGCATCGTCGAGTCGGCCGACGGCACGAAGGTCGTCGTGAAGCAGACCGCGCGCGTGATCATGGCGCTGCCGCACGCCAAGCGGCTCGCCGCGGCGCTCGCCCGGCAGATCGCCGATTGGGAAAGGCAGCACGGGCCGATCCCGACGGGGGAGACAGCCCCGGCCCCGCGACGGACGCGCACCGGAACCGAGCGGACGGCTGATCCCGAACGCGCGCCGGGTTCTCGGCCGGACGCCACGTGACCAGCCTTCGCTCGTGAGCCCCGGGCGCGGAACCGCGCCCGGGCTCCCCGGCCGGTGCCGCCAGCCTCGCGGCCGAATCGACAATCGCAGGCTCCGCGCAACGAAGGCCGGGGATGACCCCCGGCGAAACCCCGAGCCGACACCCGTGGACGCGCGACGACCGGTCCGCGCAACGAAGGCCAAGCCATTCCTCCATCACGCCAGATGTGCGGCCAGTCGCCTGCCTTGCGGGCAGTATACGGAACGCAAGATCAAACGTTCTAGTGGTTTCCTCGACATGGCTCGACGAGGAGTGTTCCGCCGGATCGAGGCAAGTGCGACACCGGGCAGGGTGACCGTCCGGGATCGCCGGCCCGCGCGGCGTGGACGTCGGCGGCCGCTGAGCCGGACGGACCGCCGGCGCCGGTTGGGATCAACCGGACGGGCGATGGACCACGCGGCGTGGCCATCGGCGCCCGCCGTGCCCCCGCCCGCGTGGATCGGTGCGGCACCGAACTGAGGGCTCCCCGCGGGACCACGCCGTGCCCCCGCCCGCGTGGATCGGTGGGAGGGGCGCGGGGCTAGCGGCGGAGGCCCAGGAGCCGGGGGGTCACGTCGATGACGCCGGTGTCGGTCAGGTCGTACGCCGCCCAGGGGCCGGTCGAGTCGAACAGGCCGAAGGCGGCCTGGCCGATCATGTAGGGGTCTTTGCGCAGCTCGCTCGTGAACCAGGCGAAGCCGGCGGCCATCTGCTCGCCGCTCGCCACGCCCAGGCGGAAGCCGTCGCCGACGCCCGACTCGGTGATCACCATCTTCTTGCCGTGGATGCCGGCCGCCTCGAGCGCGTCGTGGATGCGCCGGTAGCGCAGCATGAACTGCTGCGGGTCCTTCTTGAGCGAGGCGTCGCCCGGCGGCGCGTAGGCGTGCACGCCGAAGTACTCGCTGATGCGGATCGCGTCGCCGAAGTACCTCGGGTAGTCGGCCGGCTCCACCACGCCCGGGCCGTCGTTGGCGGCGACGGCCGGGATGCCGTAGCCGTACTGGAGCCGGCGCGCGAAGGCGACCTGGAAGCGGTTGTAGGCGTCGTACGCCGCGCTCGGCGGGCTGCCGAGCACCTCGTTGTAGCTCATCCAGGCGTCGACGTCGCCCTGCATCGGCACGGCCAGCTCGGCCACCCAGTCGGCGAACAGCGCGCCCTGCGCGTCCGGGTTGTCGAGCGGCTGCTGGTCCACCGGCTTGAAGCGGCGGCCGACGACGAAGGCGTTGGGGTGCTGCTGGCGCACGCGGTGGGCGAAGCCGGGCGTCGGGTCCATGAGAAGGATCACACCCGGCTGCGTCTCGCGCAGCAGGTCGGCGATCCGGTTCGACTCGCGGTAGACGCCCACGCCCCACTTGTTGTCGCCGTTGCGCAGCGGCGGCGCCGCGTAGGCGACGCGCGGCACCGGCGTCGCGGTCGCCTCGGGCGTCAGGTCCACCGGCAGCGGCGGCAGGGCGAGCGGCGGGCCGTAGGTCGGCACCGGCCGCGGCGGGCGGGTGGCGGTCGGCGGCGCCAGCGTCGCCATCACGTCCTGGATCGGCCGGCTGCCGGCCGGCGCGGTGGGCGTGGCGGTCGCGGCCGCGGGGGCGGCTTGCCCGCGGGCGGCGGCCGGCGGCGGCGACGGCCGCGGCGGCGGGATGGCGCGGCCGGCCGCCGGCGTCCCGGGCCCCGGGGGCGGCGTGGCGGCCTGCCAGTTCGGCGGCGCCTCGCTCCAGACGGCGTCGCGCGGCGCCTCGACGGCCGGCGGCGCCGGGCGGGGCTGGCTCGGCGGCGTGGCGCAGGCGGCGGCGGCGAGCGCCACGCCGGCCGCGGCGAGTGTTACGAGACGGTGACGCACGGTGACTAGACTCTTGACATTCTGCGAAGGGCGCGTATTCTACGCGCGCTTGGAAGCCGGGGGGGTGGTCCGAAGCGGCGTGGGGGGCGCTTTCACGCCGGTCCGGTGCCGCCGACGCCTGGGGAGTCCACGAGCGAGGCCAGGTTAAGGAGTAGGCATGCCGGTTACCGTCACATACCCAGGCGTCTACATCGAGGAGATCCCGAGCGGCGTACACACGATATCGGGGGTCGCGACGTCGATCACCGCGTTCGTGGGGCGGACCGCCCGCGGGCCGGTGAACGTGCCCGTCACGATCACGAGCTTCCGCGACTTCGAGCGGACGTTCGGCGGGCTGAGCATCGATTCGCCGGTGTCCTACGCGGTCAAGGACTTCTACCTCAACGGTGGGAGCACGGCCGTCATCGTCCGGCTCTACAAGCCGGGCGCCGCGCCCGCCGCCGCCAACGGCGCGAGCGCCGCGTCCGACGCGCCCGCCCGTCCGCCGGCCCGCCGCGGCCAGCAAAGCCAGGCGATCGCGCCGGCCGCGCCCACGAGCCCGGGCGTCGCGACCGGCCAGGTCGACGGCGGCCTGCAGCTCATGGCCGCCAACCCCGGCGCGTGGGGCAACCGCCTCAAAGTCCGCGTCGACCACGACGGCCTGCAGCCAGCGTTCGCCGAGCGGTACGGCCTGACGGTCAACGACTTCTTCAACCTCACCATCACCGACACGGCGCCGCACGGGCAGACCGAGCGGATCGTCAACGTCACGCTGAAGGACACGCCACGCCGCGTCGACCGGGTGCTGTTGCAGAGCTCGCAGCTCGTGCGCGTCGCCACCCAGGACGGCACGCTCAGCTCGCCGCCGGTCCTACCGGACCCGGAGACGAAGCTCGCCGACACGGCGTTCGACCCGAAGAACGTCGCGAGCCTGCCGGGCCTGCAGGGCGGCGCCGACAGCGCGCCACTCGTGCCGGCCGACTACCTGGGCGCCGGCCCGGCCGGCCCGGGCATCTACGCGCTCGACCAGGCCGACCTGTTCAACCTGCTCTGCATCCCGCCCGACACGCGCGACGGCGACACCGACCCGTCGGTCTACCAGGCCGCGGCGGTCTACTGCCGCGAGCGCCGGGCGATGCTGATCGTCGACCCGCCGTCCTCCTGGCAGCCGGACAAGAGCCCGCCGGTCTGGATGCAGCGGCTCATCGACCTCGGCCTGTCGGGCGAGGAGGGCCGCTACGCGGCGGTCTTCTACCCGCGGCTGGTCCAGGCGGACCCGCTGCGCGAGAACCAGCTCGACACGTTCGTGCCGTGCGGCGCGATCGCCGGGATCATGGCCCGCACCGACACCGAGCGCGGCGTCTGGAAGGCGCCGGCCGGCATCGGCGCGAGCGTCGCCGGCATCCGCGGCCTGGCCGCGCCGCTGACCGACGCGGACTCCGGCGCGCTGAACCCGCTCGGGATCAACGCGATCCGCACCTTCCCGGTCTACGGCACGGTCGTCTGGGGCTCGCGCACGCTGCGCGGCGCCGACCTGCTGGCCGACGACTACAAGTACATCCCGATCCGGCGGCTCACCAATTACATCGAGGAGAGCCTGTTCCGCGGCACGAAGTGGATCCTGTTCGAGCCGAACGACGAGCCGCTCTGGGCGCAGATCCGCATGAACGTCGAGGCGTTCATGGCCGACCTGTTCCGCCGCGGCGCGTTCCAGGGCAACAACCCCGGCTCGGCCTACTTCGTCCGCTGCGGCGCCGACACGACGACGCAGTACGACGTCGACCGCGGCATCGTGAACATCCAGGTCGGGTTCGCGCCGCTCAAGCCGGCCGAGTTCGTCATCATCTCGCTCCAGCAGATGGCTGGGCAGAGCGCCGCTTAACCCTGGGAGCTAAGGAGAGACCATGCCTCAGCCAGCAGAGTTCAAGGTCAACGCCACCCGACTCGACCCGTACAAGAACTTCAAGTTCCGCGTCATGTGGGACAACTCGTACGTCGCGGGCATCTCCCGCGTCGGCGCGCTGACCCGCCAGACGCAGGTCATCACCCACCGCGAGGGCGGCGACCCGAGCGGCGGGCGCAAGTCGCCCGGGCAGACCCAGTACGGCTCGATCGTGATGGAGCGCGGCATCACCCACGACCTCGAGTTCGCACGCTGGGCCAACAAAGTCTGGGACCACGCGAACTCGACCGGCGACTGGGACGGCGCCAACCAGCTCGTCTCGCTGAAGGACTTCCGCAAAGACATCGTCATCGAGATGTACAACGAGGCGGGCCAGAAGGCGATCGCGTTCAAGGTGTTCCGCGCCTGGCCGTCGGCCTACCAGGCGATGCCGGAGCTGGACGCGAACGGCAACGCGATCGCGATCCAGTCGATCACGCTCGAGTGCGAAGGCTGGGAGCAGGACTACGACGTCGGCGAGCCGACGGAGGGCCTGTTCGACTTGCCGCCTAAGGCGTAGGTCCCGTGAAGCCGTTGCTCGCTCCCGACCTCTTGCAGGTCTGGGAGCGAGGACGGGAGGCGCGGCCCCTCGAGCGCGCGCTGATCGTGCTCGGCGCGGGGCTGCCCGGGGTGGCGTGGGAGGAGCTGGCGTCGCTGAGCATCGGCCAGCGCAACGCCGGCCTCCTCCACCTGCGCGAGATCACCGTCGGGCCGGACCTCGACTGCGTGGCGACCTGCCCGGCCTGCGCCGACCAGCTGGAGCTCTCGTTCCAGACGAGCGACATCAAGTACGACGAGTTCCGCGGCGTCGACGCCGCGGTCTACGACCTGAGCGTCGAGGGCTACGACCTGCGCTTCCGGCTGCTGAACAGCCGCGACCTGGCGCTCGCGCGCCGCTGGCGCGACCCGGAGCGCGGCGGCCGCGCGCTGGTGCGCCGCTGCGTGGTCGCGGCCAGCCGCGACGGCCAGCCCTGCCCGCCGGAGGCGCTGCCCGAGACGGCGCTCGCCGCGCTGGCCGACGCGCTCGGCGAGCGCGACCCGCAGGCCGACGTGCGGATCGGCCTCTCGTGCCCGAGCTGCGGGCACGAGTTCAGCCTCAACTTCGACGTCGAGGAGTTCTTCTGGACCGAGGTGGCCGCCCGGGCGATCCGGGTGCTGCGCGAGGTCCACGTCCTGGCGCGCGCCTACGGCTGGCGCGAAGCCGACATCCTGGCGATGAGCACGCGCCGCCGCCAAGCCTACCTGGAGCTGGCGCCGGTTGTCTGAGTACTTCGGCCGCCTCGCGTCGGCCGCCCAGGGCACCGCGCCGCGTCTGAGGCCGCGGCTCACGCCGACCTTCGCGCCGGAGCCGCCGCTCGCCAGCGACCGGGCGCCCGACCTGCTGAACGGCGTCGGCGAGGCCGAGCTGTCGCTCGGGCCGCCGGCCGCGCCCAACGCGGCCGAGGGCGCGCCGGGCGCCGACTCCGCCTTCGGCGACGGGCCGCCGCTCGGCGAGCCGGGGCCCGGCGAGACGGGCGAGGCGGCCGAGGGGGAGGGCTTCGCCCCGATCGCGCTCGACGTGCCGGCCGAGCCGGCGGCGAACACGGCGCCGCCGGCGCTGGGCGTCGCGCCGGCCGAGGCGGTGGGCCAGCACGGGTCGACCGCGCCGGCGGGGGAGGCCTCACCCCCGCCGCCCGCGGGGCCCAGCGTCGGCGCCCCGCCCATCCAGGCGGCCGCCGCGCCGCCGTCCGCGGTTGGGCCGACGGCGTCCGACGGGCGCGCTGCCGGCCCGGCCGTTCCGGCACCGGCGCCGGCCCGCGCCGGCCAAGCCGCGTTCGGGGTGCGCGGCGCGGGCTCGCCCGAGGACGCAGCGGCGTCGGCCCTCGGCGCGGCGCCGGCCACGCCGGCCGGGCGCGCGCCGACCGGCGTCGCACCCCCTTCGCCGGGGGGCGGCCTGGCTGCCCCGGCGGCGGCGCCGGCGGTGGCACCGCCGGCCGGGCCCGAGGCAGCGCCCCCAGGCGACCGGCCGGGCCCGCGGCCGCGGCGCCGCGCCGCCCGCCGCGCCGGCGCGCCGAGCCTGGCGGAGGCGGACGAGGAGCCGACCCCCGCCGACGACGCCGCGCCGCCCGCCGGCGCGCCGCGGTCCGCCCGGGCAAGCGGCGACCCGACGAGCGTGGCGGGGCCGGGTCGGCGTGACCCTCCGGTTGGCCCGGCGTCGCCGGGCCACGCGGTGCCGCCCACGGCCGAGTCGGGCGCGCCCGCGCCGGAGGTGACCCCGGCGA
>DASRFH010000183.1:0-25942 GCA_035651675.1 Chloroflexota bacterium | reverse complement strand
TCGGCCCACGACGTCCGAAACGTGAGCCCGGCGAGGTTGGCGTTCTGGTAGGTGGCGTCCTGGAACAGCGATCCGACCCGCGTTTCGTCCGCGAACTCGTTGACCGCCGTCAGTCCGCGCGGCTGGGCGATGACGCCCGGCGGACGCGTGGCGACCGCCGGCAGCACCGCGGTGGCGGCGGCGGGTGGACCGGGCGCGGCTGATGGCTGGGCCGGTTGGGGGGTCGGCTGAGTGGGTGTGGCCGTCGCCTCACCGGGAGGCGTCTGGGCGCGCGGCCTGGGCTTCGCCGGCTCGCCTTGCTCGGCGGCTGCCGTCTCGCGCCGCGCGACGGCCGGCTTCTCCGGGACGGGCGACTCGCCGGCCCGCTGGCAGGCGAGGAGGCCGGCGGCCAGCGGGCCCATGACCACGACGAGCAACGACCGGCGCGACCAGGTGCGTGGCATGTTCCGCCTCCCGTTGGTTCGACGAACCTAACAAACATGCCACGGGATTCCGGAGTGTTAGTTTCAGCCTCGGCCGCGCAGCTGGCCGAAGGACCAGTGGTCGGCCGACGAGGGCCCTACTACGGCCCGCAGGTGACCTCTGCCCTTGGGATCGGGCATGCCGAGGCCCCAGCGGTTGAGGCTGCCGATGGCGCTGGACGCGGCGCAGGACTGACCAGATCCAGGCCTACGCCGGTCAACGGGGCTCGTGGTCGCGCCATGCCGGCGCGTCGCTGGCGGGGAACGACTCCCACGATGCTTCCGCGACCTCGTCGGATGCCACGTCGGGCGATGGGACCTCTGGGCGCGTTCGATCGGCGCGGACCCTCCGCGGGCGGTCGGACGTCCGTGACGCCCCTGTCGTCGACCTGTGCTTCGCCCGCGGAACCCTCGCGCTTCTCGCCATGCCTTGGACTATACCGCGCGGCAGTGTACGAAGGGATGGCTCCGTGGGGCGTAGCATCGAGCCGCGCCTGCGGAACAGCCCGGTGCGGCGCGGCGATGGCCGAGGTCGCGGCCCGGCTCGGGGTGGTCCGGGCCGACCTCGCCTGAGCGGCTCGCCGGTCTACCCCGGCAGGCCGTGCTTCTGGAAGATGCGCTTGTACTCGCTCTCGCCCCACTTCATAGCCGCCTCGGGCGACTCGCCGCGGACGGCGCGCGCGACCATATTGGGCACGACGAAGGTCGCGTTTACCTCCTCGATCGCGGCGTTGAAGGTGCCCTGCCAGCCGGCGACGAAGGCGATGTCCCGCCAGTCCTGCATGATCTGGAAGTTGGGGTCCTCCAGGCCAGGCATGGGCTTCTTCCACATGTCGAGCAGCGGCGGGCTGTTGTAGCCGTTGGTGACCTTGCCCCAGTCCTTCCACTGGTCGTACCAGTCGACGATGAACGCCTTGGCGGTGTCGGCGTCGTTCGCCCACTTCCAGATCGCCCAGGCGTTGCCGTCGACGCCGTTGCGGCGGCCGCCTTTCGGTCCCGGCCCCTTCGGCTGCAGCCCAATCGCCGAGTTCTTGTAGACGTCCGGCGCCTGGTCCTTGGCCGTGATGTAGGCGCTGGTCGCGTTATCGATCCACGCGCCGCGGCCCGAGAGCAGCAGACGGTTGTTGCCGGAGTCGTCCCAGGAGAAGACCTCGTCGGTCATCCCTGCCTTGTAGAGGTCGACGCCGAATTTGATCGCCGCGAGCGTCTCGTCGGAAGCGATCGTCACCTTCGTGCCGTCCTCGCTCTGCTCTGCGCCGCCGAAGGAGTAGATCACCGAGCGCCAGTTGTGGTTGCCGTCGTTGCAGTTGCTGAGCGGCAGGCCACAGACGTGGTCCTTGTTCTTAGCCCTGATCTTGGTCGTCGCCTCGAGCAGGGTTGGATAGTCATCGGGGAACTTGTCGTACCCGGCGTCTTTGAAGTAGTCCACGCGGTAGAGGTGGGGCTGGAGGATGGCGTAGTCCATGATCGCCATCCGCTTCCCCTCGACCAGGCCGAACGTCTTGGCCATCGCGGTCCAGCCGCCGTACTTGGGCCCGACGAGGTTGTAGATGTCGGTCAGGTCGACCAGCTTGTCCTTGTAAGTCGCCGCCTGCAGGACGGCCTGGAACTCGAACAGGTCGTGGCCGGCGCCGGCCGACGACTCGGCCGCCAGGCGGGCGGGGATGGTGGCGTTCTGGATGTGGTCGACCTTGACGTCGACCTTTTTCTTGTCGCCCCAGCTCTTGGCGTACTTGTCGAACCAGTCGTCGTAGGCTGGGACGAAGTGGCTCCAGAGCAGGATCTTGAGCGAGGCGCCGGACTTCGTCTTCGGCGCCGGGCCGCCGGCGGCGGCCGGCGCCCCGGCCGGCTGCGTCGCCGCGGCGCCGGCCGGAGCGGCTGTGGCGCCGGCGGGCGCGGTGGTGGCGCCAGCGGCGGGTGAGGCGGCGCCGGCCGCGGCCGGCTTGGTGGCGGCCGCGGGCGCCGTGGTCGCCGCCGCGGCCGGGGCGGACGTCGCCGCTGGTGCAGTGGTTGCGGCCGGCTTTGGGGCCTCGGTCGGCTTGGCGGGCGCGGTGGTCGGTGCGGCGGTCGGCGACGCGGCGCCGCCGCACGCCGCTAGGATCGGTACGGCGAGCGTGCCCAGCCCCTTCAAGAAGGTCCTTCGCCCGGTCGTGTGCACGATGAAACCCTCCCCTTCGCTTGCTATTTCACGGCGCCACCGGTGATGCCGGCGACGAACCGGTCCAAGAAGAACGTGTAGAGGATCGCGACGGGCACCCCGGCGATCAGCGCGCCGGCCATCAACGACCCCCAGAAGAAGACGTCGCCGCGGATCAGCTCCGTCACGACCCCGACCGTGATGACCTTCTGGTCCGACGACGTGACGAACGTCAGCGCGTAGATGAAGTCCTGCATGCTCAGCGTGAAGGCGAAGATCGCCACTGTGAACATGCCGGTCAGGCTGAGCGGCAGCACCACACGGGCGATCGCGCCGAGGCGCGAGCAGCCGTCCACCATCGCCGCCTCTTCGATCTCGAACGGGACCGTCTTGAAGAAGCCGGCCATTAGCCACGTACAGAAGGGGATCGTGAAGGTGGGGTACGCGACGATCAGCGAGCCGAGCTTGTCGAAGAGCCCGATCGTCGAGATGATCTTGACGAGCGGCAAAAACAGCAGCGTCGTCGGCACCAGGTAGGTCATGAAGATCCCGATCGTCAGCGACTCGGCGCCGCGGAAGCGCAGACGCGCCAGCGCGTAGCCGGCAGGGACCGCGAAGAGCAGCGTAATGAGGACGACCGCGACCGCCACGATCAACGTGTTGCCGGCCCAGGTGGTGAAGCCCGTCTTGTTGAAGAGCAGCGCCACGTGCTCGAGCGTGACGCCGTGCTCGTTGAAGAAGAGAGGGAACGCCTTCAGGTTGTAGAGGTCGGGGTTCGGCTTGAAGGCGGTGATGAACATCCAGTAGACGGGTAATCCGGCGACGACCGCGTAGACGCAGAGGCCCGCGTAGACCAGCAGCTTCTTCCGCAGCGCGCGGCGCGACTGGCGGCGCTCGGCGGCGTAGGCCGCGGCCGCTGCCATGGTTAGATGTCCCTCCGGCGCAGCGTGCGCAGCGTGACGAAGACGACGACCGCGAGTATCGGCAGCAGCAGCAGCGCGGTGGCGGCGCCGCGGCCGAGCGCGCCCGACTGGATGCCGACCAGGTACGCGAACGAGGCGAGCACGTGCGTCGTGTTCGCCGGCCCGCCGAGTGTGAGCAGGTAGACGACCGTCATGTCCGTCAGGCTGAACACGAGGTCGTACAGCGTCCCGACGAAGAGGATCGGCGCGATCATGGGCACGACCACCTTGCGGAAGCGCGTGACGGGCCCCGCGCCGTCCACGTGGGCGGCGTCGAGGATCTCCTGCGGGATCGAGGTCATCCCGGCCAGCAGGATCACCGCCGAGAACGGGAACCCCCGCCACACGTTCACGGCGATGATGGAGATCATCGCCAGGGTGGGCTCCCCAAGCCAGTTCGGGTTCTCGTGGATCAGGCCGAGCGCGCGACCGATCCAGTTGACGATCGAGTACTGGGTGTCGAACATCCACTTCCAGGTGATCGAGCTGAGGGCGATCGGGATCGTCCATGGCAACAGGATCACGAAGCGGAAGACCCGGGTGAAGCGCAGGTTCTCGTTCAGCAGGAACGCGAGGATCGTCCCGAGCAGCCCCTTGAACAGCCAGGACACCGCGGTGAACAACAGCGTGTTGCGGAGCGCGGTCCAGAAGACGTCGGCCTCGAAGAGCGCGACGAAGTTCTGCAGCCCGACGAAGCGGCCGAGGCCACTCGTCGCGACGTCGGCGTCGCTCACGCTCAGGTAGATCGCCAACACGAACGGGTAGCCGACCAGGACGGCGATGAACAGGATCGCGGGCGCGACCAGCACGGGCCCCAGCACGCTCTGGCGGTCGAGCCGGAGCGGGGATGACCGCGACGCGCGCCGGCGCACGCCGAGGGCGCTGACCGTTTCGGCCAAGCTGGACCTCCTCGTCCTGGTGGCTGCTGTCTAGCTGGCGGGCATGGGCGCTGTTTCTCCCTTAGGTGTGGGTGCCTGTCTACCTGATTGTACGGACTTATCCAACGCTTGCCATCATAGCACTGAACCGCGAGACGACGAGCCGAGACGGTAAGCGCCAGGCGGCTCGTCTGCCTGCGTGCGTCAGTGCCACTCCGGCTCGCCCTCGGCGCGGTTGGCGTTGAGGTAGTCGAAGTTCAGCTCGATCCCCAGCCCGGGTGCGCTGTGGACCTTCATCCGACCGTTCTCGATCACCGGCACGTTGGCGGCTGCCTCGGGAGCGACGGCCGCGTCGCGGCGGCACTCCATCATCGGGCAGTTGAATACGGCGGCCGAGAACTGCTGCGAGGCGAGGTTGAGCGCGTAGCCGCTCACGTTGTGAAGGCAGACCGGGATGCGGTAGCGGCCGGCGACGTCGGCGATGAGCTTCGTGCCGGTGATGCCGCCGGCGTTCATCAGGTCGGGCTGCAGCACGTCGACAGCCTGGTTCTCGAGGAACGGCATCGCGCCCTCGGCGAGCGCGATGTTCTCGCCGGTCATGATCGGCAGCCGCGTGCTGCGGCGGAGCGCAAGCCACGCCTCGGAGTAGGTCGGGTCGAGCGGGTCCTCGTAGAAGAGGGGGTTGATCCCCTCGACGGCCCGAGCGACCCGGATGGCGCTCGGGACGTCGAGCTCGGCGTGGCAGTGGACGATGATGTCGACGTCGTCGCCGAACGCCTCGCGCGCGAGCTCGTAGGCCCGGCGGACCTTGCGTTCTTCGCGCGGTCCGATGCTCGGCGTGTACTGCTGCATGGGGATCCCGAGCGCGTGGTGGACGTCCACCTTGAATGCACGGAAACCGAGCGGGCTGCTCGTCAGTTCCTGGGCGCGGTCGCGCCACGCCGCCTTGTCGAAGTAGTCGCCGCCGCCGCAGTGCGAGTAGAGCGGCAGCTCGTCGCGGAATGGCCCGCCGAGCAATCGGTGGACCGGCTGGCCGAGCAGCTTGCCCGCCAGGTCCCAGAGCGCGATGTCGATGGCGCTCAGCACTTGCATGTACCGGGCGCGCTGGCGGTACGCGTAGAACATGTTGTGGTGGTGGACCCCGATCGCGAGGGGATCCTTGCCGATCAGCCCGAGGTGCGGTAGACGCGGGCCGTGCAGCAGCTCGATCGCCGCCCGCGCGGCCGGGCCGCTCGTGCGGCCGCAAGGCCCGTAGCCGGCGATGCCGGCGTCGGTCTGCACGCGGACGAGGGTCGTGCCCTCGGGCGCTTTCGGCTGCTGCGCGTCGATCGCGGTGATGCGGACGTCGCCCTTCGCCATCGATCCCCCGATGCGGCGATCATAGCCGTTCGGAGGAAGCGCGCCGTCAGGCCGCCGAGGGGAGCAGCGCCGGGCAGCCGTCGTCGGCGAACGCCCCATCCTGGGCCCGCCCGCGCAGGAGCAGCAGCCGCGCGTACTCGTGCTGGCTGAACGGGATGGTGCGGTCGGCGCTCGGCTCCAGATATCTGTACGGCTGATCGTGGTCGCCAGCGCCGCACTCGCGGGCAGGGTGGCCGTTCTTGATCGCCTCGAGGCGCCGGAGGCCGTCGTCGTCGAGGGGGAGGACCGCGTTGTGCCCGCAGAGCCAGGAGAAGAAGAGGGCAGGCTGGCCGGCGTGGGGGTCTTCCTCGGGCATGGTGATCTGGCCGCCCCACTTCAGGGGCGCCCCGCAGATGGGGCAGGTCGCGGTGGTTGCGTTCATGGTTGCTGCCTCCTCTCGCGGTGTGGGTCCTGTAAAGAGGATGGACCACGTCCGTAAGAAACGCGTCGGAAGGGCGCCAGACTGTCGTCAGGATCGCGTTCGAACCGAGGGCCGTAGAATGGGCTGGCCTTGGATCTCGACGTGTTGGTCGTCGGCGGCGGCAACGCCGCGCTGTGCGCGGCGATGGCGGCGAAGGACGAGGGCGCGCGGCGGGTGATGGTGGTCGAGGTCGCCCCGCGGCACGCCCGGGGCGGCAACAGCCGCCACACACGCAACGTCCGCTACGTGCACGAGTGCCCGGTCGACGGGCTGACCGGTCCCTACCTCGAGGACGAGTTCTGGTCCGACCTGCTGCGCGTGACCGGTGGCGAAACGGACGAGCGCCTGGCGCGCTTCTGCATCCGTGAGTCCAGGACGATCGGCCGCTGGATGTCGGCGCACGGCATCCGCTGGCAGAGGCCGCTGCGCGGCACGCTCCACCTGTCGCGCACCAACGCCTTCTTCCTCGGCGGCGGTACCGCGCTCGTGAACACGTACTACCAGACGGCCGCTCGTCTGGGCGTCGAGGTCGCCTACGACAGCGAGGTGGTCGACCTCGTGATGAGCGGCGGGCGCTTCCTCGCGGCCGTCACCAAGCGCGGCGAGGAGATCGCGGCCAGGACGATCGTCGTCGCGGCCGGCGGGTTCGAGGCGAACGTCGACTGGCACCGCGAGTACTGGGGCGACGCGGCTGCGAATTTCATGGTGCGCGGCACGCCGTACAACCAGGGGCGGATGCTGCGCGTGCTGCTCGACGCCGGCGCGATGGCGGTTGGGAACCCACGCGAATGGCACGCGGTCGCCTGCGACGCGCGCGGGCCGAGGTTCGACGGCGGCATCGTGACGCGGCTCGACTGCATCCCGTTCGGGATCGTCGTCGACAAGCACGCCCGCCGCTTCGCCGACGAGGGGCAGGACCTGTGGCCGAAGCGCTACGCGAGCTGGGGCGGGCTCGTGGCCCGGCAGCCGGACCAGAAGGCGTACGTGCTGTTCGACCACAAGGTGAGGGGCAGCTTCATGCCGTCGGTCTACCCGGCGATCGAGGCGGGCTCGGTGCGGGCGCTCGCCGCCGCGCTCGGTCTGGACGCCGACGCGCTGAGCGCCACGGTCGACCAATACAACGCGGCGGTGCGGCCCGGGACGTACGACCAATCGCGGCTCGACGACTGCCGCACCGAGGGGCTCGACCCGCCGAAGAGTCACTGGGCGCTAACGATCGACCGCCCCCCGTTCTACGCGTACCCGCTCTGCCCCGGCATCACGTTCACCTACCTGGGCGTGGGGGTGGACGAGCAAGCCCGCGTGCTCATGCAGGACGGCAGCCCGGCCGACAACGTGTTCGCGGCCGGCGAAGTGATGGCTGGCAACATCCTCGGCCGCGGCTACCTGGCCGGGTTCGGCATGACGATCGGCACCGTGTTCGGACGGATCGCCGGGCGGGAGGCGGCGCGCCGTGCCCTCCGATGACCTCCTGCGCGAGGCCGAGCGGCAGATGGTCGTGTGCAACGCCTGCCGCTATTGCGAGGGCTACTGCGCCGTCTTCCCGGCGATGGAGCTGCGCACGACGTTCGGGAAGGACGACCTGCTCTACCTGGCCAACCTCTGTTTCGACTGCCGTGACTGCTACTACGCCTGCCCGTTCGCCCCGCCACACCAGTTCGCGATCGACGTGCCGAAGGTGTTCGCCGAGCTGCGTTCAGCGACCTACCGGGAATACACCGGGCCGGCCGTGGTCTCGCGGCTGCTGCGATCGAGCTGGGTGGTGCCGCTGGGTCTCGCCGTGCTCGCGTTCGCTCTCGTGCTCGCCCTCCAGGGCGCGGGCGTGCTCTTTGGGCCCAGCCGGTCCTTTTACGCCGTCGTGCCGTTTCTGGCGATGGTCGTGCCGGCCGGCGCGCTTCTCGCCTATAGCGCCGCCGTCCTCACGGCCGGCGGCGTGCGGTTCTGGCGCGAGACGGGGGTGTCGGCGGATCGCCGGGCGTTCGTCAAGGCGACGAAGGACGCGCTGGGCCTCGCCTACCTCAGAGGCGGCGGCGCCGGATGCGCCTACCCCGGGGAGGCGTACGGTCACGCGCGGCGGTGGCTTCACCACCTCGTCTTCTGGGGCTTCCTGTTCGACCTTGCCTCGACGACCGTGGCCGCCATCTACAACGACGTCCTCGGCTGGGTCGCGCCGTACCCGCTGCTCAGCGTTCCAGTCGTGCTCGGAACCGTCGGCGGGGTGATGCTGGTGGTCGGCTGCGCGGGGCTGCTGGTTCTGAAGGCACGCAGCGACCGCGCTCCGGCCGACCGCGCGATGGTGCTGATGGACTCGGCCTTCCTGGTGCTGCTGCTCGCGACCAGCATGACAGGCCTGTTGCTGCTCGCGTTCCGTGACACGTCGGCGATGGGTACGCTCCTGACCATCCACCTCGGCCTCGTCGCCGGACTGTTCTTGACGCTGCCGTACGGCAAGTTCGCGCACGTCGTCTTCCGCTACGCGGCGCTCGTGCGTCACGCGGTCGAGGAGGCGCGCGCCGGCTAAGCGAAGCTCCACTGCCGAGGACGACGCGGGAGCTCGGCGGCCGGTGCGCCGGGCGTCCTGGGCGCCGTATTCACCGGCCGGGTCAGATGACCTCCAGCCCGTCGGCGTCGGGCAGTGGTGGGCGGGGCGACGACGTCGCGTCCAGGTAGTAGAAGGCCGTCGAGGCGATGTCGTCCTGGAGCGGCAGGTAGCGGCGGCCGGATCGCCAGCCGAGCGCCTGGATCGTGACGCGTAGGTCCCGTTCGAAGCGGATCGGGTCCATGACGTGCCAGCGGTACATGCCGAACCGCTGCTGGCTCTTGTAGAGGCCGTCCGGCCTGATGACCTGGCTCAAGCCGAGGAACGGCGTCGAGAAGACCGTGTAACCCTGGCCGGGGACGTCGAAGTTCCAGGCTCCGCCGAAGTAGTCCTCGGTGCCGGTGCCGCAGATGGTCGGGAAATCGGCGTCGCCGTCGAGGTAGAACTTGATCTCGCCTTCGCCCCACCAGCCGTTGTTGTTGACGCCCCAGGCCAGGTAGGTGCCGACGTAGTGTCCCTGGCCCCGCACGCCGTCGAGCAGCGTGTGGACCTGCCTGTACGGCAGCGGGTTCGAGCGCCGCCACTGCGCGTGGAGGTACGCGGCGCCCTCGGGCACGTCGGTCAGCGTGTAGTTGATCTGGTAATAGACGCGCGCCTCCTCGGAAGGGAGCGCGGGCCGCGGCAGGTCGCCGATCGGGAAGTTGCCGGCCGCCGCGACGTACTCCAGTGTGATCCGCGCCGACGTCCGGAAGGGCATCTCCCAGAACCAGTTCAGCCCGCCATGGGGGTTGACGGCGACCGGCAGTGAGCTGACCTGGCTGAACTGGCACCAGCCGTTGCAGAACAGGTCGCCGATCGGCGCTTCGATCGCCGGGTTCGGATCGCCGTCCCAGAAGAAGCGCAGCACGAGTCGACGCCAGAACGCCGGGTTGACCGTGATCCAGATCTGCTGGATCGCGCCCGAGCCCGCGATCTCGGCGAGGGTCAGCGTTTCGCCGGGCATGATCGCGCGACTGGGTGAGACCTTCCACCCCTGGCCGAGGTCGCGCGCCGCCTCGGCGCCGGTCCCCTCGGTTGCCATGCCGCCCCGACCCTTCTCGCCGGTCGGGTTCTCGGCGCTGATCGACTGCGTCTGCGCGTGCGAGAGCTGGGGTAGGATGCCGAGCCCCATCCCGAGGCCGTTGAACTGCGTCATGCGGTCCGTTCCTGCTTCGTGGTGGTCCTATGCTACCCCCAAGCGTCAGGTAGACTGTCGCCGACGTGGCGCGGCTGCCCCCGTTCGAGCTTGCCGACCAGAGC
Source organism: Chloroflexota bacterium (assembly GCA_035651675.1). Classification (GTDB taxonomy): domain Bacteria; phylum Chloroflexota; class UBA6077; order FW602-bin22; family FW602-bin22; genus DASRFH01. The sequence goes on along the minus strand of DASRFH010000183.1, from coordinate 15,847 downwards.
GGGCAGCAGCGCGCCTTCCCGACAGGCCGGCCGGCGCTGCTCTGCTTCCTCAAGGAGGAATGCCCGACCTGCGTTCTCTCCGCGCCGCTGGTGCGGGCCGCGACCGAGGCGTTCGGCGGCGCGGTCGATGTCTGGGCGATCAGCCAGGACGAGGACGGCGCGCAGCTGGCGCGGAGCTTCGGGCTCGCCGGTCCCTTGCTCGCCGACTCGGCGCTGCGCGTCTCGTACCGTTACGGGCTCGAGACCGTGCCGACCGTGATCCTGGCCGATGGCACAGGTGAAGAGCTGCGGCGCGTCGGCGGGTTCGACCGCGCCGCCTGGCGGGAGCTGTTCGGCGAGCTCGCGCGGCTAGCGGGTGCGCCCGAGCCGTCGTTCGACTGGGACGCGTACCCGGCGGCGCGGCCAGGCTGCGGCTCCCGGTCGGTCGAGCCAGGAATCGCCGAGCGGCTCGCCGCCGAGGCGGAGGGCAGCCCGCTGCGGGCGCGGCGGATCGAGGTCGGCGCGCGGGACGACCCGTTCGAGTTCCTGTTCGACCAGAGCGTGACCGATGGCCTGCCGGTCGTGCCGCCCACGCCGGAGCGGGTGCTGCGGATGCTGGCCGGTACGCGGCGGGACCCGCAGTCGGTCGTCGCGGTCGTGCCGCCGAGCATGGGCGTTGCGACGGTCGAGAAGGTCGCGATCAACGCGGTAATGGCCGGTTGCAGGCCCGAGTACCTGCCGGTCGTCATCGCGGCGCTCGAGGCGGTCTGCACCGAACGCTTCAACGTACACGGCGTCCTCGCGACGACCCACTTCGTCGGGCCGGTGTTGATCGTCAACGGGCCGATCCGCGACCGGATCGGAATGAACTACCGCGAGAACGCCCTCGGCCAGGGCAACCGCGCCAACGCGACGATCGGCCGGGCGCTACAGCTGGTGGTGCGGAACGTCGGCGGCGGCCGGCCGGGCGAGATCGACCGCGCGGTGCTCGGCACGCCGGGCAAGCTCGGCTTCTGCTTCGCCGAGCACGAGGCGCGAAGCCGCTGGGAGCCGCTGCACGTCGAGCGCGGCTTCCGGCCCGAGGATTCGACCGTGACGGCCTTCGCCGGCTGCGCGCCAACGCCGATCGTCGACCAGTTCTCGCGCAGCGCCGCCTCGCTCGCGACCAGCTACGGCCTGTCGTTGATGGCGGCCGGTCACCCGAGGCAGGTTGGCTACGGCGAGGTGGTGGTGGTGGTGCCGCCGGAGCACGTCGACACGATCGCCCGCGATGGCTGGACGAAGCAACAGCTCCGGGAGGCGATCCAGGCGGCGACGGCGCGGCCGGCGCGCGAGCTGGCGCGCGACGAGCACTGCGCAGTCGGGCTGACCCCGGCCGAGGTCGAGCGGCTCGGCCCGGGGACGCCCGTGCCGAAGTTCCGCGCGGCGGAGGCGATCCATCTCGTGGTGGCCGGCGGCGAGGCCGGCAAGTTCGCTGCCTGGATCGACAACTGGGCGGGCGGTGCAGGCTCGGCGATGACGACGGTCAAGATCGAGGAGTAGAGCTGCGCTGTCGTTCCTTGTCTACGCTCCTCGGAACGATAACCTCAGGAGTAGGGCACGATGCAGATCCTCGACCCGACCGACGAGCGGCGACCGATCGAGCGGCGGCTGGCGGCGCGCCCGGCGAGGCTGAGCGGCACTGTCGCGCTGCTCGACATCTCGAAGCCGCGCGGGGACGTGCTGATCGATCGTCTGGCCGAGCGGCTCCGCGAGCGGCTGCCCGACGTCGAGCTGCGGCGCTACCGCAAGCCGGCGTTCAGCCGTCCAGCGCCCGAGGACCTGCGGCGTGAGGTCCTGCGCGATTGCGGGTTCGTGATCGAGGCGCTCGCCGACTGAGGGTCGTGCACGACGTGCAGTGTGCACGACACGGTCTGGTTCGAGTCCCAGGGCATGCCGGCTGTCTTCGTCGCGTCGAGCGTCTTCGAGCACGCCGCCGACGCGCAGGCGCGCGCGCTCGGCCTGCCGTCGGTGCGCCGCGTCTTCGTCCCGCACCCGATCCAGGACGCGACCGACGACGAGATGCGGCGGAAGGCCGACGCGATCGTGGACGAGGTGGTCGTCGCTCTGACCGGGCCGACACAGGAGCCGCGCGATGGCTGAGGACATCACCCTCTACGGCACGCTCTGGTGCTCAGACTGCAAGCGAGCGAAGAAGTTCTTCGCCGAGCAGCGGGTGCCGTACACGTTCGTCGACGTCGAGCGGGACGCAGAGGGGTTGCGGTTCGTCGAGCAGGTCAACGGCGGCAAGCACATCATCCCGACGATCGTCTTCGGCGATGGCTCGACGCTCGTCGAGCCGTCGAATGCCGAGCTCGCCGCCAAGCTCGGCCTCCAGACCACCGGCACGCGGCGCTTCTACGACCTCATCGTCGTCGGCAGCGGGCCAGCCGGCCTGACGGCCGCGCTCTACGCGGCGCGCGAAGGCATCGAGACGCTCGTGATCGAGCGGGCCGGGGTCGGCGGCCAGGCCGGAATCACCGAACGGCTCGACAATTTCCCGGGCTTCCCGGAGGGCATCGCCGGCTCGGAGTTCGCCGAGCGGCTTCGCCAGCAGGCCGAGCGGTTCGGCGTCGAGATCCTCAGCGCAAAGGAGGCTGTCGGCGTCGGCGTCGAGGGGAGCTACCGAAGCGTCCGCACGGCCGACGGCGAGCAATACCGCGCCTGGGCGGTGCTGCTGGCGCTGGGCTCGACCTACCGGCGGCTCGGCATCCCCGGCGAGGAGGACTTCATCGGCGCCGGCGTGCACTTCTGCGCGACCTGCGACGGACCGTTTTACCGGGGCAAGGAGGTGCTCGTCATCGGCGGCGGCAACTCGGCCGGCGAGGAGGGGATCTTCCTGACCAAGTTCTGCCCGAAGGTCACCATCGCGACCCGTGGACCGGACCTAAGCGCGAGCCGCGTCGTCGTCGAGAAGGTGCGGAGCAACCCGCGGATCGAGGTGCTGACGGGGGTCGTTCCGGCGGCGTTCAAGGGTAGCGGCCGCCTCGAGGCGGTCGTCCTGATGCCCGCCGGCGGCGGCGAGCCGATCGAACTGCGGCCGGCCGGCGTGTTCGCGTTCATCGGCCTCTCGCCGAACACGGAGGTCGTCGAGGGCTTCGTAGAGCTGGACGAGCGTGGCTTCATCGTCACCGACGGGGTGCTGCAGACGAGTGTGCCTGGCGTGTTCGCCGCCGGCGACGCGCGGGGCGGCAGCACCAAACAAGCGGCTTCGGCCGCCGGCGAAGGCGCGGCCGCGGCGTTGGCGATTCGCCGCTACGTCGAGCCGCTCGCGGGCGGCATGCCTGTGGTACGATCAGCGACAACCGAATAGCGGCGGCGGTCGGGGGAAGTCCGGTGAGAAGCCGGCGCTGTCCCGCAACTGTGACCGGGCATCGCCCCGGGAGCCAGGATACCCACCGTCGTCCGGGCCGAAGACCCTCGCGAGAAGGGAGACCGGCCGGCCCCGGGCCACGATGGTGGCCCGAGCCGTCATGCGCCTCCCCCTTCGCGGTTACGAGCGCGATCGTTGGAGGTGAGAGCATGTCGGCACAGGTTCTGTCCCCCGCGCTCGAGCGGCCGGGTGCACGCGGCCTCGTCCTGGCCGCGGGGCTCGCGCTGCTCTACCTGGTCGCGATCGACCAGGGTGCACTGCTGCGGATCGTTCAGTCGGTCGTCGCCGTCGATCCGATGATGATCCACGAGGTCGTCCACGACGCGCGCCACCTCGCCGCCCTGCCGTGCCATTGAGCCGCGCACCGCTCGGCGCGGTCCTGCGCGCGGCGCTGCTCGCCGGCGTCGCGGCCGGACTCGTCGCCGCGCTGTTCCACTTCCTGGCGACCGAGCCCGTTCTCGACCAAGCGATCGCGCTGGAGGAGCAGGCGCGGGCGCTGGCCGGTGTGCACGAGGAACCGCTCGTTACACGCGGCGCGCAGAAGATCGGGCTGTTCGTCGGCTTCCTGGGCTACGGCCTGAGCCTGGGGATGCTTTTCGCCGTGGTCTACCACGCGGCCCAGCGGTGGCTGCCTGGGGAGACGCTGTCGGCGAAGGGAGGGCTGCTCGCCCTGGCGAGCTGGTGGGCGGTCGCGGCGGTGCCGTTCGCCAGATACCCGGCGAACCCTCCCGGCGTTGGCGACCCCGAAACGATCTCCTACCGCCAGGGGTTGTATTTCGGCGTTCTGCTTTTGTCGGTCGCCGGCACGGCGGTCGCGGTCGCGCTCGTCCGGCGTCGCGGCTGGTGGGGGCTCGCGTTCCTTGGCGCGTTCAGTGTGGTCGTCCTCGGGCTCGCACCGGCCAACCCAGACGCGGTGGACGTGCCGTCGGATTTGCTGTTCACGTTCCGGGCGCTGTCCCTCGGCGGGCTGACGCTGTTCTGGGTGGTTCTCGGCGGGACGTTTGCCTGGCTCGTACGCCCGGCGGCGCGGGGGACGCTTGCGCTTGCCCGAGCTTGACTCCGTCGTCCTCGAGGCACCGCTCGAGGACCTGAGCGAGGCCGGCCGTGCGCGCAAGCGCGAGGAGCAGGCCGCGGCCCGCCGACGCGAGGACCGCCGCGCCCAACCGCTCGTCATCGTCAACACCGGCAAGGGCAAGGGCAAGACGACGGCCGCGCTCGGGCTCGTCATGCGCGCGTGGGGACAGGGGCTGCGCGTCGTCGTGTTCCAGTTCGTCAAGGCGCGCACCGGCAACTGGGGCGAGGTCAAGGCCGCCAGGAAGATGGGCATCGAGGTCCTGCCGCTCGGCGATGGCTTCACCTGGAACTCGAAGGACATCGCCCATGACCAGGCGCTGGCGCGGGAAGGTTGGACCCGCTGCCGGGCGGCGATCGAGAGCGGATGCTACGACGTCGTCGTGCTCGACGAGCTGACGTACTGCTTCAAGTTCGGGTGGATCCCGCTGGACGAGGTGCTAGACGTGCTGCGGAACCGGCCCGGCTTCCAGCACGTCGTGATCACCGGGCGCGATGCCCCACCGGAGCTGGTGGAGTTCGCCGACCTCGTGACCGAGATGAACGTCGTCAAGCACCCGTATCAGGCGGGCGTCAAGGCGCAGAAAGGCGTGGAATTTTGACCGGCGTCGGCCCAACCGGCGATGGGCGTCGCGGCCGGGCGCGCAACCTCGTCACGCGCGTGGACGGCAAGCTGGTCAACGTCGCGCGGAGGATCGGGCAGATCCTCGTGTGCGCGAATGGGTGCTGCTGCGGCCACGTCGAACGTGGCCACGCCCGCGTGCCGGGCGAGCTGTACCACAACGAATGGGAGCGGCGGAAGCTGCGCAACACCGTCCATCTGACGCTTGGTGGATGCCTGGGGCCGTGCCCGCTCTCGAACGTCGTCCTGGTGCTGTTCGACGGGCGGGCGATCTGGTTCCACTCGTTCAACACCGAGGAGCAGGTGCTCGCGCTGTACGACTACGTCGAGCAGATGGTCGCGGCGCAATCGTACCTGCCGCCACCACCCGCGCTCGCGCCGTACCACTTCAGCGCGTTCGACTGGGAGCCGCGGCCCGGCGAGACCCGCGAGACGCTCGTCCGCGGGCCGACGCCGCTGCCGGTCGCGCGGTCCGGGTTCCTGTTCCTCACGCAGGCCGATACCGACCTGCTGGCGCTCTCGAAGGTCGTGCCAAGACTCGACCCGCAGGTACCTCCGGTGCGGGCGCACAACGTCTCGCACCTGGCGAGCGACGACGACGTGGACGCGTTCCTGAACACCGTGCTGCCCGGCGCGGAGGTGGTGATCGTGCGGCTGCTCGGCGGCCGTGCCAGCTTCGCGCGCGGACTCGACCGGATCGCGGCGCACGCGCGCGAGCACGACCAGTGGCTCATCTGCCTGCCGGGCACCGACGCGCTCGACCCCGAGCTCACGGCCGCCTCGAACGTCGGCGTGCCGGTCGTGCACGAGGCGCTCGCCTACCTGCAGCTCGGGGGGCTCAAGAACCTGGAACACTTGCTGCGCTTCTTGAGCGACCACCTCCTCATGACCGGCGTCGGCTACGACACGCCGGAGCCCCAGCCGCGCCACGGCGTCTACCACCCCGACGTGCCGGAGGGCACACTCGACGCGTGGCGCCGTCGCGCCGACCCGGCGCGCCCGACGATCGGCGTGCTCTTCTACCGGTCGCACCTGCTCTCGGGCAACACCGACTTCGTGGATGCGCTGGTGCGCGCCGGCGAGGCGCGGGGCGCCAACGTGCTGCCGGTCTACGCCTATTCGCTGAAGGAACCTGATCCGACCAGCGGGGCGCGGCTGCCGGCGGCGCTCACCTATTTCGTCGACGGCGAGCGCGCCGCGGTCGACGTGCTGGTCGCGACGACCAGCTTCGCGCTCGCCGGGGGCGAGGACCCGGCGGCGGCCGAGGTGCTGCGCCGGCTCGACGTGCCGATCGTCCAGGCGATCACCGCGTCGGCCGACCGCGCGGCGTGGGAGCGATCGCAGCGCGGGCTCGGGCCGCTCGACACGGCGATGAACGTCGCGATCCCCGAGTTCGACGGGCGGATCGTCGGCCCGGCGATCTCGTTCAAAGAGGCGCAGGGCGGTGGGCTGCTGGGCTCGCCGGCCGTCCGCTACGCGCCCGTGGACGATCGCGTCGAGCGGGTGATCGGCCAGGCGCTTCGACTCGCGGCGCTGCGGCGTACGCCGAACCGCGAGAAGCGGATCGCGTTCGTCCTAACGAACTACACGGCCAGGGCCTCGCGCGTCGCCAACGCGGTGGGGCTCGACACACCGGCGTCGCTGGTGCGGTTGCTCGAGGCGATGCGCGAGGCCGGCTACGACGTGCGCGACCTGCCGCCGGATGGCGACGCGCTGCTCCAGGCGCTGATCGCGCGCGGGTCGTACGACGAGGAGGTCGTGACAGACGAGCAGCTCGCGACCGCCGTCGCGCGGATCGCGCCGGAGCGGATGAAAAGCTGGGTCGCGGGCCTGCCGGACGCGCGGCGGCACGAGGTCGTCGAGCGGTGGGGTGCGCCGCCGGGCCGGCACTACGTGGACGAGCGCGGCGACCTTGCGCTCGCCGGGATCGAGCTCGGCAGCGCGTTCGTCGCCATCCAGCCGCCGCGCGGCTACGGGATGGACCCGAGCGCGATCTACCACACACCCGACCTGCCGCCGCCGCACCCCTACCACGCGCTCTACCGCTGGCTCGGGACGCCCGTCGAGGACGGCGGCTGGGGCGCCGACGCGATCGTCCACCTCGGCAAGCACGGCACGCTCGAGTGGCTGCCGGGCAAGGCGGTCGGCGTGTCGGCCGAGTGCTACCCGGATCTCTTCCTCGGCGACTTGCCGCTCGTGTACCCGTTCATCGTCAACAACCCGGGCGAGGGCGCACAGGCCAAGCGGCGCACGCACGCCGTGATCGTCGACCACCTGACGCCGCCGATGACGACCGCCGAGGGCTACGGCGAGATCGAAGAGCTGCAGCGGCTGGTCGACGAGTACTTCCAGCTCGAGCAGCTCGACCCCTCGAAGCTGCCGCTGCTCCAGCAGCAGATCTGGGAGCTGATCCAGCGCGCGCGGCTCGACGTCGACCTGGCCCAACTCATGAACCGCGACAACAGCGGCGACGTGCACCCGTGGGACCCGACGTTCCACGCGGATGGCGTCCCGTACACGATCTCCGACATGAGCGGGAAGGACTTCGCGCACCTCGTCGAGAACATGAACGGCTACCTGTGCGAGCTGACCAGCGCGCAGATCCGCGATGGGCTGCACGTGCTCGGCCAGCCGCCGACCGGGGCGCAGCTGGTGGACACGGTCCTCGCGCTCGTCCGAGTTCCGAACCTCGACGTGCCGAGCCTCCGGGCTGGGGTGGCCGAAGCGCTGGGCTTCGATCTGGACGCCGTGTTGGGCGACCTGGCGGGGCGCCCCCGACTCGTGTTCGGCCATCCTCTCCCAGGGGGAGAGGAAGCGTTTCGGACGAACGCCGACGCGCTTGGGGCGATCGATCGGCTCGCGCGCCGTCTCGTCGAGCAGCTGGCCGAGAGAGACTTCGAACCGGGCGCCGTTCCGAACGTCGCCGCCGGCTTCCCGTCCGACGTGGCGCGAACGCTGCGGTTCGTTTGCGAGGAGCTCGTCCCCAACCTCCGGCGCTGCACGGCCGAGGTCGACAACGTCCTGCACGCGCTGGACGGTGGGTACGTGCCACCGGGGCCGAGCGGCGCGCCGACGCGTGGGATGGCGCACGTGCTGCCGACCGGGCGCAACTTCTACTCGGTCGATCCGCGCGCGCTGCCGAGCCTGGCAGCCTGGCGGGTGGGGGAGGAGCTCGCCGACGCGCTGCTGAGGCGTCACCTGGCGGATGAAGGGCGCTACCCCGAGAGCGTCGGCATCTCGATCTGGGGCACGAGCGCGATGCGCACGCACGGCGACGACGTGGCGGAGGTGTTCGCGCTGCTCGGCGTGCGGCCGCGCTGGCAGGCCGAAAGCCGTCGGGTCGTCGGGATCGAAGTCATCCCGTTGGAGGAGCTCGGGCGCCCCCGGATCGACGTCGTCTGCCGCATCAGCGGCTTCTTCCGCGACGCGTTCCCGCACTTGATCGCGCTGCTCGACGAGGCGTTCAGGACGGTCGCGGCACTCGACGAGCCGCCGGCGCGGAACTTCGTCCGGGCCCACCAGGCGGCCGAACGCGAGCGGCTCGCCGCCGGGGGCCTGCCGCCCGAGGAGGCCGCCGCGGTCGCGGGCTACCGGATCTTCGGCTGCAAGCCGGGCACGTACGGCGCCGGGATCCTGCCGCTCATCGACGAGCGCAACTGGCGCGACGCGGCCGACTTCGCGGAGGCGTACGTCAACTGGGGCGGCTACGCGTACACGGCGTCGGCCTACGGCGTGGACGCGCGGCCAGCGTTTCGCCGCGCGCTGGAAGGCGTCCAGGTGGCGCTGAAGAACCAGGACAACCGGGAACACGACATCTTCGACTCGGATGACTACCTCCAGTACCACGGCGGGATGATCGCCACGATCCGCGCGCTCACGGGCCGCAACCCGCGCCGCTACTTCGGGGACTCGGCCGATCCCCAGCGGCCGCGGGTCCGCGATCTAAAGGAGGAGGCGTTGCGCGTCTTCCGCACGCGCGTCGTCAACCCGAAGTGGCTCGCCTCGATCCAGCGGCACGGCTACAAGGGCGCGCTGGAGATGGCCGCGACGGTGGACTACCTGTTCGGCTACGACGCGACCGCGAACGTCGTCGACGACTGGATGTACGCGCGCGTCGCCGAGGCGTACGCGCTCGACCCGGCGGTGCGCGCGTTCATGCGACGCAGCAACCCCTGGGCTCTGCGCGACATAAGCGCTCGGCTGCTCGAGGCGATCGACCGCGGTATGTGGACGGAGCCCGGCGCGCTCGCCGACGCCTTGCGCCGGGCGTACCTGGAGGCGGAGGGCGACCTGGAGGGGCGAGCTGAGGCGGCGCCCGCGGGAGCGCGGCCGTGAGCGCGCGTCCCGTGTTCCCGTTCACCGCGCTGGTCGGTCAGGCGCGGCTGAAGGAGGCGCTCGCGCTGAACGCGGTCGATCCGCGCATCGGCGGAGTGCTGATCCGCGGAGAGAAGGGGACCGCGAAGTCCACCGCGGTGCGGGCGTTCGCGCGGCTGTTGCCGGAGGTCGAAGTGGTCGTCGGCTGTCCGTACGGCTGCGATCCTGCCGATCCCTGTGCCGAGTGCGCGGCGCGCGACGACCCGCCGCGTATCGAGACGCGGCGTGTGCCGCTGGTCGAGCTGCCAGTTGGCGCGACGGAGGACCGCCTGGTCGGCACCCTCAACCTCGAGCACGCCATCCGCGAGGGCGAGCGCGTCTTCGAGCCGGGCTTGCTCGCGGCGGCGAACCGCGGCGTGCTGTACGTCGACGAGGTGAACCTGTTGGGCGACCATCTGGTGGACGTGCTGCTCGACGCCGCGGCGATGGGCCGCAACTACGTCGAGCGCGAGGGCGTGTCGGTCCAGCACCCGGCCTCGTTCATCCTGGTCGGGACGATGAATCCGGAGGAGGGCGAGCTGCGCCCACAGCTCCTCGACAGGTTCGCGCTGGCTGTGGACGTCGTCGGCCTAGCCGACCCCGCCGACCGCGCGGAGGTCGTCCGGAGGCGCGTTGCCTTCGAAACGGATCCGGTTGGCTTCCTCGACCGCTGGCGGGCCGAGGAGGAGTGTGAGCGCACCCGGATCGCGACGGCCCGAGCGCGGCTGCCGGGAGTGGCGGTGCCTGAGACGATGCTCGAGTTGGTCACGCGGACCTGCGCAGCGTTCGGCGTGGACGGGCTGCGCGGCGACATCGTGACCTACAAGACGGCGCGCGCGCGCGCGGCGTACCACGGGCGGGCGGAGGTGTCCGACGAGGACGTCCGCGTGGCGGCCGAGCTGGCGCTGCTGCACCGTCGGCGGCGGCAGCCGTTCGACGAGCCGGAGCAGGGTCGTGAGCGGCTGGAGCAGGTGCTGGACGAGCTGGCGAACGGAGGCGAGGCGGGGGAACAGGGCGACGAAACGGCCTCGCCCCATCCTGGTCCGGCTGGGCGAGGCGACGAGCGCAGGGAGCACGTCTTCGAAGTGGGCGCCGCACCACCCCTCGCGCTTGCTCGTCCACCCGCGCCAGCGCGCACCGGACGCCGCGTGTGGGCCCGCGTGCCGCGCGGCGAAGCGCTGACGCACGGCAATCTGGCGCTCGACGCGACGCTGCGGGCAGCGGCGCCGTACCAGGCGGCGCGGCACCGGGCGGCGCCGAGTCCGCTGCGGCTGATCGTGACGCCGCCGGATCTGCGCGAGAGCGTGCGCGAGGCGCGGCAGGGTGTCCTCGTCTTGTTCGCGCTCGACGCGAGCGGCTCGATGGCGGCGCGCCGCCGGATGGTGGCGGTCAAGGGCGCCGTGATGGCGCTCCTGCTCGACGCTTACCAGAAGCGCGACGAGGTTGGCCTGGTGGCGTTCCGCGGGCGGGATGCGCGGCTCGTCCTGCCGCCGACCGCGAGCGTCGAGCTCGCGGCCCGCGCGCTGCGGGCACTGCCGACTGGCGGCCGGACGCCACTCGCCCACGCGCTAGCCCTGTGTGAAACTGTCCTGGCGCGTGCCCGCCTCGGCGACGCCGAGCGCACGCCGTGGCTCGTGCTCGTATCGGATGGCCGCCCGAACGTTGCCCTCGGCGCCGATCCGGTCGAGGACGCCCGCCGCGTAGCGGTTCGGCTGCGCCAGAGCGGCACTCGGGCGCTCGTCGTCGACACCGAAGAGGGGCCGGTGCGGCTTGGGCTGAACCGCCGGCTCGCCGAGGCGATGGGCGCGGAGTACCTCCGTCTCGACGACCTCGACGCCGCGACGCTGGTCGGCGCGGTTCGGACGCGGATCGGGGTCCAACGGCTTTGAATCGGAGAGGGCTTGGCCATCCCCACTTGGACGAAAAAGGAACCACGTTGCTTGTAGCCATCGCGACTGGGACGAAAGGAGAACCCCGTTGCTTATAGGCATCACCGGACGCCCGCCCTCGCCGACGCATCGGGGCGTCTCTAGCGTGCCAGCGTGGGAGCGGCCGAGCGGCGGTCGGGGACGCCATGGCTCCTTCCTGCACAGGTCGTCGGAATGAAGGGCGCGCAGGACACACTCCTTCTCATGGGGCACGGGAGCCGCGACGCCGACGGCGTCGCGGAGTTCCTCCTCCTCGTCGAGGCCATCCGCGGCGCAGCGCCCCGCTTGCGCGTCGAGGCGGGCTTCCTCGAATTCGCGGGACCGCTAGTCCCATCGATCGACGACGCGATAGACGCGTGCGCAGCGCGGGGCGGCGAGCGCGTGCTGGCGGTCCCGATGCTGCTCGCCGAGGCGGTGCACGGGCGCGAGGACATGCCGGCGCTGGTCGCCGCGGCGCGGGCGCGCTACCCGGCGCTCGACCTGCGGCTCGCCCCGGTGCTCGGCCCGCACCTCAGCCTGATCGAGATCGTAGAGGAGCGGATCGCCGCGATGGGCGGGGACCCCGAGGACACGACGGTCCTGCTCGTCGGGCGCGGGACCAGCTCGAGCGGGGCGAACGCCGACGTGTACCGCCTGGGCCGGCTGCTCTGGGAGCGCAACCGCTACGCCCAGGTCGAATGCTGCTTTTCGGGCACGGCGCAGCCCGACGTCCCGACCGGGATCGACCGCTGCGTCCGGCTCGGCGCGCGGCGCATCGTGCTTGCGCCGTACTTCATCAACACTGGCTCGTTGGTGAAGCGGATCGGCGCCCAGGCGACCGAGTCGCGGATGAGGCATCCGGCCGTCCAGATCGACGTCGCGGGGCACATCGGCGTGCACCCGAAACTGGTCGAGCTCGTGTTCGCGCGGGCGCGCGGCTTGATCGAGAACGTTGCGCCCGATCCATTGTTGGATGGCCGCGGCTGGCGCTACCCCCGCGGCCACGCCCACCCGCACCCGCATGGCTACGCGCACCCGCACGCGCATAGCCACGCGGACCCCCACTCGCACGCTCACCCGCACGTTCATGGCGATCCCGCCCGACCCCGGGCCCGGGCGAAGCCCGAAGTCGCGACAACGGCGGGGGGCACGAGCCTCGTACGTCGGCGCGGCGGCCGCGATGCCTCGGCCCACAGGGACCCCCCGGAATAACGATGCGCGGCAGGCTCGTCGATCGTTACGCGCTGCCCCCCGCCGAGATCGAGGCGCTTAGCCTGAGCCGGGTCCGTGCCGCGCTGGGTCCGGACGGCGCGGAGGCGGGCGCCGGTCGGCCGCTGGTCGAGCGGATGGTCTACGCGGCGGGCGACCCGGCGCTGGCGGGCGCCATCCGCGTGCACGCCAGGGCGGTGGCGGCCGGCGTCGCCGCGCTGCGGCGCGGCTGCGCGATCGTCGCCGACGTGCGAATGGTCGAGGTGGCGCTCGACCGTGCACGGGCGGCGCGGCTCGGCTGCGTGGTGCGCTGCGCGATCGACGACCCGGCCGTGGCCGCGGCCGCGCGGGTACGGTGCCTGCCACGCGCGCTGGTGGCGATGGAGGCGCTCGCCGCCGAGCTCGACGGCGGCGTCGCGGTGGTCGGCAACGCGCCGACCGCCCTGCTCGGCCTGCTGGACCTGGTGGACGGCGGCAAGGCCCGGCCGGCGCTGATCGTTGGGACCCCGGTCGGCTTCGTCGCGGCGGCCGAGGCGAAGGAGGAGCTGGTTGCCCGCGACGTGCCGTTCGTGACCGTGGTCGGGACGCGCGGCGGGTCGGCGGTCGCCGCCGCGGCGACGAACGCGCTGCTGAGGCTCGCGGAGGCGTACGCTGAGTGACCCGGCCGACGAAGGCCTCGTCCGGCGCGTCAACCGACGTGGATTGCGCACTGGCTTCACGACCGGCGCCTGCGCCACCGCGGCGGCGAAGGGGGCGACGATCGCGCTCGTGGAGCAGCGGCCGGTGCGCGAGGTCACGATCCACCTTCCGATCGGCCGGGACGCGAGGTTCGAGCTCGTGCGCTGCGAGCTCGACGCCGAGCGCTGCCGCTGCGGCGTCGTCAAGGACGCCGGCGACGACCCCGACGTGACGCACGGCGCCGAGATCCAGGCGACCGTCTGGTGGGAGCCGGAGCCGGGCGTGCACCTCCGCGGTGGGGCGGGCGTGGGCGTCGTGACGCGGCCGGGCCTCGGCCTCGAGGTGGGCGGGCCGGCCATCAACCCCGTGCCGCGGCGGATGATCGTCGAGGCGGTGAGCGAGGCCGCCGGCGACCGGCTCGCCGCGCGCGGGCTGGCGGTCGAGATCGCCGTGCCGGGGGGCGACGAGATCGCCAAGAAGACGCTGAACGGCCGTCTCGGGATCGTCGGCGGCATCTCGATCCTCGGCACGACCGGGATCGTCAAGCCGTGGTCGACCGCCTCGTGGCGAGCGAGCGTGGAGCAGGCGATCGACGTCGCGGCCGCGAACGGCCAGCGCCACGTCATCCTCTCGACCGGCGGTCGCAGCGAGAAGTTCGCCATGCGGCTGTTCCCCGAGGTCGACGAGATCGCCTTCGTCGAAATGGGCATCTTCACCGGCCACGCGCTGCGGCGCTGCGTCGCGCGCGGGATCGAGCGCGCGACGCTGGCCGGGATGATCGGCAAATACGCCAAGCTGGCGCAGGGGCACTTTCAGACGCACGTGGCCGGGAACCAGGTGGACGTCGGCTTCCTGGCGGAGCTCGCGGCAGCGTCGGGGGCTCCGGAGGCGCTCCAGGCCGAGATCCGCGCGGCGAACACCGCGCGCCACGTCCAGGAGCTCGCGCTGGCAGCTGGCCTGACGGGGTTTTTCCAGGCGCTCGCCGATCGGGTCGCCGAGCGCAGTCACGCGTACGTGCACGGGCGGCTGGCGGTCGAGGCGATCCTCTTCGACTTCGAGGGCAACGTGCTCGGGCGGGGTGCGCGGGGTGGCTGAGGTGACGGTCGTGGGCATCGGCGACGCGGGCGCGGCGAGCCTGTTCCCGGAGGCACGCGCGGCGGTCGACGCGGCCGAGCTCCTCTGCGGCGGCGAGCGCCACCTCGGCTTCTTTCCCGACCACCCGGCCGAGCGGCTGGTGCTGAGGGCGAACGTCGGCGAGGTCGTCGAGCGGCTTCGCGGCGAACGGCGCCGTGCGGTCGTGCTCGCCTCGGGTGATCCAGGTTGCTACGGGATCGGGCCGATCCTGGCGAAGCAGCTTGGCGCCGACCGCGTGCGCATTCTTCCGAACCTCGGCGCGGTCCAGCTCGCCTGCGCGCGGCTCGGGATCGCCTGGCACGACGCGGCGATCTTGAGCGCGCACGGGCGACCGCTCGACGGCGTTTTCCCGGCCGTGCTCCGGGCGCGCACCGCCGTCGTGCTGACCGACGACCGCAATACACCGGCGGCGCTCGCGCGCGCGTTGCTCGAGGCCGGCGACGGCCAGGCGCGGCTCGACGTGTTCGAGCACCTCGGCGGCCCGCGCGAGCGGCACGTCGGCGGGTGCCCGGTCGAGATCGCCCGCCAGGCGTTCGCTCCGCTGAACACCGTCGTCGTGCGGCACGATGGTCCACCGCCCCCGCTCGCGCTCGGCCTGCCCGAGGGCGCCTACGCCCACCGCGCCGGCCAGATCACGAAGGCCGAGGTGCGGGTCATCAGCCTGAGCCAGCTCCGGCTGCACGAGCGTTCGGTCGTGTGGGACGTCGGCGCCGGGTGTGGGTCGGTCGCGATCGAGGCGGCGGCGCTCGCGCGGGCTGGGAAGGTGTTCGCAATCGAGCGCGACCCGGCGCAGCTCGATCTGCTGGGTGAGAACGTGCGACGGCACGCGGCGGGTAACGTCGCCGTGGTCGAGGGCAACGCACCCGAGGCGCTGGGCGGACTGCCCGATCCGGACGCCGTGTTCGTCGGCGGCAGCGGTGGAGCGCTGGCGGCGATCGCGGCCGCGGCGATGGCGCGGGTGCGGCCAGGGGGACGGCTGGTCGCGAACCTGGCGACGCTGGAGCACCTCGCCGAGCTCGGCGCCCTGGCTCGAACGGAGGGCTGGCCGTGCGAGGTCACACAGGTCGCGGTGGCGCGGAGCGTCCCGGTGGCCGACCTGACGCGGCTGGCGGCGCTGAATCCGGTGTTCGTCGTGACGCTGCGGCGATCGGGGGCGATGGCGTGAGCAGGGCGCTGCGAGGTGGCGACGCCATCGGGACGGGCGTGACGACGCGGGGCCTGGTCGGTCGCGCCGGCCGGGACACGTCGATTCCGGCAAGGGAGCACGGGCGCGCCGCGCCACGCGAGGCTGGGAACGCCCCGCGCGACGTCCGGTCGCCGACGCTCGGCACGTTGTACGGGGTCGGCGTCGGGCCCGGTGACCCAGAGCTGATCACACTGAAGGGGCTGCGCGTGCTGCGCGCGGCGGCGACCGTCTACGTCCCAGCGTCGCCGGTCGGCCGTGGCAGCCTTGCGCGGGCCATCGCCGCCGAGCACCTCGAC
>DASRFH010000182.1:0-35025 GCA_035651675.1 Chloroflexota bacterium | reverse complement strand
GCGCCGGTCCTTCCGCGGGTACGCCACGGCTGCCCTCCGCCTGCCTGGCTCGATCTCGCGTCCGCCCATGTGCAAGAACCCGACCATACATACTCTGCACCGGATGGGGTTAAACGTACAGGTGGACGCGTGAGCCAGGCGTGAACGACCCCGTACGCCAGGTCGGATTCGCCGACGTCGTCCGCGCCGGGCGGCTCGCCGGGCGCCGGCGGGACGACGAGGTCCCCCTTGCCGAGCCGCACCTCGACCGGGCACGATCGCGCGCGTGACCGACAGGCTGTCGCCGCGGCGGCTCAACCGTGCCACCCTCGCCCGCCAGATGCTCCTCGCGCGCGAAGCGGTGCCGGTCGTCGGGGCGGTCGAGCGCCTGGGTGGCCTGCAAGCGCAGGAGCCGCGGCCGCCGTTCGTGGCGCTGTGGACGCGGATCGCAGACTTCGATCGGGAGCAGCTCGCCGCGGCCCTGCGGGAGCGACGGCTGGTCCGCGCGACGAGCTTCCGCGCCACGCTCCACCTCATGAGCGCGGCCGATTACCTGGCGCTGCGCGGGCTGCTGCAGCCGGTGTTGACGCAGGCGCTGCGCGCGCTTGGCGACCGCGCGGCCGGTCTCGAGATCGACCAGGTGCTGCCAGCCGCGAGGCGCCTTTTCGCCGAGGCGCCTCGCACGTTCGACGAGGTCAGGAACCGGCTCGTGGGGCAGTTCCCGACCGTCGACGACCGCGCCCTCGGCTACGTCACGCGGATGTGCCTGCCGCTCGTGATGGTCCCGACCGACGACCGCTGGGGCTTCCCCTCGAACGCCGCGTTCGCGCTCGCCGATGAATGGCTCGGCGCCACGCCGCGCACCGACACGCCCCGCGAGCACCTGGTGCTTCGGTACCTGGGCGCGTTCGGCCCGGCAACGCCCGGCGACGCGCAGGAGTGGTCGGGCCTCCAGGGCCTGCGCCCGACCTTCGAGGCGCTCCGGCCGAGGCTGCGCACCTTCCGCGACGAACGCGGCCGCGAGCTGTTCGACCTACCCGACGCGCCGCGTCCCGACGAGGAGGTGGACGCGCCGGCGCGCTTCCTCCCCGACTTCGACTCGCTCGTCCTGGCACACGCCGACCGGACCCGCGTGCTCGCCGACGAGCACCGCGGCAAGGTCGCGACCAGGAACCTGCGCATCAACGCGACGTTCCTCGTCGACGGCTTCGCCGCCGGCACCTGGAGGATCGAACGCAAACGGGGCACCGCCACGCTGCGTGCGAGCCCGTTCGCGCCGCTGCCGGCCTGGGCCCGGCGCGCGCTCGGCGACGAAGGCGAGCGGCTGCTCCGGTTCGTCGAGCCGGACGCCACGTCCTTCGACGTTCGTCTGGAGTGACAGGCTTCCGACCGGTTGGCTAGAACCGCGAAGCTGGAACCGGCTCCCTCGTGGCGAGATCGACGGGGCCCGGTCCGACAGGGCCGAACTGCCGCTCGAAGAGCCGGCGGTACAGACCGCCGCGGAGCAGCAACTCCTCGTGGGTCCCTTCCTCGACGACACGGCCGGCGTCCAGGACGAGGATGCGGTCGGCGCGACGGATCGTCGCGAGCCGATGCGCGATGACCAGGGTGGTGCGCCCGACGGAGGCAGTGGCGAGCCCGAGCTGAAGCAGGTGCTCCGATTCGGCGTCGAGGGCGGAAGTGACCTCGTCCAGGATAAGGATGCGCGGGTCTCGCACGAGCGCCCGCGCGATCGATAAACGCTGCCTCTGGCCCTCGGACAGCTGCGCGCCGCGCTCGCCGATCCGCGTGTCGAGACCGTTCGGGAGCTGCTCGATGAACTCCCAGGCGTTCGCCGCCCGCGCGGCCGCGACGATCGCCGCGTCGTCGGCCGCATCGCACCCGAACGCGATGTTCTCCCGTACCGTGCCGGCGAAGAGGAACGTGTCCTGGAAGACCAGACCGATCTGCGCGCGCAGCGTCGTTAGGGGGAGCATCCGAAGGTCGACGCCGTCGAGCGTCACCCGCCCGGCCACCGGGTCGTAGAAGCGCGGCACGAGGCTCGCCAGCGTGCTCTTCCCCGCGCCGCTGGGACCGACCACCGCGAGCATCTCACCCGGCCGCACGCGGAAGGACACGTCCTCGAGGACGAGACGCCCGGGGTCGTAGCCGAAGCTGACGCGATGGAACTCGATCACGCCCTCCACCACACGCGGCGCGTGCGCGCCGTCCAGCTCGACGACTTGTGGGCGCTGGTCGAGCCACCGGTAGATCCGATCGGCCAGGGCGAGTCCCCTCTGCGCGTCGCCGAACACCCGCAAGAGGCGGCCTGTCGGCTGGAGCAGCAGGCCGAACAGCGACCGCACGGCGACGACGGTCCCGATCGTCGTCTGGTCGACGATCACCAGGTATCCCCCGACGCCGACCAGGGCCAGCGTTATGGCGAGGGAGAAGGCACTCTGGCCACCTTGCAGGCCGACGTCGACGAGGTTCAAGCGCATCCGGAGCCGGAGCAGCTCGTCCAGCGTCGAGGCGAACCTGAGCCGCTGCCGGCGCTCCTGGCCGAAGGCGACGATCTCCCGAAGCCCGGCCAGATCCTCGTGGAGCTGCTCGGTGACCTCGGCGGCTTTTTCCTGCGCCCGACGGGCGATCGGCCGGATCGGGCGCGTGGCCAGCGTGACCAACGCGAACCCGATCGGCGAGACGACGGCCGCGACGACCGCGAGCTGCCAGCTGAGGCTGAACATCAGAAGCGTGCCGAGCAGGAGACCGACCAGTCCTGTGGTGGCGTTCACCGCCGTCGAGCCGACGAGCGCGGCGAAGGCCGGCACGTCGTTGGCGAAAAGCGCCATCGTCTGGCCGCTGTGGTGCCGACGGGAGAACGCGAACGAGAGCGTCTGCGAATGCGTGAAGAGGCGCCACCTCAGGCGGCGAGCCACCTGCTCGTCGAGGTAGGAGCGGAGGTACCCCCCCACGTAGTGGCTGATCGACGTCAGCAGCACCAGCGCGCCGTACATCCCGGCCGTCGTCGGGAGCAGGTCGAGGCGCTTGGCTAGCAGCACGTCGTCGATGAGGCGCCGCTCGACCAGAGGCACGGCCATCCCGGCGACGGGCGTCAGGGCGGCGAGCACGAGCAAGGGCAGCCAGGTCGGCCAGAGCTCGCGGTGCTCGCCGAGGAAGCGGGCGACGGCCCTCACAGCGCCGATCTACCCTCGGTGGCGAGCGGCGTGAACGGCTCGACCGCCGTGGCCGGGTCGCCGAGCACCTGCCCGCCGAGCTCGACCCAGGCGTGCGCCTCGAGCGCGCTGCCCCTCTTCCTGACGCCGACCCTGAGCTGGCTGGGAAGATGCTCTCGACCGAGCAGCGCGTGCAGCGCCAGCGACCTGGCCAGGCACTTGCGGCCGACGATCCCGGCCCGCGACACGAGCCCGACCGCGCGCGCGTATCGACGCGCCCGCGCGAGGTCGGCGACGCTCACGTCGCCGACCGCCGTCCCCGGGGAAAGCGCGCGCGGCACGAGGCGTCGGTGCCCTCCCCACCTCAAGGTCAGCTCGACGTAGAGCAGCCAGACGAACGCGCGCGCCACGACGCCCACATCCGCGAGCCGCCTCGCCGGCGGGCACCGTGATGCCACCTAAGCCGGCGCCACCGTCGCCAGATCGTTGGAAACGAGGAGGTTGACGAAGTCGGACAGGTCGCGCTTCACCTGGCTCGGCTCGGCGTCGAACTCGTCGAGGAGTCGCCGAGCTACCTCGGCTTCGGTCCCACCGCCCTCGATCAAGCGCCAGATCCGCGCCCCGACCTCGTCGAGTCCGAAGTAGATGCCGGTGTCGGCGTTGAGGAGGACCACGCCGTCGTCGAGCTCGGCCGAGGCGACCGAGTCGTTGATCTGGATTCTGCGGTTGCGTTCCATCGCGACTCTCCGTGAGATGGCGCTCAGGCGGGACAGGCGGCGGCGTGGTGCGCGACGAGCTGCCCAACCTCGGGCAAGGCTCGGAGATCGCGCGACCGCTCGAGCCGGTAGACCGGGACGCGCCGGGCGACGTCGGCGCACTGGCGCAGGTGTTCGATCCCACCGGAATGCAGGAGCCGACTTGGGTACGAATGCCTGACGAGCTCCAGGACCGCGTCGCGCAGGCCAAACCGCTCGACCCGGACGTCATCCCCCTCGCCGAGGACGTACAGGCGTTCCAGCGGTCGCGGGCTCCGCTGGAAGCCCGCGGCGACCGGCAGGCCACGCTTTTCCTCGTCCGCGTGCAGGACGCGGAGCGACGCGGCCTGGTGTCCCAGGAAGCGCCACGAGCTGGGCGTGAGCTTGAGCTGCGGGAACGCCGGACGGACCCGGATCCCGTCCGGGGCGACGTCCAGCGCCGTCAGGTCGTCCGAAAGGACGCGGTGGCCGCGGGCGTGCAGCTCCGCCGCGAGAGACGACTTCCCGGCGCCGGGCTCGCCGAGGAAGGCGACGGCGCCTTCCCCGATCGCGACCGCGCTCGCGTGCAGGACGAGCAGGCCGCGCTGGTATAGGAGGAGCGCGAAGACGGACCCGACCAGGTACAGACGCAGCAGGTCGTCCGACGCCCCGGGGGCCGGATGGATCACGATCGACCGCCCTCCGCGCACGACGAACTCGCCGACGCCCTGGATGGCGAGGATCGCCTCGTCGGGCGTCACCGTCACGTGGTCGCCGCCAGGGGAGGCGACGGCCGGCCGGCGACCGACACTTTCGTCGATCTCGACCACGACGTCGCCTCCCCCGTCGGTCCGCTCGAGCTCAGGCAGCGCGAGGCACGACCGGATACCGAGGCCGAACGCACGGTAGGAGGGCATGTTGGCCAACCGCCGGGCGGCTAGCTCCGGCAGGCGATGGGGTTGCCCTGGAACAGGAACCCGTCTGACGACCCGAAGTCCTTGTTGCAGCCGAGGGTGATCTCGACCACGGACCCGTAGGTCACCAGGGTCGGGGCTGTCCAGGTCTTTTTCTGTTGTGCCGAATCGGCGACGGTCGTCGTTTCCTTCACGGTTTCTCCTCTCAACTCGTTGGTTGTGCTTCCCGAAGCCAGAACCCCAGGTTCACCGCGCGGAACAGTGCGAGCGCATCGGGGGCGCTCGCGCCGCCCGTGGAGACGAACCGACCGAGGGTCTCGCGCAAGGACGGTAGGTCGACGTACTCCCCAAGCAGCCTCCCATCCCTCAGGATGACCTCCTCCATGGCCGCTCGGTCGTGCTCGATCAGGCCACGGGTGAAGGCCGGGGTCAGATTCGCCTTATCAGTTCTGCGCCGAACCGCTTCCGGAAGAATTCCGGCCATCGCGGACCTCAGGATGAACCGCGTCCAACCGGCGCGGAGCTTCTGGTCGCCGGGCAGGCCGAGGCAGAACTCGATCAGCCGGTGGTCGAAGAAGGGGTACCGAGGCTCGACGGCGAACGCCGCGGCGGCTTTGTCGGCGACCTCCAGCACGTGTGGGATGAGACCGGAAGCCAGACCCTGGCGGTGATCCTCCCGCGCGGTGCCGGCGACCTCGACCGTATCGGCCGATGCGGCGCGCGCCCGATCCTCGGCGCCGGCGCGCCGCGCGAACCCGGGGTTGAGAAGGAGGCGGCCTGGTACCCGCCCGCGGGACCGACCAGGCAGCTTCCGCAAGGCGCCCACCGCGGCGACCGGGACGAGCGGCCGCAGGCCGTAGTCCCATGCGACCCGAGCCGGGTTGTGGCGGCGACCCGTCCGCCGCGTAATGGCGATCGTCTCGGCAGCCATCCTTCGGAATCGTCCCCTACCGGCCAGCTCGGCGAGGTAGGCAAGGCCATGCGAGACGGTGGTGTCGCCGTCGACCCCGTCGAGGAACACGCGCGCGCCGTGTCGGCGCGCTTGTGCGTAGAGCGCCCGGTGGATGTACAGGTTGGGCGCGTGGTTGGCCTCGTCGATCTGCCGAACCACCGTCGTCGCGTCGTCGAGCGGACCGACGCCGTCTGCCTCCACGAAGTGGTGCTCGAAGCCGCCGGTCGCCACGACCGCGTCGACGTATTTCCGTTCGTCGACGCGGCGCCCGTCCGCCTCCGGCAGGCCCGGGAAGATGGCCGTGAAGGTATGGAGGGGCAGGCGCCCTTCGTCGGCGAGTATGTCGCGCGCCGTGCAGGCGATCGCCGAGGAATCGAGCCCTCCGCTGAGCGCCGCCGCCACCGGCCCTTCGCCGCGCAGACGCGCGCGCACGGCTCGAGCGAACAACACCCGGAAGTGCTCGGCGTAGGCTGCGTCCGACCGGTGGCGTACCTCGGGAGCATCCTCCGCCGACCAGTACCGACGAGGCAACGGGCAAGGGCCCCCGGCCCCGACCACCATCGTGTGCGCCGGGGGGAGCCGCAAGACCCCGCGGTAGAAGGTCCTCGCGGTGTCGTGGAACGCCGGTAGGAGATAGTCCACGACGCGGGCCTCGTCGAGCCGGCGGGGGACCTCGGGGAGGCACAGCAGAGCTTTGATCTCGGAGGCAGCGGCGAAGAGCCGATCGGAGAGGTAGTAGTACAGGGGCTTGACGCCCATCCGATCGCGGCCACAGAACAGCACGCGTCTCGCCGCGTCCCACAGGGCGAACGCGAAGTCGCCCGCCAGCCTCTCCACGCAGGCCTGGCCCCAGGCGCGGTAGGCCCGCAGGATGAGCTCCCCGTCGGCACAACCAGGCCCTCGTCGAGCGTCGAGACCGAAGGTCGCGAGGAGCTCGTCCCTGTTGTCGAGCCGCACGTCGCCGGCCAGGACGAGGCCCGCCAGCTCGTCCACGAACGGCAGGCGCCCCCGCCGGCCTGCCCCAGTCGTCCGCAGGATCACCTGCCCCAACCCGACGGGGCCGTCGCACCAGACGCCCTGCCCGTCCGGGCCGCGGTGCCGCGACACCTCGACCATGCGCTTCAGGTCGGCTGGGTCGGCCGGGCGACCGTCTAGATGGTACAGGCCCACGACGCCGCTCAACCGCTGATCCCGCCCTGTGTCGGATGTGGGGCTTGGTGTAGCCGTGGCACGTCGGAGTCCGCGTATGGGATGGTTGCGAATCGGTCTCGATGCTCCGCTCGTCGCCATCGGCGGCGCGAGCCATGTCTACCGAACATCAACCCAACGTCCCCCACCGGCTGACCGCTCGTCCGCACGATCCCGTTTCGACCATGAGTCAGCGTCTGGAGCTGCCCCAGGCCACCCGTGACGCGGGTCCGGGCGCGACCCGCGGACCAGCGCGGTTCGACAGCTTCCAGCGCGAGCCGATGAGCTCAGCCGTGCGGGCCTGGCTCTGCCTCATCGCCTCCGGTGATCTCGCTCGTCCCTGGCCGAACGTGGAGCCGGGGTGGGACGAGCTCTTCCAGGCCGTCTGCCGCAACG
Source organism: Chloroflexota bacterium (assembly GCA_035651675.1). GTDB lineage: Bacteria > Chloroflexota > UBA6077 > FW602-bin22 > FW602-bin22 > DASRFH01. The sequence continues at coordinate 27,707 of DASRFH010000182.1, read as the reverse complement.
GACTCGTCGGTCTGGCGCGCCGACAGCTCGCGGCCGCCGCTCGGACCGGCGTCTCGCCGCCGGCATCGTTCGGACGGGCGATCGAGCAGGCAGACGCCATCAACAGGCTCCGTCTCGCCGTGATGTACCGGCGGATCGAAAGGGTGCTCGGGGCGTTGGCCGACGAAGGCGTCTCCTGCATCCTGCTGAAGGGGCCGGCTCTGGCCTACACCGTCTACCCCGATCCCATGCTTCGCTCCTTCACCGACCTGGACGTGTTGGTTCGCCACGGCGATTGGGCAGCCGTGCACCGCTGCATGCAGCAGCTGGGCTTCACGCCAGAGCGCAACGCCGCGTCCCCACCACCGCCGGTGCTCCGGCGCACCGCGGTCCACGAGTTCAAGTACGTGCACGAAGGCCAGGACTTCGGCGTCGACGTGCACTACGACGACATCCTGAACACGGGATTGACGCCCCGCGACGTCGAGGGCTTCTGGCGGCGCGCCGTCACGGCGTGCATCCGAGGTCTCCCGGTGCGCGTCCTCTCGCCGGAGGACCAGCTCATCCAGCTCTGCGCCCACGTCCACTTCCACGGCTACACGCGCCTCAACTGGCTCGCCGACGTCGCCTTCATCGTCCGAGGGAGCCCGAGGCCGCTCGCCTGGGACCGCGTGGTGGAGACAGTCCGCACGGAGGAGGCCCAGGTGCCGGTGTACTACACGCTGCGCCTGGTGGAGCGCCTCCTGGACGTACCAGCCCCAGCGGCGGTCCTGGAGGCGACGCGGCCCGATCGCCTGCGGCGCTGGTGGCACGAGCGCTACCTCCCGGAGCGCCGGCTGCTCTCGCTCGAGCCGATGCCCCGTCCAGACTTCAGCTTCTATTTCCGGCCGCTCTTCAAACGCCTGCTGCCGGACCTCCTGGTCATGGGGCGAAGGCGGGACAAGGTAGCCTATCTGGCTCGGCTCGCGGTCCCGCCGGCGCCGTGGCTCCGGTACTACTACGGCTTGCGCGACGACCAGGGCCTGCTGCGGCACTACCTGCTCCATCCCGTCAAGCTTTTCGGGCAGTACCTGCGGTCGGTCCTCGGCAGCCTGCGGCGCATCGGAAACCGCGGTCCAACGCCCGCCGGCGTCGAGCCGGCGGCGTGGTGGACCGACAACTAAGGTCTTGCGCTAGACGTCCCTGAGCCGCTCGGAGACGCCGAGCTCCTGGGCGACGTTCTCGAGCTCGTCCATGACCCCGGCGGTCATCGGGATGCCGCTCTCGCGCCGCTGGGTCTTATTGTTGTGCTCGATCTCACCCGGAAGGAAGATGCCGGTCGACCCGGGCGCCAGCCTCGAATTCTTGATCTGGTCGATCAGCTCCCCCATCGACTTCCGGAACTGGTCGAGCGGCTGGAACGCCTCGACGTCGGTCGCCTGGAGGAAATGGCCCCCACCCGGCCCGCCGAGCCGCAGCCCGAAGGTCGCGCCGCTCAGCACGCCCGAGAGGATGTCGAGCACGACCGACATCCCGTAGCCCTTCGGCCCGCCGATCGGAAGCAGCGTGCCCTTCTGCGCCGCCGCGGGGTCGTCGGTCGGCTTACCGTCGGCGTCGAGCGCCCAGCCGAGTGGGATCTTCTCGCCCTTTTCGATGGCCATCCCGAGCTTCGAGCCGGCGACGACGCTGGTGGCCATGTCGAGGTTCACCGACCAGGCGCGGTCGGTCGGGGCCGCCCAGGAGAGCGGGTTCAGCGCGATGATCTTGTCGACCCCGCCCCAGGGCGCCATCAGCCGCCCGGCGGTCGTGCTCGCGAAGCCGATGCAGCCGGCGTCGGCCGCCATCTGCGTGTAGTAGGCGAGCGCGCCGCAGTGGTTGCTGTTGCGCACGGTGACCGTGCCGGTGCCGTGCTCCTTCGCCTTCTCGATCGCGATCTGCATCGCGCGGTGGGCCGCCAGGTGGCCGGCCGCCTTGTCGGCGTCGACGACCGCCGTACCGCCCTTCTCGCGGACGACTTTGATGTTCGGCGTGGGGTTCCACTGGCCCCGCTGCAGGTTTCGGATGTAGGTGACGACGTAGCGGGTGCCATGCGAGTGGACGCCGCGCAGGTCGGCGTCGACCAGGCACTGGCCCATGAAGGTGGCGTCGGCCTCGGGCATCCCGGCTTTGCGGAACATCGCGGCGACGACGGTGCGCAGGCTGTCGGCCGTGACCGTCCGCGTGCCGGAAGCGGTAGCGGGCATCTGGTTCGTCTCCGGTCTTGGACTGAACGCCCCGATTCTACGCGGGGATCGCGCCCGAGCCGGCAGGATGCCTCGCGATGGGCGGGTCACGCCCGGGTCGGCGCTTATTACGCCACGCCGAGCGGCAGGTCGGGCCCGACGCGCAAACCGGGCGCCGCGCGCGGCAGCCGCCGCGCCGCCGACAACACGAGGTTGGCGGTCGCCTGATCACCCGAGAGCCCGCCGGGGAGCTGCATGCGCAGCGGCGGGTCGCCGTCGATCACGATCTGGTCGAAGTCGCGGCGCGTGCCGGCGATCGCGTGGAAGATCATCCGGATCGTCCGGCCGTCGTCCGACTCGGCGGTCAACGTCTGGCGGACGCCGCAGACGCGCTCGTCGGCGGCGTCCATCACCAGCGACAGCCGCTCGTGCACCTCGCCGAGCTGCCAGCCCAGCCCGGCAGCCAGCGCGGCGGCCGACTCGCCCAGGCCGACGTGGCCGAAGGCCCCTGCCTTGATGTCGGCTTCGCATTCGGCACGCGCGCGGCCCACGCCGACCTTGTGCTGAAACTGCGTCCGGCGCTTGAGGGGGTCCTGCACCCGCCGGATCGTGATCGACTGGATGTGGGTCGCGGCCTGCGCCAGCACGAGGGGCAGCAGGTCCATCGCGAAGCCCGGGTTGACCCCGGCGCCGACGACGCGCCGCCCGGCCCTCCGCGCCGCCGCGTCGACTGCGTCGGCCGCCTCGGGCGAGCGCAGCCGCGGCGCGGCGAGCTCCTCGCACGTCGAGACGACGTCGCAGCCGGCGTTGACCAACGCAATCAGCTCATCCCGCACGGCGACCATCGTCGACCGCGTCGCGTGGAGCGCCAGCACCGGCGGCTCCGTCCCGGCAAGCGCCTCGGCCAGCGTACCGTGGACCGCCACGCCGATCCTCCCGACCCCGACGAGCTCGCCGAGATCCCTGCCGACCAGCGTCGGCGCCGGATCGACCGCCGCGACCGGCCGGTAGAAGCCAGCTCCGATCCCCGTCGCGCAGATGCGCTGGCCGATGACGCCGAGGCCGACGTGGACGGTTGGGACCGACATCGGGTCGCCATTGTAGCCAGCCAGGCGGCCGCCCGCTGGCATTCCGGATTACGCCGACAGGGCGCGGCAAGCGGCGGCGAGGGCGTCGCCGGTCGTCGTGTAGTAGCGGCGCTCGACGTCGTGGATGGCAGCCCGCGTCGCAAGCATCTCGCCGAGCGTCTCGCTCGACTCGATCCCGATCGTGCAGTCGCGCAGCAGGATCGGCAAGTAGCCGCGCGCGCCCATCGCCAGGACGCCGTAGTCGCGGTGCATCACGCAGATGTTGGTCGCGAAGCCGACGTAGAAGAGGAAGGCGATCCGCGCCTCGGCGCAGAGCTCGTGCAGCTCCTCGCCGGTCGCGACGACGTCGTCGTCCGGCGCTGGCGCGATGACGTCGGCGATACCGTCCCATCTCCACCAGTCGGGCAGGGGGCCGTCGTAGTCGGGCGGCGTCTCGCCTGGGCGCCGGGCGTAGCGCGCGTACTGGCCCTGGCGTGCGCGCAGCTCGGGTGGCGGCCAGCTCGCGGACGGCGCCGACGCGGAGCGGGGTCGGTCGCCGAAGCGGCGCCGCCACTGCTCGTAGCGGGGCGCGACGTCGGGCGACGGCGCGTAGATCAGCCGAACGCCGGCCGCGCGCAGCGCCGGCAGGAGCGGCGCGATCCGCTCGCGCATCACGCGGCCCGAGCTCTCGAGGTGGCTCTTGATCGGATGCTTGTTCCACGTGTCGACCAGCACGAGGGCGCTGGCGCTCGGGTCGACCTCGAGCTGCTCCTCGACGAGCCGTATGTTCGCCTCGACGTTGTCGTCCGGGCCACGGCTGCCCATCGCGAGGTAGCGGACCGGGAACCGCAGCGCCATCAGCAGGATCCCTCGGGTAGACTCAGCGCGCTGGAGTCTAGACCTGGTCGGCGGTGACGTGATGCGGCACAAGGTTGGACTGTCGACGAAGGTCGTGGCTGATCGTCCCATGCGCGAGGCAGCCGAGATCGCGGCGCGCATCGGCTACACGGGACTCGAGATCTTCGGCGTGCCGAACCACCTGCCGGTGGAGACAACCATCGCGCGGGCCCGCGACCTTCGCCGCCTCTTCGACGACCTCGGGCTACGGACGGTCACGATCTGCTCCTACGTCGGCGGCTTCGCCGAGGGCTCGGACGCGGAGGCGTGCTCGGAGCTGGAGGCCTTCAGGAACTACCTCGACGTCGCGAACGAGCTCGGCTGCGGCATGGTGCGGCTCTGGGCCGACAAGATGGGCCGTGGCGTGAAGACCCCGCGCGAGGACCACTTTCTCCGCGCCGCTCATTACCTGGCGATCGCCGCCGATCTCGCCCAGGACGTCGGCGTCCGTGTGCTGCTCGAGAACCACCTCGCCATGACGATCAACGCCGACATGACGCTCAAGTTGCTGCGGCTGATCGATCGGCCGAACGTGGTCGTCAACTTCGACCCGGGCAACATGTTCCTGGCGCACGAACAGTACGGCCGCGCGGCGACGCTCCGCCTGCGGCCGTACGTCGGCAACGTCCAGGTCAAGGAAGGCGGCTCGGGCGCGCCGCCGTCGACCGATCCGCACGACACCACGCTCAGCCGCGGCGGGACGTACGACCTGCTGCTGGGCGAGGGCGACGTCGACCACATGAGCTACCTGAGGCCGCTGCACGAGAGCGGCTACGACGGCTACTACATGGCCGAATGCCACAAGACGCCCACCGTCGAGTGGCCGAGCGACCGGATCGCCGAACACGAGTATGGCAAGCTCGTCGAGCTGCTCGACCGGGCGGCCGAGAGGTTCCCTCTCCCGGTGGGAGAGGGTTAGGGTGAGGGCCCGGATGCACAACGCCCACCAGTCAAAGCCGGCGGCCAACTCGCCATGAACCGCGACCGAGATCGTGTTAACCGGATCAAAATCTGGCCCCACCAGTCAAAGCCGGCAGCCAACTCGCCATGAACCCCCACTCCGCCCCTCTCCCACCGCAAAAGAAGGCGCGGATCGCGCTGCTGATCCCGCCAACTCAGCTCCCGCGGATGTTCACCGACGAGGCGCTGGCGCGCCTGGGGCAGCTCGGCCAGCTCGTGCGCGGGGACGGGACGACCCAGGAGATCGCCGAGGACCTGCCCGAGCTGCTGCTGAACGCCGACGTAGCGGTGACCGGCTGGGGCGCGCCGCCCATCCCGGCTGAGCTGTTCGGGCCACGGCTGAGGCTGGTCGCCCACGCCGCGGGATCGGTCAAACGGCTGATCCCGGCGGAGGTCGTCGAGCGAGGCGTCGCGGTGAGCCACGCCGCCAGCATCATCGCCGACGCCGTCTGCGAGTACGCGCTCTGCCTGATGCTGATGGGCCTGCGGCGGCCCCACGAGATGAGCGCGGCGATGAAGGCTGGCACGCCCTGGCGCCAGGCCGCCTTCCACGGCGCGCGCACGCTGGCCGGTCGCGTCGTCGGCGTCGTCGGCGCCGGCTACGTCGGGCGCCGCGTGATCGGGCTGCTGCGGGCGTTCGGCGCGGTTGTCCTCGTCTACGACCCGTACGCGAAGGATGTGCCGACCGTCGGGCTCGACGAGCTGTTCGAGCGGGCCGAGATCGTGACGCTGCACGCGCCGATCACGGACGAGACGCGCCACATGGTGAAGGCAAGCCACCTGGCCAGGCTGCGCGACGGCGCACTCTTCCTGAACGTCGGCAGGAGCTGGGTCGTCGACCAGGACGCGCTGCTCGCCGAGCTGCGCAAAGGCCGCTTCTGGGCAGCGCTCGACGTCTTCGACGAGGAGCCGCTGCCAGGTGACAGCCCGTTCGTCGGCCTGCCGAACGTGCTGGTGACGCCACACCAGGCCGGTCACACGCTCGACACCGAGGCACGTCAGGGCGCGGCGATGGTGGAGGAAGTCGAGCGGTTCCTGCGGGGCGAGCCACTCGCGCACCAGATCCGCCCCGAAGCGTTCGCACTGATGGCGTGAGCGTCGTGCGCATCGTCGGACCCGACGTTCCGAGGCACGCGGCGACGACCAGCCTCGACCGCGTCGGCCGCCTCGCGCGCTCGTCTTCCGCGACGCGGCCGAGATCTCTCGCGGTGCCTGGGGTGGTATGAGAGGCGCTCTGGCCCCGAGCCTCGCGCGCCCGCGCATCTCCCGCGTGCGCCTGCGCGAGAACGTCGACGCCTACGTCTTCATTGCGCCGTGGTTGATCGGCTTCGTCTGCCTTACGGCCGGGCCGATGCTCGCCTCGGTCGTCCTGTCGCTCTCCGACTGGGACCTGCTCAACCCGCTCCGGCTGATCGGGCCAGGCAACTTCGTCGAGGCCGTCAAGGACGACCTCTTCTGGCTCTCGCTCTACAACACGGCCTACTACACGTTCGTCTCGGTGCCGCTGCACCTGGTCGCGGCCCTCGGCGCCGCGCTCATCCTGAACATGCGGCTCCGCTGGATCAATTACTACCGGACGATGGTCTACCTGCCGTCGATCACGCCGTCGGTCGCCAGCGCCTTCCTGTGGATGTGGATCTTCAACCCGGATTTCGGCCTGGCGAACGCGGCGATGGACCTGCTCCACCTGCCGCACTCGATGTGGATCTGGGACCCGGACATGGCCAAGCCGTCGCTGATCCTGATGGGCCTCTGGACGATCGGGCCGCAGATGGTGATCCTGCTCGGCGGGCTGCAGAGCGTGCCGGAGAGCCTCTACGAGGCCGCGGCGGTCGACGGCGCCGGGCTCTGGCACAAGTTCCGGCACATCACGCTGCCGATGCTCTCGCCCATCGTGTTCCTCTGCCTGGTGATCTCGCTGATCCGCAGCTTCCAGGTGTTCAACCTTGCCTACATCATGACCCAGGGCGGCCCGGCCAACGCGACGCTGTTTTACGTCCTCTACCTCTACCGGACGGCCTGGGAGAGCCTGCGGATGGGCTACGCCTCGGCGCTCGCCTGGATCCTCTTCCTGGTCATCCTCGCTTTCACGCTGCTGCAGTGGCGGCTGAGCCGCCGGTGGGTCTACTACGAAGGCGAGCTGAAGCGGTGAGCGCTCCCGCCACGGCCGCGCCCATCGCCGCCGCGCAGCGGCGCACCAGGCCGAACGTCGGGCATCTGGTCGCCCACGCCGCGCTCGCCCTGATCAGCGCGGTTGCGCTCGTCCCGATCGCCTGGATGACGTCGACCGCGTTGAAGGCGAAGGGCACCGAGCTCGAGTGGCCGATCCAGTGGATCCCGAACCCGATCGTCTGGGACAACTTCGTCCGCGCCCACACGATCCTGCCGTTCGCGACCTACTACAAGAACACGCTGACCATCGCCGTGCTGGCGACGGTCGGCGCGGTGCTCACGTCGTCGATGGCCGGGTTCGCCTTCGCCCGGCTTCGCTTCGTCGGCCGCGGCCCGCTCTTCATGCTCGTGCTGGCGACCATGATGCTGCCCAGCATCGTCACGCTGATCCCGACCTACATCATCTGGCGCAACCTCGGCGCGATCGACACCTTCGCGCCGCTGATCGTGCCGTCGTGGCTGGCGAGCAGCTCGGGCGGCTTCTCGAGCGCCTTCGCGATCTTCCTGATGCGGCAGTTCTTCATGACGCTGCCGCACGACCTGGACGACGCGGCGCGCGTCGACGGCGCGAGCAGCTACCGGATCTACTGGCAGATCCTGCTGCCGCTGTGCGTGCCCGCGCTGGCGATCGTCGGGATCTTCAGCTTCGTCGAGCACTGGAACGAGTTCCTCGGCCCCTTGATCTACCTGAACAGCGACTCGATGCGCACGGCCGCGATCGGGTTGGCGTTGGGCAGCGGCACGTTCCGCAACACGTACAACTACATCATGGCCGTCGCCTTCACGATGACCATGCCCATCGTCCTGATCTTCTTCTCGGCCCAGCGCTACTTTATGAAGGGCATCGTGATGACCGGCATGGCCGGTCGTTAAGGAAGGGAGCAGACATGCGCGCGACTCGACGACGGTTTCTCCTATTCGGCGCGGCGGGGGCGCTACTGGCGGCGTGCCGCACCGCGCCCTCGCCCACGCCAGCGCCGACCGCGAAGCCCGCCGCGCCGGAGCCAACGAAGCCCGCCGCCGCGGCGGCGACCACCCAGGCCGCGGCGCCGACCAGCGCACCGGCGGCCGCGCCGGCAGCCTCCGGCCAGAAGAGCGTCACGCTGAAGGCGATCCACCGCATCGCCTACGGCCCCGAGCAGGACAAGCAGGTCTTCCCACCCGGCTACGACCTCTTCCGCCAGAAGACCGGCGTCGCCGTCGACGAGACGCTGCTGCCCGAGGACCAGCAGATGCCGGTGAAGATCCTGACGATGGTCGCCGGCAACACCCCGCCCGACGTCGCCTACATCCACCCGCAATGGCTCGCGAGCGTCGCCGGCAAGAACGCGCTCGTGCCCCTCGACGACTACATGAAGGACCCGGCGGTCAAGGCGTCGGATCTGTGGCCCGGTGCGATGCAGTACTTCGAGTTCCCGCACGGCAGCCGGCGGTTCGGCATCCCCTTCTACTCGGGCCCGTCGGTCTACATCTTCAACCGGACGCTGCTCAAGCAGGCGAACCAGCCAGCACCGGACGACCTCGAGAAAGACGGCAAGTGGACGTGGGAGGCGATGCGCGACCTCGCCGCCAAGAACACCAAAGGCGAGGGCCCCGGCAAGATCTTCGGCTCCGACACGTTCAGCTCGGGCCTCCACTGGATGGACGTGCTCATTTGGGCGTGGGGCGGCGACGTCTTCGACAAGGAGCTGAAGCACACGCTGCTCGGCGAGGAGAAGGCGCTCCAGGCGATCCAGTTCCTCGCCGATATGCACTACAAGGACAAGTCGGTCCCCGAAGCGGCCGACCAGCAGGGTGTCACGGGCGGCAAGTCGGGTCGGATCATCTCCGGCCGCGTGGTGATGCAGTACGGGATCAAGGGCAATGTGCCCGAGATCGCCGATTGGGCCCAGCAGCGCAACGTCGAGATCGGGATGGCGCCGATGCCGAAGGGCCCAGCCGGCCGTTTCGTGCGCAACGGACCGAACTCCTTCTGCGTGATGAAGGCGAGCAAGCTCCAGGACGAGGGCTTCCAGCTCATCAACTTCATGTCGCAGGACGACTTCCAGGCGCTCCAATACAAGGTCGGCGCGGCCGTCCCGCCGCGCAAGCCCCAGATGGACTCGGAGGCTTTCAAGAAGTCGCTGCGGCCCTGGGAGTCCCTGGCGCTCTGGAAGGAGGCGGCCGAGGCCGACAAGGCGCTCGCGATGGCGGCGACGCACATCGACATCCAGAACACGTTCACGCCGGCCTGGGACGACATCCGGCTCGGCAAGAAGACGGCGAAGGATGCGATCGCGGCGATCGTGCCGAAGATCGACGACCTGTTGGCGAAAGGGCAGTCCTGAGCCGGCGCCGTAGCCTACATTCCCATCTGGTGTTTCCAGACGGGATGACGTCGACGGTAGGGGCGCCCTGAGCGCGTCGCGCGCGGGCCCCTCCACCGGCCTGGCGGCGGGCGGGCTCCTCGGCATCGTCGTCGGCGTCGTGGCGCTGGCGCTCGCCATGCGCGACGTCGATCCGGGCGCGTTGGCGGCCGCCTTCGCCCGCGCTGGCCTGGGCCCACTCGTAGTCGGCGCGTTCTGCCACGCGCTCGTGATGGCGCTCTACGCGGTGCGCTGGCGCCTGCTGCTCGACCGGCCGGCGGCGATGCCGGTGCCGCGGGCGTTTGGCTTCGTCGGCCTCGGCTACCTCGCGAACTACACGCTGCCCGGCCGACCCGGCGAGCTCGTCCGGGCCGGACTGGCGCGCGCACTCGGCGGCGTGCCGCTGACGCTCGCGCTGGCCAGCCTCTTGCTCGAGAAGGTCCTCGACGGGCTGACGATCCTGGCCAGCGCAATCGCCTACGCCGCGTTCGCCCCACCACCCGATTGGCTGCGCAGCTCCGTGACCGTCGGCGGTGCCGCGTTCGCGGTGGGGGCGGTCGTCCTGCTGCTCGCGGCACTAGGGCCTCGTGCCTTCTCCCTCTGGGAGAGGGCCAGGATGAGGGCTCGGCCGCGGCGCGCCCTGGGTCCGGACGGGACGATGGTGGTCGCTGGGCCTGCGCCCCTTTCCTCTCCTGGTGGGAGGAGGATCGCTCTGCGGCGGCAGATCGAGCAAGTCGGCGCGCCGCTCCGCCTGCTGCGGTCGCGGCGAGTGCTGGTGCCGGTCGTCGCGCTGGGGCTGCTCATCTGGCCCTCGATCGTGCTGCACCAGGTGCTGCTGGCGCTTGGGTCAGGTGTTCCGCCGGTGCCGGTCGCCTGGCTGTTGTTCTACGCCGCGCTCGGGCTCGCCAGCGTCGTGCCGGGCGCACCCGGCTACGCCGGCACGTACCAGCTCGCCGCCGTCTACGCGCTCGGCGCCTTCGGCGTCGCACCGGAAACGGCGATCGTCGTCGCGACCTACTACCAGCTTTCGCGGCTGCTCGGCGCACTGCTCGTGGGGAGCTGGGCGGTCAGCCGCGAAGGGATCAGGACTCTATACTCCGCCCGCTCGTTTGCTCTGGCGGCGGGCAGCACACGGAGGGACCAACCATCTCGCCACCCCGCGTCGTCGTAACCGGCCTCGGCGCCATCACGCCGATCGGCCTGACCGCCGCCGATCTCTGGCGCAACCTCACCGCCGGCGTCTCGGGCGTCGGTCCGATCACCCGGTTCGATCCCGGCCCGCTCCCGGTCAAGATCGCGGCCGAGGTCAGAGGATTCGAGCCCACCCTTTACATGGACGCCAAGACGGCGCGCCGGCTCGAGCGGTTCGCCCAGTTCGCGGTCGCGGCCGGCAAGCAGGCCATCGAGAACGCCCGGCTCACCATCGACGAGTCCAACGCCGAGCGCGTCGGCGTCGTCATGAACACAGGTGGGGGCGGCGTGTTGAAGGTCGAGTCCGAGGCGCTCGTCTACGAGCACAAGGGCGCCGACCGCGTGAGCCCGCTCTTCGTGCCGATGATGATGCCGAACATCGGCGCCTGCCAGCTCTCGATCCTCACGGGCGCGCGCGGCCCGGTTTCGTGCGCGACCGCCGCCTGCGCCGCGGGCGTGCAGGCGATCGTCGACGCCTGGCGGCTCATCCGCGACGGCGAGGCGGACGTCGTCGTCGCGGGATCGGCCGAGAGCGGCCTGACGCCGATGGCGTTCGCCGGACTGGCCAACATGCAGGCGCTCTCGCGCCGCAACGACGACCCGACCGGCGCCTCGCGCCCGTTCGACCTCGAGCGCGACGGGTTCGTGTTCGGCGAGGGCGCCGGGGCGCTGGTGCTCGAGCGGGAAGAGCACGCGCGGGCGCGCGGGGCGACGGTGATCGCCTGCGTGGCGGGCGGCGCCTTGACCGGCGACGCGTTCCACATCACCGCGCCGTCCCCGGAGGGCGAGGGCGCGGCGCGCGCGATGAAGCGGGCGGTCCAGGTCGCCGGCCTCTCGGTCGACGACGTCGACTACGTCTGCGCGCACGCGACTTCGACGTCGGTGGGCGACGTCGCCGAGATCGCCGCCATCAAGCGCGCGCTCGGGTGTCGGGCCGAGAAGGTGGCGGTGAGCGCGCCCAAGTCGATGGTCGGCCACCTGCTCGGCGCGGCCGGGGCCGTCACCGCGATCGCCGCGGCGTGCGCCGTTCGCGACGACCTCGTCCCGCCGACGATCAACTACCGCACGCCCGATCCGGCCTGCGACCTCGACGTCGTGCCCAACGAGCCGCGCAAGATGACGGTCCGCGGCGCGCTCGCCAACGGCTTCGGCTTCGGCGGCCAGAACGCGGTGGCCTTCTTCACCAAGGCGTAGCCGCGACCCGGGCCGCCGAGCTCGCTCTGATATCCTCGGCCTCGTGCCGCCGCAGCTCGCCGTTTTCACGGGGAACGCCAACCGGCAGCTAGCGGCAGACGTGTGCGGGCACCTTCAGGTGCCGCTCGGGCAGGCCGAGGTCAGCGAGTTCTCGAACGAGAACGTCTTCGTCCGCATCAACCAGACGGTCCGCGGCGCCGACGTCTACGTCATCCAGCCGCTGACCAGCCCGGTCAACACGTCGATCATGGAGCTGCTGATCATGATCGACGACCTCAAGCGGGCGTCGGCCGACCGTATCACCGCCGTCATCCCTTACTACGCCTACGGACGGTCCGATAAGAAGGACCAGCCGCGCGTTCCGATCACGGCGCGGCTCCTCGCGAACCTGATCGAGCGCGCCGGCGCCAACAGGGTCCTGGCGGTCGACCTGCACGCCGGGCAGATCGAGGGGTTCTTCGACGTCCCGGTCGACCACCTCACCGCTTTCCCGCTGCTCGCGCGCTACTGCGCCGAGCAGCGGCTCGACGACGCGGTGGTCGTCGCGCCCGACCTCGGCGTCGCCAAGAAGGCGCGCAACTTCGCCGAAAGCCTCGGCACCCCACTCGCCTTCGTCGAGAAACGGCGTCCACCCGAGGGCGGGACGTCCGAGGTGCTGAACGTCATCGGCGACGTCAAGCACAAGCGCGCGATCATCGTCGACGACGAGATCGACACCGCTGGCTCGATCACGAGCGCGGCCCGCATCCTCGCCGAGGAGGGGGTGCGGGAGATCCACGCCTGCGCCGTCCACGCCATCCTCTCGGGCCCGGCGATCGAGCGGCTGCGCGCATCACCCCTGAAGCAGGTCGTCGTGACCGACACGGTCTGGCTACCCGAACAGAAGCGGCTCGACAAGATCAACACGGTCTCGGTCGCGCCGCTCTTGGCCGAGGCGATCCGTCGGATCCACTCGGGGGGCTCCGTCGGGGCGCTTTTCCGGCCGTGATCGCCTTCGTCCCGAGGAGCCGAACGACGCCGGGCCTTAGCCGTGCCGGCTGAGGCCCGGCGTTGGTGGAGCGTGCGACAGCCGAGGCTCGTCGCCACGCTCGGAACGGCGTTGGCGCTGCTCGTCCTCCTCGTTCCGCTTGCCTATGCCGCCGATCCAACGCCGGCCGACGTGCTCGTCGGCGCCTACAACACGCTCGGCGGCCGGGCGGTGCTGGGGCCCCCCCGCGGGCCAGCCTTCAAGCGGCCAGGCGAGAACAACCTTTACCTCGCGACGACCCGAGCGCTCATCCAGGCTCCGCTCGACGGGGGCCCCGCCACCCTCGTCAACACGATGGACTGGCTGAGCACCCTCGGCAAGGACGACTGGCTCCTCGCCGCCAAAGGCATCCCGCGCCAGAAGGACGACCCGACCGGCTACCCCGACCTCGCGTCGGCGCTCCAGGCTCGGCGCGCCTGGATGACGCAGCCCGAGATCACGGCCACCTACGATAGCTACGGTCAGGAGTCGGCGCTCCAGCTCTTCGGCCTCCCGACCTCGCTGCCCGAGCGGCACGGGCCGTTCGTCGCCCAGCGGTTCCAGCGCGGGGTCCTGCAGCTCTGGGTCGATGCCGTTTCCGGTGGCCCCGACCCAGGGACCGTGGTGCCTGTGCTGGTCGGCGACATTCTCGCGGAGGCGAGCCTGATCCCGAATCCGCCGCAGCCGCAGCTCCCACCCGGCATCGGTCCGGGCGACGTGCTCGAGCACGCCAACGCGGCCGACGCCGTCGCGATCACGTTCGACATGGGCTCGATCGACGACGGCCTACCGGGCGTCCTCGACGCGCTCCAGTCGCACGGGGTGAAAGGCACCTTCTTCCTCACCGGCGACTTCGTTCGCCACTACGACTGGGCGGTGCCCAGGCTGCTCGAGATGGGTGAAGAGATCGCCAACCACACCGTCACCCACCCCGACCTCACCACGCTTGGCAACGCGGCGATCGCGCGCGAGGTCGACACGCTCGACGTGATGCTCGCGGCGCGCGGCGCACCGCCGCCGGTCTGGTTCCGGCCACCGTTCGGCGCCTGGGACCGCCGCGTCGGCGGCGTGCTCGCCGGACGCGGCTACCCACTCGTGATGTGGCGCCTCGACCTGGCCGACTGGCGCGACGAGACCACGACCGACGACGTCATCCGGATCGCCCGCCGGATCCAGCCGGGCGACATCGTCGTGACCCACGGCGGGCTGCCCAAGACGGCCGCGGCTATGCCGACGGTGCTCGACGAGCTGGCCGCTCGGGGGCTGCGTCAGGTGACGCTATCGGAGCTTTACCGCTCGCGGAGCGGTTAGCGCCGGACGCGGCGGGCGAGCCGCGCGGTACGCACCGGCGCGGGATGGCCGCGGCTCGATCACGGCGTACCGGTACGGAACAGCCGGCGGCCGGCGGACGGGTACCGGGCGCCGCACCGGCGTTCGGACCCGCACGAGCATCTGGCCGATGCCGACGCCCGCGCCGAGCGCGCCGCCCACGCTGAGCGCGAGGAGCCCGATCCTCACGCCAGCCGAAGGGCCGGCGGTCGCCTCACCGGCCGCCGGCCGCACCGCCTGAAGCCGGCCTTCGGCAGGCTCCAGTGCTCGCATTGGCGTCGAGCCCCCCGCAGCGCTGGTCGGCGCGGGCGCCGAGCCAGGCGCAGCGGCTCCACTGGCCACGGTCGGGGAATCCGCCGACACGATCCCCGGCACCGGCCGCGGGTTTCGGCTCGACAGCGTCTGCATCGTCGCCCCGTCGCCGGTCACGACCACGATGCGGGGCGGCTCCTCGGCGTGGACCGTGGCCGTGGCCGCCACCAGCGCCACGAGCACGGGCAGGGCGCCCAGCAAGCGTCCCATCGCCCACCGCACGAGGCAGACGGTGGGGCCCAGCGGCGCCCCTCCCCGTTTCGAGCCGGTTGCGGTTCGGTTACGGCTACCGGCCCATCGCGTCGAACTCGCGGTTCGGGACCATGCCGAGCGCCGACGTGAGGCGGTTGGTGAAGTTGAACATCGCCGCCGTCTCGACCACGTCGAAGACGTCCTCCTCGGACAGGCCGACCGCGCGGAGCCGATCGAGATCCTCCGGCGTGCAGCCGTGCGCGTCGCGCGTCACCTTCGCGGCGAAGCCGAGGATCGCGCGCACGCGCTCGTTCGGGGCGGCCGCGTTCGCGTTCTCGCGCAGCCGGTCGGGCAGCGTCGGGTCGCCGCTGAGCGCGCGCAGGTACCCCGCGTGCGACGTCAAGCAATAGTGGCAGTCGTTGAGGTCGGAGACGACCAGCGCGATCATTTCGCGCTCGAGCGGGGAGATGCCCGACTCGCCGCGCATAACGTCCTCGTAGTGGGCGAGCCACTCGAGGTAGCGCCGCGGGCGCAGCGCGTAGAGCCGCTGGATGTTCGGCACGAAGCCGAGCTTCGCCTTGGCGCGCCCCCAGGCCTCGACAACCGCCGTAGGAGCGGACGCTTCGTCGACCGCCTTTCTCAGCCACCACATACTCGGGGAACCCCTAGCTTGGTATGATGCTTGGATAGACCAGGTACGTCCTGGTAGGGTCGGGGTGTTCCGCTAGGGACACCCCGCGGGTCGAGAGTCTCGAGAGGGAGGATTATGCGCACGTTTCCGACGTTGGGACGCCGCCGGTTCCTCGCCGCGCTGACCGCGACGGGTGCCGCGACTCTCTTGGCCGCCTGCGGCGGCGCCGCCTCGCCGACCGCCGCGCCCGCGGCCACCGTCGCGCCGAAGCCGACCAGCGCCGCGGCGGCGACATCGGCCCCGGCCGCCACAAGCCCGCCCGCGGCGACCAGCGCCCCCGCGGCGACCATCAGCGCGCCCACGACCCCGGCGGCTGGCGCCACGGGCGCCGCGGGCGTGGCGAGCCCAGCCGCCGCCGCGACCACTTCGCCCGGCGCAGCCGCGCCGACCCCGGCCGCTAAGCCCGCCGCGGGCGGCAACTTCGCCGGCTCGATCCTCTTCGGCGCACCGATCTCGTTGACCGGCAGCACCGCTAAGGAGGGCGGCCTGACGCGCGAGGGCTACGACATCTGGAAGGACGTCTACAACGAGGCCGGCGGCATCAAGGTCGGCGGCAAGAGCTACCGGATCGACACCAAGTACTACGACGACGAGTCGAACGCGCAGAAGACCGCGACGCTGGCTGACAAGCTGATCAAGGAGGATAAGGTCAACCTGCTGCTCGGGCCGTACGGGACGAGCGGCACCCTCCAGATGAGCACCGTCGCCGAGAAGGCGAAGATCCCCATGATCGAGGGCAACGGCGCCGCCGAGTCGATCTTCAGCCAGGGCTACAAGTACACGTTCGGCGTGCTCTCGCCCGCGCCGAACTACCTGCGCGGCGTAATCGATATGGCGCTGGCGCAGAACCCGAAGCCGGCGACCATCGCCATCCTGAGCGCCGACGACCCATTCTCGGTCGAGGTGGCCGACGCGACCCGCAAATACGCCGAGAGCAAGGGGCTCCAGGTCGTCTACTACCAGAAATACCCGAACGCCTCGACCGACCTCCGCGCGCCGGTCACCGAAGCGAAGGCGAAGAACCCAGACCTCTTCCTCAACTCCGGCCACCTGCAGGAGAGCGTCGCGATCATGCAGCAGGCGAAGGAGCTCGGCTTCAACGCCAAAGGCTTCGCCTTCTCGGTCGGCCCCTCGATCCCCGACTTCCAGACCTCACTCAAGGACGCCGCGAACTACGTCTTTGGCGGCACCCAGTGGACCGAAGTCATGAAGTGGAACGGGGACGACCTCTTCAAGACGCCTGAGAATTACTACAACCAGTACAAGGCGAAGTTCGGGCACGAGCCCTCGTACCAGTCGGCCGAGTCGACTGCCTGCGGCGTCGCCTACGTCAAGGCGATCGAGGCCGCCGGCTCGTTCGACCCTCAGCCGGTGCGCGACGCGATCGCCAAGCTCGACTTCATGTCGTTTTACGGCCCGATCAAGTTCGACGAGCGCGGTGTAAACACGTTCAAGCCGATGGCCGTCGAGCAGTGGCAGAACGGCAAGAAGGTGACCGTCTGGCCGCCCGACGCCGCCAACGGCAAGCCGATCTGGCCGACACCCGAGTGGGGCAAGCGGTGAGGCGAGCGGACAGCGGTCAGCTATCGGCGGTCAGCAGGCAGCCCGCCTCCCCGGGGCGCCGGGGGCTGATCGCCGATCGCTGACCGCTCGCCATGGACTTCCTCCAGCACGTCCTGAACGGCCTGCTCCAGGGCTTCATGCTCGGGCTCGTCGGCCTGGGCTTCTCGATGGTCTGGGGCATCCTCAACATCATCAACCTCACCCACGCCGCGTTCATCATGGTCGCCGCGTACGCGACCTACTTCGCCTGGATGGGGACCGGCGCCGACCCCTTCGTGACGCTGCCGTTCACGATGGCGGCGCTCTTCGCGGCCGGCTACCTGCTCCAGCGCTACGTCATCAACCGCGTGCTGCAGTCGTCGATCCTGACGACGTTTCTGCTCACGTTCGGCCTCGAGGCGCTGCTGGTCAACCTGGCGCTGCAGCTTTTCACCGCCGACATCCGCCAGACGAAGCCACCGTACGCCAACGAGTCGCTCGTGCTCGGCGCGCTGCGGCTGCCATACACACAGATCGGCGCGGTCGCCGTCGCGCTCGGGCTCACAATCGCGCTCTACGCGTTCCTGGACCACTCGAAGACGGGCAGCTCGATCCGCGCGGTCGGCCAGGACCGGATCGCGGCGCGTCTCATGGGGATCGACATCACTCGGACCTACGCGCTCACCTACGGGATCGGCGCCGCGCTAGCCGCCGCGGCCGGGGCGCTGCTCTCGACGACCAACGGCTTCGCGCCGACCTCGTTCGGCGTCTACAACGTCCTCGCCTTCTCGGTCGTCGTCCTGGGCGGACTCGGCTCGGTGCCGGGAGCGCTAGTCGGTGGGCTGGCGTTCGGACTGATCTACGAGTTCGCCTCGGTCTACGCGCTGCCGCAGCGCGACGTGATCGTCTTCGCCGTCCTGATCCTCGTCCTGGTCGTCCGGCCGACCGGGCTCTTCGGGCGCGAGTGGTACCGCTGACGAACCTGCTCATCCTCACGGTCGGCAGCGTCCTCGCCGTGCTGGCGGCGAGCCCGCGCCTATCGGCAAGCGGTCGGCGCGCCACGACCGGCGTCCTCTTCGCGCTGATGCTCGTGGCGCCGGTCGTCTCCTCGTCGACCTCGGTGCTGTTCGACGCGCTCACGGCGATGGCGATCGCCTACGGCTGGAACGTGATCGGGGGTTACACGGGCTACGCGGCCTTCGGCAACGTTGCCTACCTCGGACTCGGCGCGTTCGTCGCGGCGGGGTTCATGTCGCGCCAGCCCGGCCATCCGGCGCTGCCCTGGTTCGTCGGCATCCCGCTCGCGGTCGTGATCGTCTCGGCGGTCGGCGCGCTGGTAGGGCTGGCGGTGCTGCGGCTGCGCGGCCACTACTTCTCGATCGCGACGCTCGGCGTGGCCGTCGCGATGCCCGAGCTCATCCAGTGGGACCTGCTGTTCGGCCGGGAGGGGTTGATCCCCAACTTCTTCGGCGGCGGCCTGCCGCTCAACTTCCCGCTCGCGTCCGACGTCACGATCGTCGGCGTCGAGCTCAGCGCCGACCGGTACCTGCTCTACTACCTGGGCCTGGCGACGGCGCTCATCGGCTGGGGCGTCACGTTCATGCTCGGCCGAACCAAGTTCGGCTACGGGCTGATCGCGATCCGCGAGAACGAGGAGGCGGCCGAAGTCATGGGCGTGAACACGACCGTCGCCAAGTCGGTCGCCTACGCGCTGAGCGCCGGCCTGGCCGCGCTCGGGGGCGCAGTCGTCGGCTACCGTCTGACGAACATGACGACCGAGGCCGAGGCGCTCTTCTCGACGGCCAACAACCTGCAGATGATCATCATCTGCCTGATCGGCGGAATCGGCACGCTGTGGGGTCCGTGGGTCGGCGCGTTCGTGCTCTTCGCCCTCCAGGAGTTGATCCGTCTCATCGCGAGCGGCGACGCGGTCCTGCGCTGGCAGGCGACCGCCTTCTCGCTGCTGATCGTCCTTGTCGTGCTCTTCCTGCCAGAGGGAGTCCTGGCGTACGTCCAGAGCCGGACGCGGGCGGGCCTGCGCGTGCTGAGCGGGCGCCCGGCCTACCATCGCGTGTGACGCCGCATGTTGTTCCCAGGAGCGCGGCAACGAGGAGTGCTGGTCCCATTCTGGGCGCGTGGCGACAAGCACCCGCGCCAGCGACGGCCGCCGCTGCCGAGGCTCCTCGCCGCGCTCGGGACGACGTGCCCCGTAATGACAACGTCGGCATGGCATGAGCGGCAGGAGTGAGGCGTCCGCTCCCCTGCTGGCCGTCCGGGACGCCACGCGCCTCTACGGGGGCGTGGCGGCAGTCCAGGGCGTCACGTTCGACGTCTGGCCCAACGAGATCGTCGGCCTGATCGGCCCGAACGGCGCCGGGAAGACGACGCTGATCAATCTGATCACCGGCACGGTCGCGCCGAGCCGCGGCGAGATCGTCTACCAGGGGCGGCGGCTGAACGGGATGCGCCCACACGCGATCGGTCGACTCGGCATCGCCCGCACGTTCCAGGTTGTCCGGCCGTTCGCCAACCTCTCTGTGCTGGAGAACGTCGCGGTCGGCGCCATGTACGGCGCGGGCGGCCAGAAGCGCAGCGCGGGTCAGGCGCTCGAAAAGGCCGCCGAGGTGCTGGACTTCGTCGGGCTGCGGGCGCGGGCGAACGACCCGGCGCAGGCACTGCCGATCGCCGGGCGCAAGCGGCTCGAGCTGGCGCGGGCGCTGGCGATGGAGCCGAAGCTGCTGCTGCTCGACGAGGTAATGGCCGGGCTGCGCGGCGTCGAGGTAGACGATGCGATGGACCTGGTGCGGCGGATCAACAGCACCGGCGTCACAGTGCTCGTCATCGAGCACGTCATGCGGGTGATCATGGGCGTCTGCCAGCGCGTGGTCGTGCTCGACTACGGCCGCCAGATCGCCGAGGGCCCGCCGCAGGAGGTCACCAGGAACCCGGCTGTGATCGAGGCGTACCTGGGGAAGCGGTACGCGGAGCGGCTCGGCGTGCGCTCGCCCGATGGGAGCGGGCGAGAGTGAGGGCCCAACCGCGGCGCGTCGGCCGGTCCAGATCGGGATCCGGATCGAGATGAGCCTTCCCCTCGGGCCCGTCCCGTCGGAAGAGAGCGTTTTGCTCGCGGTGCGCGACCTGGGGGTCGCCTACGGCGAGGTGCAGGTCCTCTGGGACGTGAGCCTCGAGGTGCGCACCGGCGAGATCGTGGCGCTGGTTGGCTCCAACGGCGCTGGCAAGACGACCCTGCTCTCGACGATCTCGGGCCTCCTCCGCCCGCTGGCCGGGGAGATCACGTTCGCGGGCACGCCGATCGCCGGCGCCGATACGCAGCGCATCGTCGACCTCGGCATCGTCCAGGTGCCCGAGGGGCGCCGTCTCTTCCCGGCGATGACGGTGCGCGACCAGCTCATGCTCGGAGCGTTCCGCCGCCAGGACAAGGCGGCGATCCGCGAGGACTTCGACCACGTCGTCCACCTCTTCCCGCGCATCAAGGACCGCCTCGGCCAGCTCGCCGGCTCGCTCTCGGGGGGCGAGCAGCAGATGGTCGCGATCGGCCGGGCGCTGATGGCCCGGCCGAAGCTGCTGATGATCGACGAGCTCTCACTAGGGCTCGCGCCGGTCGTGGTCGAGAGCCTGGTCGGGATCCTCGCGCGGCTCAACCGCGAGGGGACGACCATCTTGCTTGTCGAGCAGGACGTCCAGACGGCGCTCGAGCTGGCGGCGCGCGGCTACGTGCTCGAGGCGGGCCAGCTCACCCTGTCCGGTCCCGCGGATACCCTGCTGCGGGACGAACGGGTGCGGAGCGCGTACCTCGGCCTCGCGTAGGCAGCAATGCCTATGTCGGCGGTGACGCGCGGGGCCTAGAGTGTCCTCGATGGAAACGCTGTACTTCGGGTGTTTCCTGTTCGGGGCCGCGTTCACGGCCGTCACGTTCGTCCTCGGGCACGTCGGCCTCCACGGGCATGGGCATGGGCACGCGCAGGCCCACCACCTCGACCACGGCCACGCGCACGCCCACGACGACCGCTCGCCGGCCGCGTTCCTGAATTTGCCGGCAGTGCTGGCGTTCCTCACCTGGTTCGGCGCGGCGGGGTACGTGCTGGGCCGCTGGGGCGTGCCGGAGGTGTTGGCCGCCGTGCCGGCCGTCGTCTTCGGCGCGGCCGCCGGACTGCTGATGACGCGGCTGCTCGAGAAGATCCGCGCCGGGGAGCGGGTGCTCGACCCCGCCGACTACCGGCTGCCCGGCACGATCGGCCGCCTGACGGTCGGCATCCCCGAGAACGGCGTCGGCGAGGTCGTCTTCACGAAGGCAGGGGCGCGGCGCAGCGAGGCCGCCCGCGCGGACGATGGCCGGGCGCTCGCGCGTGGTGCCGAAGTCGTCATCACCGGCTACGAGCACGGCATAGCCACCGTCCAGCCATGGGATGAGTTCGTGAGCGGTAAAGGAAGAGGCCAGTGACCGAGATCGGAGTCGTCGTCGTCGCCATCGTCGTGCTGCTCCTGCTCATGGCGGGGATGGGCAGCGTCTACCGCCGCGTGGGGCCGAACCAGGCGCTGGTCGTCTACGGCCTGGGTGGCACGCACATCATCACCGGCGGCGGCAAACTGGTCTGGCCGCTCTTCCAGAGCTTCCAGGCGCTCTCGCTCGAGCTAATGTCGTTCGACGTCGCGCCCGAGCAGGACCTGTACACCGCCCAGGGCGTGGCCGTCTCGGTCGAGGCGGTCGCCCAGATCAAGGTCAAATCCGACCCCGAGAGCATCAAGACGGCGGCCGAGCAGTTCCTGACCAAGGCGGCCTCCGAACGCGAGGCGCTCATCCGGCTGGTGATGGAGGGCCACCTCCGCGGTATCGTCGGCCTGCTGACCGTCGAGCAGATCGTCAAGGAACCGGAGATGGTCGCCGGACGCGTGCGCCAAACCGTCGCCGACGATCTGAGCAAGATGGGGCTCGAGGTCGTGTCGTTCACGATCAAGAAGGTCATGGACGACCAGGACTACATCGCGAACATGGGCCGGCCGGACGTCGCCCGCATCAAGCGCGAGGCCGAGATCGCCCAGGCCGAGGCCGAGCGCGACATCGCCATCAAGCGTGCCAACGCCGCGCGCGAGGCCGCCATCGCGCAGGCGGCCGCCGACCAGGAGCGAGTCATCGCGCAGACCGCCTCCGAGACGCGCCAGGCCGAGGCGCAGCGCGACCTCGAGACGAAGCGCGCCGAGTACGCCGCGGCCGTGAACCAGCAGAAGGCGATCGCCGAGAAGGCGTACGACATCGCCGCAAACCAGGCGCAGCAGAAGGTTGTCGCCGAGCAGGTGCGCGTGGAGCAGGTCCAGAAGCAGGAGCAGTTGCGGGTCCAGGAGCTCGAGGTCAAGCGGCGCGAGCTGGAGCTCGAGGCGACCGTGATCAAGCAGGCCGCCGCCGAGCAGCGCCGGATTGAGCTGCTGGCCGAGGCGAAGCGCCAGCAGCTCGCTCGCGAGGCGGCCGGCCAGGCCGAGGCGACGCTGGCCCAGGGCAAGGCGGAGGCGGAGACGCTGCGGCTGAAGGGCGAGGCGCAGGCCGGGGTGGTGCGCGCGACCGGCCAGGCCGAGGCCGACGCGATGCACCAGCGCGCCGATGCGTACCAGCAGTACAACCAGGCGGCGGTCCTCGACAAAATGCTGACCAGCATGCCGGAGATGGCCCGCGCGTTCGCCGAGGCGCTGCGGAACGTCGACCGCATCGCGATCGTCTCGACCGGCGACGGCCGGGGCGCCGGCGGCGCCAGCGCGCTCACCGGCGAGGTCGCCAGGATGATCAGCCAGATGCCCGAGATCGTCGAGGCGCTGACCGGCAAGAAGGTCGGCGACCTGCTCGCCCAGCTCCAGGCGGTACGCCAGCCCGAGGCGGCCGCCAACGGCCGCGCCGAGACGGAGCTATCGACGTCGTAGCTTGCCCTCCCTCTGGGAGGGTGTTCTTAGCTGGCCGGGCAGCCCTTGCAGTTCTCGGACTTGATGCCCGCGAACGTCGCGCCCGACGTGTCGGCGCCCGTCAGGTCGGCGCCGGAGAGGTCGGCGCCCGAGAAGTCGGCGCCGGTCAGGATTGCGCCCGTCAACCGGGCGCCGTTCATCGCGGCACGGCTGAACTTGCCGTTGGTCAGGTCGGCGTTGGTGAACTGGACGCCGGTCAGGTTCGCGCCGGTCGCGTCGACGCCGACCAGGATCGCCTGCGTCATGTTCGCGCCCTGGAGGTTCGTCTGGCGCAGGTTGGCGTTCGATAAGTCGACCTGGCTGAGGTTCACCTGCGCCATCTGCGCCTGGCGCAGGTTCGCGCCGACCATGTCGGCGCCGGTGAAGTCGACGCCGGTCATGATCGCCTGGCGCAGGTCGGCGCCGGCCAGCGCCGCGCTCCGCAGGCTGAAGCGCAGGTCGGCCTGCACGCACTGCGAGCCCGGCTTGATCTGGCAGGTGTTGATGCTCCGCACCCCGCGCGGCGGACTGATCGCGCTGCCGCCGGCCGAGCTCAGGAGCCCGCTGAGCTGAGCGACCGCGAGCAGCGCCAGCACGGCGACCGACGCACCGAGCAGAGCGAAGGCGACGCCGCGCGGCGACGGCTTGCCGAGCGGCTCGACGGCCTCGTTGTCGTCCGCCACCGCCTCGTCGCCGGCCGGCGCCGCCTCGTCGCCCTCGACCGCGACGTCCTCCGCGGGCGCCGCGACCGCCTCGCGCGCCGGATCTGGGCCGAGCAAGGGCGCGGCTTCGGGCGCCTCGACGTCGATCGGACCGGGCTTCGCCTCGGTTGCCAATTGCGTCTCCTGTCAGGCGCGGCGTGTTTCTCGCCAACCCACCGCGTGTCGAACCCCGCTAACAGCTCGCCATCTTATTGATCGGCTTGTTCGCCGACAAGCCCAACTGTCACGAAGTTGTCGTGTTAACCTGCCGCCGTGAACCTCGATCAATATGTCGAGTGGCTACGACTCGACCCGGCCACCCGACGTAACGTCACGGCCTGGCGCACGATCCCGGCACGCGAGGCGCGGTACGCCGACTGGCCAGCCGGACTCGACGAGCGGCTGCTCAACGTCCTACGCGACCGCGGTATCGCTCGCCCGTACGCGCACCAGGCCGCCGCCATCGAAGCCGCCCTGGCTGGGCGCAGCGTCGTCGTCGTCACGCCGACCGCCTCGGGCAAGACGCTCTGCTACAACGCGCCGGTCCTCTCGACCGTCCTGCGCGACCCCGCGGCGCGCGCGCTCTACCTCTTCCCGACCAAGGCGCTCTCCCAGGACCAGCTCGCCGAGCTGCACGGCCTCGTCGAGGCGATGGGCGCCGACGTCCGCACCTACACGTACGACGGCGACACGCCGGCCAACGCCCGGAAGGCGATCCGCTCGGCCGGCCACGTCGTCGTGACCAACCCCGACATGCTCCACACCGGCATCCTGCCGCACCACACGCGGTGGACCCACCTCTTCAGCCAGCTGCGCTACGTCGTCATCGACGAGCTGCACTACTACCGCGGCGTGTTCGGCTCGCACCTCGCGAACCTCATCCGGCGGCTCAAGCGGGTCTGCGCCCACTACGGCTCGCACCCCACGTTCGTCCTGTGTTCGGCGACGATCGCCAACCCGGGCGACCTCGCCCGCCAGCTGATCGAGGAGGACGTCGCGCTGGTCGACGACAACGGTGCGCCGACCGCCGCCAAACACGTCGTCTTTTACAACCCACCCGTCGTCAACCGGCAGCTCGGCATCCGCGCCTCGTCGGTGCTCACAGCGCGCCGGCTCGCCGCCGACCTGATCGGCAACCGCATCCAGACGATCGCGTTCACGCGATCGCGGCTGGGCGTCGAAGTGCTGCTCACCTACTTGAAGGAGGACGCCGCGCGGCGGCATTTGCCCGACGACGCGGTGCGGGGCTACCGGGGCGGCTACCTGCCGAACGAGCGGCGCGCGATCGAGCGTGGTCTTCGCGACGGCTCGGTGCTCGGCGTCGTCTCGACCAACGCGCTCGAGCTCGGCATCGACGTCGGCTCGCTCGAAGCGTGCGTGATGGTCGGCTACCCGGGCACGATCGCCTCGACCTGGCAGCAGGCCGGTCGGGCCGGCCGGCGGCGCGGCACGTCGCTGGCGATCCTGGTCGCGACGTCCTCGCCGCTCGACCAGTTCATCGTGAACCACCCCGAGTATTTCTTCGAGCACCCCGTCGAGAGCGGGCTGACCAACCCGAACAACCTGCTCATTCTCATGTCGCACCTGAAGTGCGGCGCGTTCGAGCTGCCGTTCGAGGAGGGCGAGCGGTTCGGCGGCGACCCGCGTGAGCTGCTGCGCGTGCTCGAGGACGAGCGCGTGCTGTTCCACTCCGGCCAGCGCTGGTACTGGTCGACCGAGAAGTTCCCGGCCGACGAGATCTCGCTGCGCTCCGCGTCGATCGACAACTTCGTGATCGTCGACGAAACCGACGTCGGCGACCCGAGAGTGATCGGCGAGATGGACCGGATCGGCGTGCCGACGCAGCTCCACGAGGACGCCATCTACATCCACGGCGGCCAGCAGCACGAGGTCACCCGGCTCGACTGGGACAACAAGAAGGCGTACGTTCGCCGGGTGGACGTCGACTACTACACCGACGCCGACCTTGCCGCCGATCTGTCGCTCATCGACGTGTCGGCGAGCTCGGCCGAGCCCGGCGCCGAGCGCGCCTGGGGCGAGGTCGCGCTCTCGTTCAAGGCGACCATCTTCAAAAAGATCAAGTTCGACACCCACGAGAACGTCGGCTGGGGCAAGATCCAGCTTCCGCCCCAGGAGCTGCACACGACCTCGTACTGGCTCGCGTTCTCCCCGGAGACCGAGGCGCTCGCGACCGACACGGGGCTCCAGGGCCTCGCCCACGTGCTCGCGAACGTCGCCCCCATCTACCTGATGTGCGACCCGCACGACATCGGCGTCCACCACCAGGTCCGATCACCCGTCACGCGGCGGCCGACCATCTTCGTCTACGACGCCGTCCCCGGCGGCGTTGGCTTCGCCGAGAAGCTCTACACGATGCACGCGGAGCTGGTGCACGCGGCGCTGGACCTCGTGCAGCGGTGCGAGTGCGTGATGGGCTGCCCGTCGTGCGTCGGGCCATGGACCGAGGTCGGCGCCGAGGCGAAGTCGGCCGTCGTCACGCTCTTGAGCGCGCTAGCCCTGGGATATGGCGTGGGACATGCGCGCTTGTATCGGCAACGACTGCATGAGGGGGCGCGCGGAAGACGTAGCGGATGGTGATGGTGCCCCGCTTGTGCGTCCCGTCGCGCTCGGTGTGGACGGTGATCTCCTGCACCGGTGTCTCGACGACCTGCCGCTTGGCGTCCCAGTCGCCGCGCGCCTCGACGTCGGCCAGCCGCTCGCGCAGCCGCGCCAGGAGGGACGGTGGCCTCGACGACACGCGCCTCCCAGGCCTTCGCCAGCTCCACCTGTGCCGCCAGGGAGTCGATCAGCGCCCGGAGGTCGACCATCCCGCTGCCCGCCGCGTCGAGCTGGACCCCCGGCCTCGCTGAGCGAGATGTGGCCGCGGCGGAAAAGGGTCGTCACCCGCTCGCGCTCGGCCTACTTCTGGGCGAGGAGCTCCTGCAGCCGCCTGCTCCGGCCGCTGGCGAAGCCGGCGCTGGGCGTCGGCCAGCGTCTCGCCCGGGTCTCATTCCGCGTGAGCCGATCGTTGTCGGCCTGCCAGAGCTCGGGACTCACCAGCGCCAGCACCTCCCGCTCGATCGGCCCGTCCCGCGCCCTGAAGACCTGCAGGCCCCTGTAGTCCGGGTTGCGGAGGAGAAGTTGATCCGGCTGACCGGCCAGACGCCGGTCGTGGAGACCAGGAACTTGAGCTGCCCCTGTACGGTCTGCCGCTCCGCCTGATCCTCGTTGCTGGTGCGTGCATAGATGGCCACCCAGCGCGTCTGGGGGCTGCCGTCGGGGCTACCGTTCCTCGACGAAGTCCTCCAGAATCAAGACCTCGAGCTCGGTGACCCGTCGGAGCTCCCGATCGTTGGTCAGGAACGCGGTTGCCCCCTGCTCCAGACAGGCGGCGACTTGCAGCGCGTCGGCCGGGCGGAGGCGGTGCCTGGCCCGCAGCTCGGCCGCCCGACGCGCGGTGAGCCGGTCGATCGCAGCGACGGCCAGATTGGGATAGTTGGTCAGCAGGACCTCGTACTCCTCCGCGACATCCGGTCGTCCCACCCGCAACGGCTTGACGGCGATCTCCATCAGCGTGAGGGCCGAGGTCACGCCGGCGAAGGCGCCGCCGGCCAGCTCGTCCAGGACCAACCCGGCGGGTTCGGTGAAACGACCTGTTCCTTCGATGTGGTAGATGAACACCGACGTGTCGAGCCCGACGCGCTCGTGGCGGCGGAGTGTGGCGGCTAGGTCTGCCACGCCTCGCGCTCTTGTCGCACGTACTCCTGGGGCTCGACGCCTTCCCAGACCTCGCGATGCAGTCCACGCAGACGCTGACTGTAGTCGCGGGGCTCGGGCAGCAGCACGGCGTAGCCGCCGCGGAGCTCGACGAGCAACTCGTCGCCGCTCTTGATACCAAGCTGCTTGCGCACTTCCGACGGGACAGCAATCTGATGCTTCTTGCTCACCTTGACGCGAACCGCCATGCCAGACCTCCACCTAC
>DASRFH010000181.1:0-6126 GCA_035651675.1 Chloroflexota bacterium | reverse complement strand
CGCCAGCCCGGAGGGCGTGATCCCCGACCACATCGGCACGACCGCCGGCCACCCCGTCCGCGTCGAGGTGATCTACGTCGACTCTCCGCCGTGCGGTCCCAGCGTCCAGCTCGACGACGGCTCGGCGTCGGCCGACGTCTCACCCGACGGCCTCGCCGAGCTGCGCTTCACACCGGCCGCCGACGGTGTGCTCCGACTGGCCTGCACGCCGGCCGGCCTGAGCCTCCGGGCCGGCGCTTGAGCAAAGTCCGTGCCAACATCGGCGTGGCACGGATCTTGCTTGAGCGGGACGCATCCGGGCGAGCGCCCAAGCGGGGGGATCGGATGGGTCCGGGCTACGCACTCACCCTCAGCCAAGACGAGCACGTCTCGCAGGAGATGCGGCCGAAGGTGTCGGCCCAGCTGGTCGCGGTGAGCACGATGCTGGAGCTTACCAGCATGGCGCTCCAGGAGACGATTGAGCGGGAGCTGATCGACAACCCGGCGCTCGAGGCCGACGAGGTGACGGTCTGCGACGTGTGCGGCACGCCGCTGCAGGGCTCGATCTGCCCGACCTGCCTGCGGCTCCAGAAGCATGACCTGCCGGAGGACGTGGACGACCGCTACGACGTCGACGAGCGCATCCTGGCGAGCGGCGAGGACGACGACTACGATCCGATCCTGTCAACCGCCGACCGCGAGTCGCTGACCGAGCGGCTCATCCGCGAGCTCGCGGCGAGCGTGCCGTCGCGCGACCGCGCGATCGCCGAGCAGCTCGTCTACAGCCTGGACGAGCGCGGCTACCTCGACTGCTCGCCCGAGGAGATCGCCGACAACCTGGGCGTCGGGCTAGATCGCGTCGAGGCGGTGCTGACCGCGCTGCAGACGCTCGAGCCGGTCGGCGTCGGCGCCCGCGACCTGCGTGAGTGCATGCTGATCCAGCTGGAGCACCTGGAGAGCCAGGGCGTCGACGTCCGCGTCGCACGGGCAATCGCGTCGGACCACATGGCCGACCTGGCCGCCCGCCGGTACGACCGCATCGCGCGGCTGCTCAAGGTGAAGGTCGACGGCGTGCTGGAGGCGGCCCGACTGATCCGCGAGCGGCTCAACCCGTTCCCGGCGCAGGCGCACGACGGCCCGGCGCCGGTCACCGACGCGCGTGCCCACTACCGGCTGCCGGACGTGGCGATCATGGAGGTCGACGGGCGGTTCGTCGTCGAGGTGGTCGAGGCGCGGCGGCTCGAGCTGCGGGTGGCCGGCGTCTACGAGCAGATGAGCCGGCAGGCCGGGCTCGCGCCGGAGGAGCAAGCGCACGTGCGCCAGTACGCGAGCCGCGCCAAGCTGTTCATCCGCAACATCGCCCAGCGGCGGCAGACGATCAAGAAGATCACCGAGGCGATCGTCGCCGAGCAAACGGAGTTCCTTCGGGGCGGGATCCGCCAGCTGCGGCCCTTGACGAAGTCCCAAATCGCGCAGAAAGTCGAGCTCGACGAGTCGACGGTCAGCCGGGCGACGAACGGCAAGAACGTCCTGCTGCCGAACGGCCAGGTCGTCTCGTTCGACACCTTCTTCACGCCGATGCTGGCGGTCCAGGACGTGATCCGGGAGATCATCGACCAGGCCGGCCGGCCGATGACCGACGCCGAGATCCGGGACGCGCTCGCCGTCCGCGGCATCGACATCGCCCGGCGCACCGTGGCGAAGTACCGCCTGCGCGCCGGCATCGCCCCCGCGGCCCAGCGCGCCGACCACCTCAGGTTGGTGGTGGCCGCCTAGCTTACTTGCTTAGAGGCTGGTGTCCGGTGCGCCCGCGAAAAGCCGATCGACCGGGAACCGCACCGGCAGCGTCACGGACGCCAGCTCTTCACCGGGCGTGACGAGCCGCGTGTCGGCGAAGTCGCCGAGCGCCGCGTCCGGCCGCGCGCAGACGAGCACATCGCGCGTCGCGGGGCGGGCGATCCAGTACTCGGGGAGCCCGGCGCGCGCGTACGCCTGGCGCTTGGTGACCGCGTCGTAGGCGACGCTGCTCGGCGACTGCACCTCGACGATCAGAGCGGGAACGCCCTCGATGCGGCCGCCGCGGATGATGGCTTTGTCGGCCGTGCGGACGACGAGAACGTCCGGCTGCACGGGCGTACAGCCCGGCATGAACACACCGATGGGGGCCATGATCGCGATCCCGTGCCCGGGCTCGACAACCTGTTCGAGCAGAACGGCCACTGCCTGCAGGATGATCCACTGGTGGAAGAAGCTCGGGGCGGTCGACATGTACAGGACCCCGTCGATGACCTCGTAGCGGTTACCGTCCTCGGGGAGGGTCTCCCAGCGCTCGCGCGTCCAGCTCGCATCCTGCGACCGGAGGCTCATCTCCGGCAGCGCGGTCGTGATCGTCACCGTCGTCACCCGACCGCAATTCTACCGTCACCAGTTCGTGAACGACCCATCCAGCCTTCTCAACTGGGGGGCGGGCTGCATCTGGAAGGGGTGCCGACGCGCGGCTTCGCGGTCGAGCTCGACGCCCAGGCCCGGCCTGCTCGAGGGCAGCAGGTAGCCGTCGGCCCAATCCACCTGCACCGGGACGACGTCGCTCAGCCGGGTGTGCGGCTTCTGCGGCATCTCCTGGACGCCGAAGTTGGGGGTGGCGAGGCTCATGTGGAGGCAGGCGGCGGCCGAGACGGGGCCGAGCGGGTTGTGGCAGGCGAGCTTGATGTGGTGCGTCTCGCACCAGCCGGCGATCTTGCGGGCCTCGGTGATGCCACCGGCGATGCAGAGGTCGATGCGGGCGTAGTCCATCAACTCCTCCTCGACGAGCTGGCGGAACTCCCACTTGCTGGCGAGCTGCTCGCCGACCGCTAGCGGAACCGCCGTCTGCTGCCGCACGAGCCGGTAGCCTTGCATGCTCTCGGCGCGCAGCGGGTCCTCGACGAAGAACGGGTGGAAAGGCTCGAGCTCCCGGCAGAGCCTGATCGCGTCCGGCGCGTCGAGCCGCGTGTGGAAGTCGACGACGATCTCGATCTCGTCGCCCAGCGCGGTGCGCACCGCCTCGAAGTTGGCGAGGCAGCGCCGCACGGCCTCGGCCGGCTCGAACGTCTCACCCTGTCCGCCGACGCCGAGCCGCACGAACTTCCAGCCCTCGGCGACGTGCTGCCGGCAGCTCTCGATCAGCTCCTCGACCGTCCGCCCCACCGTGTGGGGGTAGCAGACGACGCGGTCGCGCGCGAGCCCGCCGAGGAGCTGGTAGACCGGCACGCCGCGCGCCTTGCCCTGGATGTCCCACAGCGCGATGTCGATCGCGGCGATCGCGCTCATCCCGATCGCGCCGGGCGGGAAGAACCCGCCGCGCGCCATCGACTGCCAGATGAACTCGATCCGGTCGGCGTCCTGGCCGATCAGGAACTGCTTCAGGTGCTCGACCGTCCCGGCGACGGCCTGCTCCTTCCAGGTGAGCCCCGCTTCGCCGACGCCCGAGATGCCCGCGTCGGTGTCGACCACGACGAACGTGTAGTTGCGGTTCCCGCCCCAGACGACGAACGGCTCGACGTTGGTGATCCTCACTGCGCTCTCTCCGTCTCCGATAAGTGGCGGGTCAGGGTACACCGCCGCCACCATGGAGGTGGATGGATCCGGCTTCCGACCTCTTCCTCGCCACCGATCCCGCGACGCTGGCCGGGATCGTCGACCCGCAGCGGCTGCTCGCCGCGGCGGCCGTGTTCCCCGGCGGCGCGGTGGTGCTGGTCTTCATGCTGTTCTGGGCACCGGTCGGCCCGGGGATCCCGGCCGGTGTGCTGCTGGCGCGGGTGGCCGGCATCAACCCGGCCGCGACGTTCGCGCTCTACGCGCTCTTCGACGTGCTGGGCGCCTGCGTCTGCCACCCGATCTACAGCCTCCTGCGCCGGCTGGCCGCGCACGTCCCGGCCGTCCGCCCGCTCGGCCGGAAGCTGCTCAAGCTGGCGCTGATCGGCACACCCGCGCCGCGCCCGGGCGACGCCGCGCGGACGTTTCCCGCCCTCTTCCGCATCGGCGCGGTCGGCTTCGGCGCCGACATCTACACGGCCGGCCTGCTGATCGCCGGCCTGCCCGTGCCGCGCGTGCCGGGCTGGGCGTCGGCCATCGTCGGCGACCTCATCTGGTTCACCATCCTGCTGGCCACGAGCATCGCGACGGCCCAGGTGACCGACCGCTCGTGGGTGCAGCTCGTCGTGATGATCGTCGTCATGGCGGTCGTCCCGCGCGTGGCCAGGCGGTTCGTCCCGGCTCTGAGGGAGGCGCCCGTCCAGGCAGGCTAAGCACGCCATTCCGGGCGACGCGAGGATCGTTCGACCGTTCCGGCACGACCAGAGCGGGTTCTCCTCGGGACCGCCGAGGTCGCTCGCCGCCGGCGCTCCCAGGAGTGGCAAACTAACCAGATGCGGCTGACGATCCTCGGCTCCGGCGGCGCGTTCGTCACCCCGCGTCTGGGCTGCCAGTGCCGTGGCTGCGTCGCGGCGCGCGAGCACGCCGGGCGCCATCGCCGCGGGGGTCCGTGCCTCTTCATCCACGATGGCCACGTGCTGGTCGACACGCCGGAGGACGTCACGCCACTCCTCGACCGGGCCGGGATCGATCGCGTGGACCACGTGCTGCTTACGCACTGGCATCCCGACCACACCGCCGGATTCCGCGTCGTCGAGGCGCTCGCGTGGGACCTGGCGACCGGTGGGGCGCGGCAGACGATCGAGGTGTGGCTGAACCGCGCGACGCTCGACCGACTGGGCACACACTGGCAGTACTTCCAGCGCCGCGGCTACTGCCGGCTCAACGTGATCGAGCCGGACAGCACGATCCCGCTCGGCCCACTGGTCGCGCGGCCGTTCGACTACGCGCCCGACGGGTTCCTGACCGGTTTCTTGCTGTCGGACGGAAGCAGGCGCGTGCTGCTCGCGCTCGACGAGACGAAGGGGCTCGCCGCCGCGCTGCCGGGGTGGGCGCGCCACCCCGACTTGCTCGTCGCCGAGTGCGGCTTCTTCGACGCCGAGCCGGACGGCGGGACCATCGTGCCGGCGCACTGGCGGATGCGCCAGACCGAGGCGAGCTTCGAGGCCGACACGGTGCCGCTCATCCGCGCGGTCGGGGCCCGGCGCACGCTGCTCGTCCACCTGATGGCTTGCTTCACGCGGCGGACGCCGGAAGAGCTGGACGCCGTCGCGGCGGCGCTGCCGGTGGAGAACGTCGCGTTCGGCTACGACGGGATGGAGATCGAGGTGGGAGGGTGAGGCTGTCGTCCCGAGGAGCGCAGCGAGAGGGAGCTTCGGCGGTCCCGAGGGGCGGCGACGGCGGGCACCGGGACGGCCGAGGTACGCCGCGGGGCTCGGCATGACACGCGCGTCGAGGCTGCTCGCGATACTCGGGGCGTTCCGGCCGGCCGACGAGGCCGAGGCGCGGGACGCCGCGCGCGTCCTCGTCCTCGTGGCGTCCGGCGCCGACCCGTGGGCGCGCGACTCGCCGCTGCACGTCACCGGCTCGGCACTCGTCGTCCACCCGCCGACCCGCCGCGTGCTGCTGCGTTGGCACGACCGGATGGGCTCGTGGCTCCAGGTCGGCGGCCACGGCGACCCGGGTGAGGACGACCCCTTCGCCGTGGCTCGACGCGAGGCGGTCGAAGAGACCGGCCTGACAGACCTCGTGGCCTGGCCCGACGCGGCCGCGCCACGACCACTGCAGATCGTCGTCGTGCCAGTGCCGCCCGGCAAGGGCGAGCCGGCCCACGAACACGCCGACGTGCGCTACGTCCTCGCGACCAACGACCCGGACGCGATCGCGCCGGAGCACGACTCCGCGCCGCTGGCCTGGCTCAGCCTCGACGAGGCGCTGGACAAGGTCGCCGAAGAGAACCTGCGCGTCTGCCTGGAGCGGCTCGGCACCCTTCTGTGATCCGGTTCCGTTGACAACCCGCGGCCTCACAGGGTAAAAGTGCTGTATCTTGATCGGTGAAGTCGTAAATAAGACGCCCGTCAGAGACCGCCCCTGGATGGGCGGGCGGGTCGTCGCGCTGCTGGAGGCGCGGCGCGCCTCGGAGCTTGCCGAGCTGGTCAAGACGTACGGCGGCGTGCCGCTGCACGCGCCGGCGCTGCGCGAGGAGCCGATCGCCGACCTCGACGGCGTCGCGTG
>DASRFH010000180.1:0-16717 GCA_035651675.1 Chloroflexota bacterium | reverse complement strand
GCTCGCGCGCGTCGCCACACTCGACGACAAGGGTTGGGCCGCCTTCCAGAAGCTGTACGCCCGCGACCACCAGCGCCGGCGGCTGCCCGCCGGCACGGAGGTGGACTGGATGGAGCGCGCCCGGTCCAGGCGCGTCAGCCGCTAGGCCGGGCTGGCCGACTCCCGTCCCGCGCCGGAGGTGGGGGCTCCTACCAGTTGGTGATCGAGCCGTCGTCGCGCACGAGCATGCGGCCGCGGCCGAGGCCGTGGGCGGCGTACGGGCGCTTGCGCGCCGCCTCCTCGTCGAACTCGACGCCGAGGCCCGGCCGATCGTGCGGGATCAGGTAGCCGTCGCGCCACTCGATCTGGACCGGAAAGACGTCGGTCAAATCAGACCCCGGCTTGCGCGGCTGTTCGGCGACGCCCTGGTTCGTCACGACGGCGCTCAGGTTCATGCAGGCCGCCGCCGAGACGGGCCCGAGCGGGTTGTGGGTCGCCAGCCGGATCTGGTGCGTTTCGCACCAGCCCGCCACCTTCTTCGCCTCGGTGATGCCGCCGACGATGCAGAGGTCGATCCGGGCGAAGTCGATCAGGTCCTCCTCGATGAGCTGCCGGAACTCCCACTTCGACGCGTAGTGCTCGCCGACCGCGAGCGGCGCGTCGACGTGCTGCCGGACGTGGCGGTAGAGCTGGATGTTCTCCGAGCGGATCGGGTCCTCGACGAAGTACGGGCGGGTGTGCTCGATCGCCTTCGTGATCTGGATCGCGTCCGAGGGGTCCATCCGGGCGTGGAAGTCGTAACAGATCTCGACGTCCTCGCCGACTGCCGACCGGATCGCCTCCATCCCCTGGACGGTCTCCCTAAGGACGACGCGCGGCTCGTGGCGGTCGCCCTGCGAGGGCGCGCCCCAGCGGACGAACCTCCAGCCCTGCTCGACGGCGGCGCGGGCCGACTCGGCCGCGCCCTCGACGCTGTGGCCGCCGATGTGGCAGTAACACGGCACCCGCTCGCGCATCAACCCGCCCAGCAGCCGATGGACCGGGACGCCGAGAGCCCGGGCGTTCACGTCCCAGAGTGCGATGTCCACCGCCGAGACGGCCGACGAGAGGATGTTGCCGCCGGGGAAGAAGCCGCCACGGAACATGAGCTGCCAGAGGTGCTCGATCCTGGTGGCGTCCTGGCCCACCAGGCGGCCCTTCAGCGTCTCGATCGCGGCGGCGACGGCCGGCAGGTGCGAGCTCATCCCGCCCTCGCCGTAGCCCTTGATGCCGTCGTCGGTCTCGACGACGCAGACGAGCATGTTGCGTTGGCCGGTTGAGAAGAGGACGGGACGAACGTCTTTGATCTTCATAGCGCGCGAGAGGTTACCATAAGAACGTCAGTTCTACGGGGCCGCGCCGAGCTCCAGCGCCGCCGTGCCGCCCCGCGTTAGGATCACCGCAACGGCGGCTCGGCCCGCCGTCGGTGCGAGCACGTACCCCGCACCCTGCCAGGGGCGGAAGGAGGAGGGCGATGAGGCGGCGCGATCTGTTGAAGCTAGGTGGGGGAGCCGTTCTTTTGGCGGCGTGCGGCACGAGCACGCCGCCGCCGACTTCAGCCCCGACGGCCCCGACCGCCGCGACGGCCGCGGCCACGGCGGTTCCCGCGTCGACGGCGGCACCCGCCTCCGCCGCGCCGGCCGGAACGTCGGCCGCGCCCCTCCCGTCAGCCCCCGCTGCTAGCTCGACCGGCGCCACCCCTGCCGCGACAAGGTCGGCCGGCACAGCGGCGGCTGGCCCGACGCCGACCCGCGTCGTCAAGCCCGGCGGCCAGCTGCGCGACTCCAGCATCGCCGACGGCGCAACGCTGCACCCGTACAAGTCCACCGACGCCGCGTCCGCCGCCTACGCGAGCCAGGTGCACGGCGTCCCGCTGCTCCAGCGCGACCCCGACACACTCGACTTCATCCCCTACGCCGCCGAGAGTTGGACGCTGTCCGAGGACAAGCTCACCTACACCTTCAAGTTGCGCGGCGACCTCGTCTTCAGCGATGGCCACCCCCTGACCGCCGACGACTACGCGTGGACGTTCGCCCAGGCGAACAACCCGGACAACAAATACCCCTACCGCAGCCAGCTCGATCAGATCGCCTCTTACACCGCGCCCGACCCGAAGACGCTGGTCGTGAAGGTCAAGGAGCCCATCGCACCAGGCCTCGAGCGGGCCGTCGGAGCCGTCAGCTCGCCGCTCCCGCGGCACGTCTGGGAAAGGCTCGACTGGAACGACCCGACCAGGAACCCGGAGATCCTCAAGCCGACCGTCGGCGCGGCCGAGTGGAAGCTGCTCGAGTGGGTCAAGGACGACCACATCACCTTCGCCGCCAACGACAAGTACTTCAGGGGCCGGCCGAACTTCGACACCTACAGCCTGCGGATCGTGCCGAACCCGACGGTCGAGTTCCAGATGTTCAAGAACGGTGAGCTCGACCTGCTCAGCCCGCAGCCGTCCGACTACAAGGAGGCGAAGGCGCTGCCGATCGCGGATATGTACGAGTGGCAGCCGGCCGCGCCAAGCTGGACCTACATCGGCTTCAACCTGAGGCGCGACCACGTCAAGGACGTCCAGGTGCGCCGTGCCCTGTCGTACGCGGTCGACCGGCAGGGCATCATCGACTCGGTGGTCGAAGGGCTCGCCAAGCCGATCTATTCGACCTACCCGCCGACGCATTGGGTCTACAACCCCGACGTCGCGCGCTACGACTACGACATGAACAAGGCGAAGCAGGCACTGAAGGACGCCGGCTACGCGCCGGGCGCCGACGGCATCCTCCGGAAGGACGGGAAGCCGCTCGAGCTGAAGCTGCTCTTCGGTCCCAACTCGAACAAGGTCCGCGAGCAGATCGCCGCGATCGTCCAGCAGTCGTTCAAGCAGCTCGGCGTCGCCGTCGAGGTCACCGGGATGGAGTTCAACGCTTTCCTGGCGGCGCTCAAGAACGACCAGACCGAGTGGGACATGACGGTGCTCGGTTGGACCGGGACCCTGGAACCGGATGCGATGCGCGCCATCTGGCTGGCGTCGAGCATCCCGGACCTGAACTTCGTCCGCTACCAGAACCAGCGGGTCGAGGACCTGTTCCTCGAGGGCCAGCGCGAGTTCGACCGCGAGAAGCGCAAGGCGATCTACGGGCAGATCCAGAAGATCATCTCGGACGACGCTCCCTACGTCTTCCTCTACTACAACCTCGGCTACGCGGCGGTGAACAAGCGGATCAGCGGCGTGCGGGCGACGCCGCTCGGCATCACCGGCAACGACGGCATCTTGAGCTGGTACGTGAAGTGAGCGGTCAGCGGTCTGTCCGTCAGCGGTCAGCGAACAGCCTGGCACGGCCCGGCGGAGGCTGTTAGCTGGCTGCTGACCGCTGACACGCCCCGATGTGGCGCTACGCGCTCAGGCGGTTCCTTCAGGCGCTGATCCTGTGGGTCGGCGTCACGATCCTCTCGTTCACGATCGTCCACCTGGCGCCGGGCGGCCCGGTCCAGTTCATGGAGGACCCGCGCTTCTCGCCCGAGGTGCGCGACCAGATCGAGGCGTCGTTTGGGCTGCGTGACCCGATCCCGGTGCAGTACGCGCGCTGGATGGCCGGCATCGTGCGGCTCGATTTCGGACGCTCCTTCGCCGACAACCGGCCGGTGGTGGACCGCATCCTCGAGCGGTGGCCGAACAGCTTGCAGCTCACACTCGCCGCGATGCTGATCGGGCTGTTAGGCGTCCCGCTCGGCGTGCTCGCCGCGCTGCGGCGAGGCACAGCCGTCGATCACGGCGCGCGGGTGCTGATCGTCCTGCTCAACGCGCTGCCGTCCTGGTGGCTGGGCCTCATGGTGCTCGTGCTCGTCGCGAACACGGTGCCGATCTTCCCGCTCGGCGGCATGACGACGCTCGGGCGCGGCGACCTGCTCGACCGGCTCTGGCACCTGGCGCTGCCGGCGACGCTGCTCGCGACCGGCGGCTGGGTCGTCTACGGGCGGTACGTCCGCTCCGAAATGCTCGAGGTGCTCGGCCAGGACTTCGTGCGGACCGCGCGTGCCAAGGGTGTTCCCGAGCCGCTGGTGATCCGTCGCCACGCGCTGCGCAACGCGCTGATCCCGCTGGCGACGATCCTGGGCGGGTCGCTGCCAGCGCTGTTCGGCGGGGCGCTGCTCATCGAGACTGTCTTCTCGTGGCCCGGCCTGGGGCGCCTGTTCTACGACGCGGCGAACAGCCGCGATTACCCACTGGTCATGGGCCTGACCGTCATCGGGGCGTTCCTGGTCCTGATGGGCAACCTGCTGGCTGACCTGCTGTATGGCGTGGTCGACCCGCGCGTCCGCTACGACTGAGTGGGAACGGTGCTGTCGTCCCGAGCGCGGCATGGGATCGCGGCCGCGTCGGCCGCGCCCGGCGTGGGTGCCGCGCGGCGGTCGAGGTTCCCCGTGGCTCCGCTCCTCGGATGACGCGGGGACCTGCCTACGTGGCCGAACCGCTCGACGAGGTCGACCGCGGCGATGGCCTGGTCGGCCTCGCCTGGCGGCGGCTGAGGCGGGACCGATTGGCCTTGTTCGGGCTCGTCCTACTGGGACTCATCTTGCTCGGCGCCGTCGCCGGACCGCTCGTGCTCGGGATGGCGGGGCTCGATCCAGACCAGCAGCTCCTCACGCAGCGCTTCCGCCCACCGGGCGCGGGCCACCCGCTCGGCACCGACGAGCTCGGCCGCGACGCGCTCGCCCGGCTGGTCCACGGCACGCGCGTGTCGCTCTCGTTCGGGCTGACCGTGGGTGTGGTGTCGCTCTCCCTGGGGACGCTGCTCGGCCTCGTCTCGGGCTACTACCGCGGCGGTGTGGACGACACGATCAACGCCGTGATCGGCACGCTGCAGACGGTCCCGATCCTCTTCCTGCTGATCACCCTCTCGATCACGTTCCGACCGCCGTTCCTGCTGCTGGCGGTGCTGTTCGGCCTCCTCGGCTGGACCGGCATCGCGCGCCAGGTGCGCGGGGTGACGCTCTCGGTGCGCGAGCGGCAGTTCGTCGAGGCGGCCCGGGCGCTCGGCGCCGGCGAGGTGCACCTGCTAACGCGCCACCTGCTGCCGAACGTCGCGTCGATCGTGCTGGTGCTCGCCGGCTTCGACTTCGCCGGTGCGATCCTCGGCGAGGCGGCGCTTTCGTTCCTCGGCTTTGGGGTTCAGGTGCCGACGCCGAGCCTCGGCAACCTGCTGCTCCGCTCGCCGGACTACCTGACGCGTGCGCCGTGGCTCATCGCCGGGCCCGGGCTAATCGTGTTCCTGACCGGCCTGGGCTTCTTCCTGGTCGCGGACGGGCTGCGCGACGCGCTCGACCCGCGCCTGGAGCGGAACGCCTAGAACGCCGGCCCGGTGGTGTCGTCCCGGGGAGGGACGACGAGGGATCTCGGCCGCCGCGCCGTCCCCGCCTCCCCGGGGCGCCGGCGCACGGCGCGCCGGCCGAAGTCCCTCGCTCCGCCCGGAACGGCAGCCGAGGCCGGGCCAGCGAACACCGGGCCGGCGTGCTAGGCGCTGCGCGCGAGCTCCCCTCGCGCGACGACCTTGCTGCCGGCCAGCTTGCGGCGCTCGAGCTCCAGCCGCAAGCAGCGCGCGCTGAGGAGGGCGGCTTCGCGACGCGTGCGCGTCGCGAGCAGCGCGCACCGCTCGGCGCACGCCAGCTCCCGCTCCAACTCCTCATCGGAGAGGTGCGCCGCGGTCTCGGCAAGGCACCGGCAGAAGGTCATCAGCCGTAAGCGTAGCGCCGTCGGCGCGCGCTGTCAATCGACGTTGACAGCGCGCGTCAGGCTGAGGCGGCGCGCACCCAGATGAGCTGGGCCAGGTTCGTCGAGACGGTCGCCGTTCGGCCGCCGTCGATCTTGAGCTGGAGCGCGGCCTGGTCGGGCGACTTGTCCTCGATGGTGAAACGGCGGCCCGGGCGTAGCCCCTTCTCCCCGACGTAGCGGAGCGTGGCGGTTTCGTCCTCGACCACCTCCGTCACGCAGATCACCTCGAGCGGGCGGCCGAGCGGCGCGTCGGCGAGGCGGACGCCCCCCTGGTCGCGCAGGTACTCGGCGGCGTCGCGCACCTGGCCGGGGATCGGGTTGCCGTGCGGGCAGGTCGTCGGGTTGCCGAGCTGCTTGAGGATCGCCGCTTCGACGATCGGCGTCATCCCAAGCTCGAAGTGGTGCGCCTCCTCGTGGGCGGTGATCCAGTCGAGCCCTAGCGCGTCGACGAGGTAGCGCTCGGCGAGGCGGTGGCGGCGCAGCGCCAGCTCGGCCTGCCGCCGGCCATCGGCGGTCAGCTCGATGTCGCCGCGGCCCTCGTTCGAAACCAGTCCCGCCTTGCGCATCCGCTCCAGCAGCGACGAGACGTTCGCGCGCGACTTCCCGAACTTGCGGGCGAGCGCGGCGGCGTGGGCGGGCTCGCCCTCCATCTCGAGGTTGTAGATGGCCTGGAGGTACTCGGAGACGACCGGCGTGACGCCGGCCTCCTCGTGCTCGTGCACCATTCTGCCGGCGATTCTAGCTCAGGGCACCAGAACGATCCTTCCGGTGTGCTTGCCTTCGATCACCGCCCGGTGGGCGGCGGGCGCCTCGGCCAGCGGGAAGCGCTGGCCCACGATCGGGTCGAGTGTGCCGTTCGCGAAGCCGGCCGCGAGGGCGGCGTGGCAGCGCCTGGTCTCCGCGGGCGTCGCGTTGAAGAGCATCACCGCCTCGATCCGTCCCTCCTTGCCCATCAGGTCGCGGGGGTTGATCTCCACCGTGCCGCGTGAGCCGACGACCACCACCCGACCGCCGGGTGCGAGCGCTGGCAAGTCGCGGCCGAGGTTCACGTTCGCGAGCAGCTCGACGATCACGTCGACGCCGCCGGCGGCTAGCTCCGCCGCCAGGGCCATGTGCTCTACGTCGCGGTGGTCGAGCACGTGGGCGGCGCCGAGGCGCTCGACGAGCTTGCGCCCCTCGTCGGAGCCGGCCGTGCCGATGACCCTGGCGCCGAGCGCCACGCCGAGCTGCACCGCCGCCGTCCCGACCGCGCCGGTCGCGCCGTGGACGAGCAGCCACTCACCCGGCTGCGTCGCCCCCTTGACGTGGACGGCGCGGTAAGCGGTCGCGTACGGCGTGCCGACGCAGGCGCCCTGCTCGAAGGAGAGGCGCGCCGGCAGCGGGTACACGCTTGACCGGGCCGCGACGCACTGCTCGGCGTAGGTTCCGCTCGCGCCGGCAAGGTAGACCCGGTCGCCGACTCGAAGATCCGACACGCCATCGCCAAGCGCCAGCACCTCGCCAGCGCCGTCGCCGCCCGGCGTGTACGGCAGCGGCGGCTTGCGCGCGTAGCTGCCGGAGCGGATGTACGTCTCGACCGGGTTCACCCCCGCCGCGCGGACGCGGACGAGCACCTCGCCGGGCCCCGGCCTGGGGTCGGGCACCTCCTCGAGCTTCATCACGTCCGGCTCGCCGAACTGCCTTACCACGATCGCGCGCATAGCTGTCTCCTGTCGTTACGACGCTAGATTGCCGCAGCCTGCCAGCGGACTCAAGTGCACGACGGCACCGCGACCGGCGCGCTCCCGCGCCAGGCCGTCTCGGTCAGCGCGGCGCCCGGTGATGAGCTGGCCGGCGAGCCGCGCCAGCCGACGACGACCAGGATCACGGCCCGGCCGCGTCCAGGCGCTCGCCAAGCCAGGTCGACACGTCGCGCAAGCATTCCGGCGAGACGCCGTGGCCCATCGCGTACTCGCGGTAGGTCAAGTCGACCGGCAGCTGCGCCAGCAGGTCGCGGCTGGCGCGGCCGTCGGCGATCGGCAGGACGTCGTCGTAGGTCCCGTGCGTGACGACGATCGGCTTGCCGGCCAGCTTCGCGCGCTCAGCGTCGCCCGGCAGCATCTCGGGCATGACCCGTCCGCTCATGAGCGCGGCGCCGGCCACCTTCTCCGGTGCCGTGAGCGTGACCGCCGCGGCCACGATCGCGCCCTGGCTGAAGCCGGCCAGGTAGACGCGGGCCTGGTCGACCGCGAGCCGCGCGACCAGGTCGTCCAGCTCCTCGACGAGGAGATCGCGTGCCTGCCGTGCGCCAGCCGCGTCGGCGACGAGCCCGTTCGGCGTCCAGTCGAGCCGGAACCAGGCGAAGGACGGGCCGCCGAGCGGGATCGGCGCGCGGAGCGAGACGATCTGGAAGCGTCCGTCGAGCTCGGGCGCGAGCGCGAAGAGGTCGGCCTCGTTGCTGCCGAAGCCGTGGAGCAGGACCAACAGTGGCGGGCGATCGCTGGGCACGATCGGCGGCCGGCTCAGATTAACGAGCACCGCGAAGATGGTAGCCTTAGGCTCCAACTTAGAGCCGCGGCGGGTTTCTCTCCGAGCCCCCGCGCCCTGCCAGGGAGGACTCGCCATGCAGTCGGCGACGATGACCAGCATCTGGGAAGAGATCGGCGTCAAGCCCGTGATCAACGCGCGCGGCCACAACACGGTCCTCGGTGGCTCCACGCCCACGCCTCGCATCAAGGAGGCGATGGAGGCCGCCGAGCGCTACTACGTCGACATGAACGCGCTCCTCGAACGCTCGGGCGAGATCTGCGCCGAGCTGATCGGCGCTGAGGCTGCTTACGTCACGCCCGGGGCGGCCGCTGCGATGGCGCTCGGGGCAGCCGCGATCGTCGCCGGCACGGACATGGAGAAGATCGCCCGGCTGCCGGACACGGCCGGGCTGCCGAACAAGGTGCTGATCCAGGCCGGCCACCACTACTCGTACGAGCGCGCGCCGACCATCGTCGGCACGAAGCTGGTCGAGGTCGGCGCGAACGGCCAGACGACCGCCCAGCAGCTGGACGCCGCGATCGGGGCGGACACCGCGACGATCCTCTTCC
The DNA here is from genome assembly GCA_035651675.1 of Chloroflexota bacterium. Classification (GTDB taxonomy): domain Bacteria; phylum Chloroflexota; class UBA6077; order FW602-bin22; family FW602-bin22; genus DASRFH01. Next base: position 7,864 of record DASRFH010000180.1, on the reverse strand, counting down.
CGGCCCACCTGGATGGCAAGGAGGGCACCGTCCCGCTGAAGCAGGTGCTGGAAATCGCGCACGCCAAGGGCGTGCCGGTATTGGTCGACGCGGCCGGGCAGATCTACCCGCTCGAGCGGTTCAAGAGCTGGACGGCCATGGGCTGCGACCTCGTCTGCTTCGGCGCCAAGTACTTCAACGGACCGAACTCGGCCGGGCTGCTGGTCGGGCGCCGGGACCTCGTCAAGGCCGCGTCGGTGCAGGGCTTCATCGGGTTCGAGACGGTCGCCAACCGCAAGGCGTTCGGCCGGCCGCTGAAGCTCGATCGGCAGGAGATCGTCGCGGTGGTCGTCGCGCTGCAAGAGTGGTTCGCGATGGACCACCGACGCCGCGTCGCGCGCCTGGAGCAACGCTGCGAGGCGATCAAGCGACCGATCGCGAACGCGCCGGGCTGTTCGTTCAGCATCGTCGAGATCCACGCCTCGGCGCCGAAGGTGCTGCGTATCGAGATCGACCCGAGCAAGGCCAAGAGGTCGGCCGATGAGGTGGACGCCGCGCTCAGGGAGGGCAGCCCGCAGATCCTCGTCAACCGCGAGCCGAACGCGCTGCTCGTGAACCCGAACACGGTCTGGGAGGGCGACGAGGAGATCATCGCCCAGAGGCTCCGTGCCCTCCTCGCCTGAGCGTCAGCCCGGCCTCCGCCGCGCCGGCCCGGTCGCCCGCCCCCGGCACGGCCAGCGCTTTCGTCCCGCGCGCGTCAGCGCGCCGGGCGGCGCGGCGTGAGCGCGCCCAGGCCTCCCTTCCGGATGCAACCGGCTGGTGCGCTGGGTTGGGGCGGGCTCGGCTGGGGCACGGTCGGCGCCGTCGCGCTCGGGTCGGCGGCCGTCGGCGCGCTCGCCGTCGGCGCGCTCGCCGTCGGCGCGCTCGCGATCGGCCGGCTGGCCGTTCAGCGGGCGACGATCGGTCGGCTGCGCATCCGAGAGCTCGAGGTTGACCGCCTCGTCGTCGGCGAGGTCCTGCGGCCGGACGGCACGCGGCTTGTTTAGCTGGCAGGTGCGCGACCCGAGCGAGTTTTTCGCGCACCTGCCCGAGATCGAGACCGAGCGGCTCGTCCTGCGCACGATGCGGCTCGACGACGCGGAGGCCATGTTCGCCTACGCCTCCGACCCGCGCGTGGCCGAGCACGTCGACTGGTACCCGCACGGCTCGGTCGAAGAGTCGCGGCGCTTCCTCGTCGCCGCGGTCGAGCGGTACGCGCGCGGCGCGTCGGTCGGCTGGGCGATCACGTTGAGAGGCGAGGATAAGCTTGTCGGCTCCGCCGGCTTCTTCGACTGGGCGATCGCCCACGCGCGTGCCGAGATCGGCTACTCGCTCGCCTACTGGCTGTGGAACCGGGGCTACATGACCGAGGCGGTCCGCGCTCTGGTGCGCTTCGGCTTCGAGCGAATGGCGCTGAACCGGATCGAGGCGCGCTGCAAGGTCGTCAACCTCGCGTCCGCGCGCGTGCTGGAAAAGGCGGGGTTCCGGCTCGAGGGCGTGCTCCGGCAGCACCAGCACACTAAGGGCGCCTTCGAGGACATGAAGCTCTACGCGATCCTGCGCGAGGACTGGCAGCCCCCGGAGCGAGGCGGGATCACCCCATGACTACGCGCCGTCGACAAGCACCCGGGCGATCCGGTTGTGCTCGCGCGCCAGCGCCTCGACGTCGACGTCGAGCATCTGGCCGCGTTGGACGCGAACCTTGCCGTCGATCACGCTCAGGTCGACGTTCGGGGGCTGGCAGAGCACGAGCGCGGCGAGCGGGTCGTGCGGCACGCCACCGGCGAGGCCCAACGAATCCAACCGGTAGCCGACGAAGTCGGCCGCCATACCCGGTGCCAACACGCCGATGTCGTCGCGGCCGAGCGCGCTCGCGCCGCCGCGCGTGGCGAGGCGCAGTGCCTCGTGGGGGGTGAGCGCGGCGGGATCGAGCGTGGCCAGGCGGCGCAGTAGCAGCGCCTGGCGCGCTTCGGCGAGCAGGTGGCCGCCGTCGTTCGAGGCCGAGCCGTCGACGCCCAGCCCGACGCGTGCGCCGGCGTCGAGCAGCTGGCGCAGCGGCATCACCCCGGAGGCGAGCCGCATGTTCGAGCTCGGGCAGTGCGCCGCGCCGGTGTGACTGCGCCCGATCCGCCCCGCCTCGGCGTCGTCCACCCAGACGACGTGCGCGTGCCAGACGTCCTCCCCCATCCAGCCCAGCTGTTCCATCAGCTCGACCGGGCGCACGCCGAATGCCTCGCGGCAGTAGGCCTCCTCGTCCCTCGTCTCGGCCAGGTGGGTGTGGAGCGTGACGCCGTAGGCGCGCGCGAGCGCGGCGCTCTCCCGCATCAGGTCCCGCGATACGGTGAACGGCGAGCACGGCGCGACCACCACCCGGGTCATCGCGTAGCGGGCGGCGTCGTGGTATGCCTCGATCGCCCGGCGCGTGTCGAGCAGGATCGCCTCCTCGTCCTCGACGACCGAGTCCGGGGGCAGCCCGCCCTCCGACTCGCCGACCGACATCGCGCCGCGGCTCACGTGGAACCGGAAGCCCATTTCCTGCGCGGCGCGGACCTGGTCGTCGACGCGCGCCCCGTTCGGCCAGAGGTACGTGTGGTCGCTCGAGCAGGTGCAGCCCGAGAGCATTAGCTCCGCGATCGCCGTCTTCGTCGCGACGTAGACCGCCTCCGGCGTGATCCGCGCCCAGATCGGGTACAGCGTTTTCAGCCAGCCGAAGAGCGTCGCGTTCTGCGCGGCCGGCACGGCCCGCGTCAGCGTCTGCGTGAAGTGGTGGTGCGTGTTGATCAACCCCGGCATCACGAGCAGGCCGCGGCCGTCCAGCACGACGTCCGCCTCCGTTGGCAGGGAGTCGGTCGGTCCGACCCGCTGGATGACCCCATCCACGGCGTAGAGGCCGCCGCCCGGCCAGCGGCTGTCGGCGTCGTCCATGGCGACGAGCAGGTCGGCGTCGCGCAAGAGGAGCGTCGCCATCAGCTCCGTCGACCCGCGGCGTGTTTCTTCGGACACATCCCCCACCCTGCCAGGGGTACTAAAAGGTGCCGAACTCGAGCGGGTAGTCGCCCGGCACGAACACGGTGTAGATCCGCAGCGCCAGCAGCACGAGCGTGACGGCCGCGACAGCCCACATCCAGGCGCGTTCGGCTCCGGTCATCGGCCGCAGCGCGTAGAGCGTCGGCGTATGCCTGATCTGGAAGCCGCGCGATTCCATGGCGTTCGACATCCGGCTGGCCCGGCTGAGCTGGAACACCAGAACGGGGATCAGGATATTCGTCCGGCGCGCGAAGTTGACGATCGGGTTGCTCGTGTAGAAGTCGACGCCGCGCGACTCCTGCACGTCGTAGAGCGTCAGCAGGAAGTTCGACACCTCGGGTATGTAGCGGAGCGTCGCGGCGAAGGTGAAGCCGACCACGTGTGGCAGCCCGAGGTAGGTCGGCGCGTCGGCCAGGTCGGGCAGGTCGGTCGTCGTCAGCAAGATGATCGTGACGAGCATCGAGCCGCCGATCCAGAGGTCGCGGTCCACGCCCACGCGCAGGCCCTCGGCGTAGATCGGCCAACCGAGCGGCGCGAACACGCCGATGACGTGGTTGGTGGCCGGATCCGGGGGCCAGAACATGTTCAACACCGGCGAGATCACCATCACCGGCAGCGACAGGATGACGATCAGCGCGTAGTGGGCGAACGGCACCCGGCTGCTGGCCAGGCCGGCGATCAACAACAGGACCAGGGGACCGTTGAGCCGCCACGGCAGCACCGCGAGCACCAGGATGCACGCGGTGAAGACGACCAGCTTCGTCGACGGGTGCAGCCGGTGCAGCCACGAGCCCGTCGGGTAGAAGAGCCTGACGCGCCTCACGCGGCGTCGACCCGCGGCGTCTTGTCGACGAAAACGCGCCGCGCGCCGCCAGTCGGCCCGCTGCTCACGGCGCTGCCACGGCCGAAGCGCGAAGCGCGTGCCGGACCGCGAGGTAGAGCTCGAGCGGCGTGAGCACGTCGCCGGGGAGGCCGGCCCTGGCGCGGTGCGCGAGCAGGTTCGCGGCCGGCGGCACGAGCCGCAGGTCTGCGAGCCGGTCCGGGCCGAGCGCCATCAGCGCGCGCGGCGTCCCATCGAACTGCACGCGGCCGCCGCCCATCACGACGATGCGGTGGGCGTGCCGGATCACCAGGTTGATGTCATGCGTGACGAAGAGGATCGTCCGGCCGGCGCGGTTCAGCTCTTCGACCGCGGCCATGATCGCCTCGCACGACCCGTAGTCGAGGCCAGTCGTCGGCTCGTCGAAGATCAGCACCGGCGGGTCGGGCGCCAGCACGGCCGCGTAGGCGAGCCGCTGCCGCTGCCCCTTCGACAGGGCGAGCGGGTGGCGGTTGCGCAGCCCGGCCAGCTCGAGCTGCTCGAGCACCTCGGCCACGCGCGCGTCGCGCTGTGGCTTCGGGTCGCCGCGCACCTTCAGTCCGAACTCGACCTCCTCGGCGACCGTCGGGTTGAACAGCATCTCGTCCGGGTTCTGGAAGACGTAGCCAACGCGGCCGACGCGGTCGGGGTCCTTCTTCCGCAGCGGCCGCCCGCCGACCAAGACACGGCCGAGGGTCGGCTCGACGAGCCCGAGGATCAGCTTCGTCAGCGTCGTCTTGCCCGAGCCGTTCGCCCCGATGACGGCGACGAACTCGCCCTGCCGGATCGTCAGGGAAACGTCCTCGATCGCCGGGCGCGGCGCCATCGGGTACGTGAAGCTGGCCCGGTCGAGCTCGATCAGCGGCGGGCCGAGCGGCGCGGGTGGGTCCGGCACGACGCGGTACGCTCGCCAGGCCGTTCCGTCTCCCCCTCGCAGAGGGCGTGTGGCGAGCCGCTCGTCGAGCGCGCGGAGCGTGTCGGCGTAGCGGTGGGTTCGCGGCCAGCTCGGGTCGTCGTCGTGGAGCAGCGCGTTCAGCTCGGCGACCTGCGGCAGCTCGAGCCCGGCTTCGCGCAGGGCGGGCAGGTCGAGGAAGAACCGGTCGGCCGACTCGTCGTGCGCGATACGGCCGCCGTCGACCAGCGCGAAGCGCTCGGCCAGACCGGAGATGAGGTCGACCTCATGCGAGACGACCACGATGGCGAGGTCGTGGCGGTCGCGGAGGCGCTCGACCACGGCGAGCACTTCCTGACGGGAGACGGGGTCGAGGTCGGTTGTCGGCTCGTCCAGGATGAGCAGCCGGGGGTGCATCGCCAGCGCGGCCGCGAGCGCGACCTTCTGCTTCTGGCCGCCGGAGAGCGCGTTCGTCTCGCGCTCGCGCAGGTCGCCGATGCCGACGAGCTCGAGCGCCTCGTCGATCCGGCGGCGCACCTCGTCGGGCGGCTGGCGCTGGTTGGCCGGACCGAAGCCGACCTCGCGCCAGACGTTGAGCTGCGAGATCTGGTCGTCCGGGCTCTGGAACACCATGGCGACCCGGTCGCAGAGGTCGGCCGGCCGCGCCTGCGCGGTGTCGCGCCCGAACGTGACGACCGCGCCTTTGCTGCGCCCGACGTACGAGTGCGGGACGATACCGGTCGCGGCAAGCAGGAGCGTCGACTTCCCGCAGCCCGAGCGGCCGACCACGCCGACGATCTCGCCCGGCCCGACGTCGAGCGAGACGTCGTCGAGCACCCAGGCGCGGTTCGTTTCGAAGCGCCAGGAGAAGCGGTCGTACCGCAGAACCGACGAGGCCATGTCGCTCCGAGCGTAGCGAGAGTTCACGCTTCCGGCGCTACTTCGTGGTCCCGAGCACGGCGAAGGACCTCTGCTGCAAGATGGCGCACCGTACCACAGCAGAGGTCCTTCGGCTCCGCCTCAGGACGAGGATGGGGTTAAGCGCTCAGCGAGGCCACATAATCGGCCGGCGCGTTGCTCCCCTCGAGCCGGCGCCCGGCGTACAGGCCCATCCGGTAGAGCTGCGGGAAGAGGAAGAACTGGACGACGCCCGCGAACACGGCCGGAACCGCCTCGTTCAGCGAGATCGTCGTCCCGATGGTCGTCAGCGCCGCGGCCGGGACCGTGCCGGTCAGAACGAGCACGGCGGCGATGCCGTAGCCGGTCGTCACGCCTTGCAGGATGACCGCGCCGACGAGCCACTCGACCTTGCCGCGCGTCGAGCGCAAGGTCGGGTCGGTCACGATCCAGTATGGGATCAGCGCCGTGCAGACCACCTCGATGATGAAGACAGGAACGAACAGAACGGCGTTGAACTGCCCGCTGACGACGTCGTTCAGCGTGTTGCCGATCCCAGCGGCGAGCGCGCCCCATATGCCGAAGTTGACGCCGTACAGCTCGCTGAGCGCGTTGGCTGGCCGGAACCACGTCACCCCGGGGATGAAGACCACGCCCCGCGTGACGAACAGGCCGGCCGCGTAGACGGCCGAGAGCAGGATGAGCGTCACCAGGAGCTGAACGTTCGAGCGCTCGCTGTGGACGACCTCAGCGCGACCGTCGGAAGCCGTCGATGCCACGAGACCTTCCCCCAAGCGGTGATTGCGCCGCCATACTACACGCCGGCCTCGGCCGGCAGGAGGGCAAAATGGCGCAAGAAATCCCATCGGTTTCGTTCGCGAACGTGGGCGGCTCGGGCTCCTGGGGCTACCGCTTCCCCGAGGGGGCCTTCGGACCGGACGACCCGCTGGGGGTGCGCAAGCTTCAGGGCGGGCTGGTGTTTGATACACCGTACGGCGCCTCGCCGCCCTTCGGCCTGTACGAGCTAACGGACCGGTGGAACGGTCGCAGCCGCCAGTTCCTGCGCGTGTGGATGCACGGCCAGGACCAGCGCATCGTCTCGACCATCGACGACCCGTACGCCGACTCCCCGATGACGGCGGCCGAAAAGACGTTCTGGGTGCTCAAACAGGCCGGCGTGAAGTGGGTGTTGGTGGACGCCAGCGTCGGCGGCATCAACCCGCTGCTCGACACGTGGGACCTGGTGATCGCCCACGACTTCTTCGACGACATGAAGCGCGTGCCCTGGGTTGACTCCAAGCGGATGTTCAGCCTTCGACGGCCGTACTCGCCGTACCTGCGTCGGCTGCTGTTCGAGGCGGCCGGCCGCCACCTCGCCCGCTACACCGCGCTCGCCCAGCGGGTCGCCGGCGAGCCGGTCTACCCGAAGATCGTCAGGCGAGGCGTCTACGTCTGCCCGGATGGTCCGTGGTTCGAATCGCCAGCGCAGATCCGCGACTACCAGAACCGCGGCTTCGACGTCGTCGGCAAGACGGTTGTGCCCGAGGTGCAGCTCGCCCGGGCGATGGGGGCGCAATTCGCCTGCATCAACCCGGTGGTCAACCCCGCCGAGGGGCTCGTCGATCCGGACACCGGCGCCATGTACGACTGGAGCAGCGAGGATCTCTTCAAGATCTACGATAACTACGGGCCGGTGATTTCGGCGATCGTCCTCGACGCCATGGCGTCGATAAACCCCGAGAGCGACGAGGCCAGGCGCGCCTTCGCCGAAGCGCCGTTCACCCCGCGGAACTACGCCCAGTACATGGAGACGTAGGGTGGGCGACCCGCCACCCCGCGGAGCCAGTCCGTCTCTCCATTATCCCTCGTGCCGCCCGGGATGACGTAGGGTTACCAGAATGTGGCGCCGCTTCCTCCGCACGACCTCGCTGGCGGACGCGCTGCGGCTAGCGGCCGAGCACGGGCCGGCGGCGCGACTGGTCGCCGGCGCCACGGACCTCGTGGTGGAGATGAGGCGCGGCGTCAGACTTGCCGATACGGTCGTCGACCTCAGCGCACTCGCGGATCTGAAGTACGTCCGTGAGGTGGAGGGCGAGCTCCGCCTCGGCGCCCTCGCGACCCACAACGACGTGCTCGCCTCGGCGGCCTGCCGCGAGCGCGCCGCGCCGCTC
>DASRFH010000179.1:0-6394 GCA_035651675.1 Chloroflexota bacterium | reverse complement strand
TGGTCGCGCTGCTCCACCGGCTCGCGGGGCGGCAGTTGAACCGCGAAGTGGTCGGCGCGCTGATCGACCTGATCGGCGGGCACCCGCCCGCGCCCGCCGCCCGCGCCGCGGCCACCCGGTAGACCCGGGTCACGCGACCGGGTGGGCCTCTCCTGGCCGGGCCAGCGCACAGCTCCCTGGTCGTCCCGCCAACGCCGACGAGACCTGGGCCGAGGTAGGCGGTGGATCGAGCGCGCCGGCCCCCGGGATCAGCGTCGCCGCCGGTCGGCGACGCCCCCGGCGGGGGCGCGGTGTGTTGCTTCGAGGCACAACCGTGGGGTTGGACGATTCAGTGGAAGTCGTGGCTGGCTGGCCTGACGCTGGCCAGCGCCGGCGGACGGGTTGGCGTGGCCTGGCCCTCGGCGGCCCTGGCCGCGGCGGCTTCACGCGGGTCGTGCGGGTTGCCGGGGTACATGTGCCGGATCGTCGGGCGCGGCATGAAGAAGGAGCTGGTGCTCGAGAAGACCGCCCGGGCAGGCACCTCGAGCGGCTTGATCCGCTCGGCGATCAGGTTGAGCGAGCCCGACTCGAGCCGGAGCGTGCCCTCGATCCAGAGGTAGGGCGAGCCGCGCACGACGCTGCGCTCGGCCTCGTAGAGGGTGGGATGGACGACGACGTTGGTGAGGCCGGTTTCGTCCTCGAGCAGCAGGAAGACGAACCCCTTGGCCGTGCCGGGCCGCTGGCGGCAGACGACCAGCCCACCAGTGCGCACGCGCGGCCCGTTGCCACGGTGCGGCAGGCCCGTGCGCGGGTCCGCTAGTGCGCCGGACCACGGGTCCAGTCCGCCCGGTAGCTCCCGCGCCAGGATCCGCCTCATCGTGCGCTCGCGCTCGACCCCCTCGGCCCGCTCCCGCAGCTCCTTGGCCGTGAGCAGGTCCCGCGGCAGGTACGGCCGCGCCAGGCCCATCGGGTGGTAGCTGGGCGAGAGCTGCAAGAGGCCGTAGTCGGCGACCATGCGCTCCCACTCGGTCATGTCCGGCAACGCGGCGTGGTCCTGCTCGGTGGGCAGATCGAGCGAGAGCTGGCGGACGACGGCGGGTTGAGGGTTGAGGGTTGAGGGTTGAGGGACGGACGCATCGGGGTGGTGGGGCGCTGATAGCCGATAGCTGACAGCTGATAGCCCACTGATCTTGTGCCGCGGCTCCGGGATCAGTAACCCGATCTGCCAGAGCAGCTCGCGGCGGCTCAGGCCGAAGTCAGCCAGCGCGCCGACCATGGCCAGGTTGGCGGCCACGTCGCGCGGCATGCCGGTGCGCTGGACGAGGTCGCGCAGCGAGCGGAACGGGCCGTTGGCCTGCCGCTCGGCCACGATCGCCCTGGCTAGATCCTCGCCCAGCCCCTGCACCGAGCTGAGGCCGAGGCGGACCTGGTCGCGGCCGTTGGGCGCCGAGCGCGCCCCGCTGCGGTTGATGCTCGGGCGCAGGATGAGGATGCCGTGGCGCTTGGCGTCGCCGACCAGCACGTGCGGCGCGTAGAAGCCCATCGGCTGGTTGTTGAGCAGCGCGGCGTAGAAGGCCGCCGGGTACTTGTTGCGCAGCCAGGCCGACTGGTAGGCGAGCACGGCGAAGGCGTGGGCGTGCGATTTCGGGAAACCGAACTCGGAGAAGCCGCGCAGCTTGTCGAAGATCTCGTTGGCCTTGCCGGCGTCGACGCCCTGGCTGGTCGCGCCCTCGACGAACTTGCTGCGGAAGCTCTCCATCACCTCGGCCGAGCGGCGGCGGCTCATCGCCCGGCGGAACGTGTCGGCCTGGCCGGGCGTGAACTTGCCCATCCTGACGGCGACCTCCAGCACCTGGTCCTGGAACAGCACGACGCCGAGCGTGTCGGCCAGGATCGGGTCGAGCATCGGGTGGTCGGCGGGCGGGCGGTACGTGGGGTTGCGGCGCACCTGCTCGCGGCGGCGGACGTACGGGTTGACGGCGCCGCCGACGATCGGGCCGGGCCGCACGATCGCGACCTGGATGGCCAGGTCGTTGAGGTTGCGCGGCTGGGTGCGCGTGAGCATCTGGATCTGGGCGCGCGACTCGATCTGGAACATGCCGACCGTGTCGCCGCGGCAGATCTGGTCGTACACCTCCTCGTCCTCGTAGTCGACGGCGCGGCTGAGGTCGACCTTCTCGCCGAGGCTCTCGTGGATCAGCTCGAGGCACTCCTCGACGAGCGAGAGCATACCGAGGGCGAGGAAGTCGATCTTGACGAAGCGCGCGTCGTCGATCGAGTCCTTGTCCCACTGGCAGATGTAGCGCCCCTCGATGGCCCCGGGCTGGACGGGGATGAAGCTCTCCATCGGCTTGGAGGCGATGATCATCCCGCCGACGTGCTGGCCCATGTGGCGCGGGAAGCCGTCGACCTGGGCGCACAGCTCGACCAGGTGGCCCCAGAGCGGGCCCTCGGCCTGGCCGGCGAGCTCGGGCAGGCGGTCGATCTCGCGGCGGACGGTGTCGGCACCGCCGCCCTCGGAGAGCTTGGCGAGCTTGTCGAGCGCGGCGGCGGGCAGGCCGAGCACCTTGCCGATGTCGCGCACGGCCGAGCGCAGGTGGTAGGTGGCGAAGTTGCAGACGAGCGCGGCGTGCTCGGGGCCGTAGCGCTCGTAGACGGCCAGGATGAGCGCCTCGCGGATGTCGCGGGCGAAGTCGAGGTCGATGTCGGGGACGGTGCGCAGGTCCTCGTTGAGGAAGCGCCTGAAAAAGAGCTTGGTCTTGACCGGGTCGACGTGGGAGAGCCCGATCAGGTAGCAGACGATCGAAGAGACCGACGAGCCACGCCCCCGCCCGGGCGGCAGCCCCGAGCCACCGCGGATCGTCCCCGCGCCGCGCACCTTCTGCGCCACCTCGGTGGCCAGGACCTGGAGGTCGCGGTAGATGAGGAAGAAGCCGGCGAGCTTGTGGTGGGCGATCGTCGTCAGCTCGTCCGCGAGCTGAGCGAGGGCCCGCGCCTGGGCCTCGGGCGGCTGGTCCCCGTAGCGCTCGTCCAGCTTCTTCATGCAGAAGCGCCGCAACACCTCGTCCGCCGAGAGCTCCGCCTCCTCCGCCATGCGCGTGAAAGCAGGGAACTCGTACGGCAGCGCCCCCGGCTCGGCGAGCTGGAAGCCCAGGCAGCGCTCGGCGATGCGCGCCTGGTTGGCGATCGCCTCGGGGTAGTCGGCGAAGAGCGCGGCGACCTCGGCCGGCGGGCGCAGGTAGAACTCGGAGTTGGCGCGGCGGAGCTGGTGCGACGCCTCGAGGGTGGTGCGGTGGCGCAGCGCGGTCAGCGCGTCGTGGAGGCGGTGGCGCGAGCGGTCGTGGTAATGGACGTCGCCGGTCGCGACGGTCGGCAGGCCGTGCTGGCGCGCTAGCGCGGCGAGCCGGGCGACGCGCTGGGTGTCGCCCCTGACCAGGTTCTGCTGCAGCTCGACGTACACGTTCTCGGCGCCGAACAGCGCCTTCAGCCGTTCGAGTAGCTCGCCCGCCTCGCGCAGCCGCCCGGCGTCGACCAGCCGCGCCAGCTCGCCGACGCGGCAGCCGGTGAGGCAGATGACGTCGGCCGTGCGGCCGGCGAGGTAGCCGGGGTCCATCTCCGGCGGGCTCGACGGCTCGGTCGGCCTGGTCTTGCGCGGGTCGAGCACGCCCGGCCCACGGCGGCACCACGGCTCGGCGAACTCCCACGGCCGGGTGCCCTTGTGCGCCTGGGAGATGAGCGCGCACAGGTTGGTGTACCCGGCTGGACTGGCCGCCAGCAGCGTCAGGTGCACCGGCGCCAGCTCCGCCGCGACCAGCCCGTGGCGCAGCGTCAGCTCGACCCCGGTGATCGCCTGGATCCCCACCGCCTTGCACGCCTGGGCGAACGCCATCGCCCCGTGCACCCCGTCATGGTCGGTGATCGCCAGCGCCCGGTACCCCAGCTCCAGCGCCCGCCCGACCAGCTCCTCCGGCTGCGAGGCGCCGTCCAGGAAGGAATAAGAGGTGTGGAGGTGGAATTCACACGCTGGGAGCTGAACCACGGAATAAGGCGAAGCACTATGCGTCAATAAGAAGCACTCTGAGGCAGCCAGTGGTCACGAAGTCGATCCGTCTGTCGGACGAAGAAGCGAAGGAGATCGCCGGCTACCTCGACCTGGTCGGTGGGACCGAGGCGGCGCTGTTGAAGGAGGCAGCCCGACCGTGGTCGTCCGGCTCCACCTGGCTGGCGTGGTCAGCCGGCGGGCGGCGCACCGCAAGCTCGACCTCATCCGCGACGTCACGACGCCCACCTACGTCGATCAGGCCAGGGCGCTGATCGACCAGGCCGGACCCGCCTGGACGTGCTTCTCGCGGACCGCGGGCGGATCAGCGTGGGCGACGGTCCGCCGGGCCGCTGCTCGAACCAGCCCCCCGCCACGAGGTCGTGGTACGCCAGCAGCAGCTCCCCGCCCTCGAGCAGCACCTGGTAGTAGAGGCGCGAAACGGGCCGCTCGCGCCACCAGAGGTCGTCGATGCGCCAGCGGTCCTGGACGCGGGCGACGCGGCGGGGCGACGGCCAGTGGGCCCGGCGGACGGCCACCGGGAGGCCGGCGGCGTCGGACTCGACGTGCAGCGGCGAGGGGAGGTTGAGCGGGCGGAGGACCCGTTCGAACGTGTCCGCGCGGCTCGACGACCGCCGCCCGGCGGCGGTCATCGGACGACCGCCCTCCCACCGCTGTAGAGGCCGACCGCGGCGAGCGCGGCGACGAGCGCGGTGAGCGCGCCGAGCACCGGGTCAGCGCCGAGGTAGACGCCCAGGCCGACGTTGAGCAGCAGGCTCCAGGCGAGGACGACGAGCGGGTGGTAGCGGGTCGGCAGCTCGGGCGTAACCTGCTTGGTAGCCTCGGTCAGCGCGACCAGCAGCGGGACGCCGGCCAGGCCGAGGGCCACTTCGTTTGGGATCACCGAGGTCGTCTGCATCAGCGCACTCCTAGGAGCATCGCGTCGCTCGGGTCGGTCGGTTCGAACAGCAGCAGGACGCAGTCCCGGCCCGGAAGGAGCTCGGCGGCCGGTAGGCCGCGGCTGACCGGGACGCCGTCGAGGAACGCGGAGCGGGAGCCGACGACCTGGACGGTCGCCGTGTAGGTCGCGGCGTCGAACGAGCGGAGGACGGCGCGTCGCAATTCCACGGCGGCATCCTCACCCACGTTCTCGTCCCGTCTCCCCATCCCAGGGGGAGAAGAGGTGCACCCTCATCAGCTTGCTCCTGCCAGCGTCAGGCGCTGGGTGAACGGTTGGGGCTTGCGGCGGTCGTAGGTCGTGCGGATCGCCACCACCGTCCGCTTCGCGCCGGAAAGCCCGGCCCGGGGGTCGGTGACGTCGACGACGTCGCCCAGCTCGACGGCGACGTTCGGGCTCGATTCGAGGAAGCCGGCCGCTGCCGCGGCCTGGGCCGCGGCCAGTGCCGCGGCGGCGGCCGCGTCGGCCTTCGCCTGCGTGTCGGCGGCGCGGTCGACCAGCTTCTGGGGGATGTTCTTCCAGACGCGGCGGATCGCGGCGTGGTCGAGCGCCTCGCCCACCAGACCGGCCGCGCCGAACAGCTCGACGTGGCTGAACGGCTGGCCGCCGGCCGCGTGGCGGGCGCGCGCGATCGGGTGCTGGCCGCCCGACTCGGCCGCCACCGCCGAGGCATAGCTGTAGGAGCTCGGCCCACCCGCGAACGCCGGCGCGGCCGGGACGACGCTCGACAGGCCGAGGCCGTCGGGCGCCGCCTGGTCGGTGCCGAAGCGGACGAGCACGCCGGCCAGGTCGCAGAGCCGCCGGACCGCGTGGGCGTAGCTCTCGCCCGGCCCGATCGTGAAGCCGGGCACGAGCGTGGCGAGCGCCCCGGTCGCGGCCAGGCTGGCGCCGGTGACGCGCCAGAGCAGCCGGTTGAGCACCGAGCCGACGGTCGAGCTGGGCGGGAAGTCGAGCTGGCGCGGCGCGCGCAGCCGCTCGAGGTAGGCCCAGGCGTCGACGCACTCGAGCCGCAGGTAGCCCGTGCCTCGCTCGTCCTCGAACGCGACCCGGTCGATCCACCAGGGAACGGTCCAGACCCACTCGGGGCCGCTCGCCGTCCGGAAGCCCAGGCCGAGCGCGAGCTGGCTGCCCTCGCGCAGCGCCTGGTGGGCGCCGGGCTGGCCGGCCGAGCCGTAGTCGCCCGAGGCGTTGTCGAGCAGCAGGTCGAGCCGCGACGGGCGGCCGGGCCCGGGCTCGACCGCGTCGAAGGCGACGAGGTCGGCGCTGACGTCGACGAGCTGGCCGGCCACGCCGTGCTCCAGCGGCGACGCGTACGCGCGGTTCGCGCCGCTCAGGTACCACCTGTTCGACGTGCGGAGCAGCTGGAGGCCGTACGAGCTCTCGACGTCCCACGGCACCCACTCGGTCAGGACGTAGCG
>DASRFH010000178.1:0-9635 GCA_035651675.1 Chloroflexota bacterium | reverse complement strand
AGGTACGACGCGTCCGCACCGGGCGCGCCGCAGCACTGGCGCTGGCGCTTGCCCGAGCCGCAGGGGCAGGCGTCGTTGCGGCGGTTGACGAGCGACGGGTCGAGGCGGAGCCGGTGCAGGTAGCGGCTGCGCTGCTCGATGCGCGCGGTCAGCGACCGCAGCCGCTCGTCGGCGTGCGGGAAGAACGCCTTGTAGCTCGCGCAGAAGTAGTCGGGGCCGCCGTCGGCGCGGTTGCGCGGGCAGCCGGACTTGCAGACGCTGAGCCATTCGCACGCCTGGCACGCCGGCGGCAGCGGGCGTTTCTGCCGGATGAAGTCGGCCCGGATCGGGCTGTAGAGCACGTCGCGCAGCGGCTGCTCGACGACGTTGCCGAGCTTCCAGCGCGGGTGGACGTAGAAGTCGCACGGGTAGGCGTCGCCGTTGTACTCGACGACGATCCCGGCGTCGCAGCTGTCGGCGTGGACGCACGAGTCGTTCGGCACGCCCAGGTGGCTCTGGAGGAAGTTGTCGAAGATGCGCACCGAGATCCTGGGGCCGCCTTCGGCGTACCACTCGTCGAACGCGTCCCGCAGGAACGCGCCGTACTGCTCCGCGGTGATCTGGAAGACCGGCGGCTTCTCCGGCTCCATCGCCTGGAAGTCCATGCAGGGGATGAACTGGACGTGGCTGAATCCCTGCTCGCGGTAGAAGCGCATCAGCTCGCGCGGCCGCTCCACGTTGTGCGGCCCGAGCACGCAGAGCACGTTGAACTGCACGCCGTGGCGCCGCAGCACGTCGACGCCGCGCATCACCAGGTCGAACGAGCCGCGGCCGCTCTTGGCGGTCCGCAACCGGTCGTGGAGCTCGCGCGGGCCGTCGACCGAGACGCCGACCAGGAAGTTGTACGTCTTGAGGAACGCGCCCCATTCGTCGTTCAGCAGGAGGCCGTTCGTCTGGAGCGCGTTCGAGATCGTCGTCTTCGGCCGGGCGTGGCGGGCCTGCAGCGCGACGACGCGTTCGAAGAACGGCAGCCCGGCCAACGTCGGCTCGCCGCCCTGCCACGCGAACGACGCGACGCCGACGTCGGCGACGTACGCCATGTACTGCGGGATGAACGTTTCGAGCAGCCGCGGCTCGATGCGCCGTCGTACCCGCGTCCCCTCGAGCGACTCGCGGTAGTAGCAGTAGGCGCAGTCGAGGTTACAGTCGGTCGAGACCGTCTTGAACATCACCGACAGCGCGGGCACGGGGCGAACCTTAGCCAGCCGCCGACGGGGCCGCAAACCGTCCGGCGCCTGCCTCAACGACTTGTAAACCGCGCCGGCGACGGCCACCGCCTGGTCCGACCGCACCCTTCCGCTCCGGGGAGGTGCGGCGCTGCTCCGGACGGCGTGCCAGATCGTTCTCGTGGCGCTGGGGTTGGCCACGTCGCTCGGCTCGGCCGCCACGCTCGCGCTCCATCCGCCGAAGCTGGCGCCCACGGGCGCGGCGCCGCTGGACGCCCCGTGGTCGGCCGACGAGCTCGACTACTGCGCCGCCCAACCGCGCTGGCCGCCGCCAGCGGCGCGCTACGACGCGGTGTTCGGGCTCGGCGCCGGGCTACTGGCCGACCCGACGGGCGGGCGCACCGAGGTCGTCGGCGATGAGCCGCGCACACGCGCGCTCGGCGCCTACCTCGCCGTCGCCACGTACGGCGTCGCGCCGGTCCTCGGTTTCGCCGGGGGGCATACCGCCGGCCCAGGCGCACCATCGGAGGCCGCCAGCATGGCCGCGTTCGTCGCCTCGCGCGCGTTCGTCGCCGCCTACGGTGGGCTGACGACCCACGACGTCGGCCTGCCAGTCCTGGAGCAGCGGTCGACGACGACGGAGGAGAACGTCGAGGAGATCGGGCGGCTCGCGACCCAGCGGGGCTGGCGCAGCGTGCTGCTCGTCACCAGCCATTACCACACGGCGCGGGCGCTGCTCACCGCGCGCGCCGCGGGCCTGCCCGCCGACGTCGCCTCCGCCGAGGCTATCGTCGACGCCGCGCTGGGCGACCCCGTCCTCCACCGCCGCTTCTGCGCCCACTACGCCGCGAGGCCGACGCTGGCCGCCATCGCGCGCGAGCGTGCGCTGCTCGGCGTGCTGCGGCTGCTCTACGGGCCCCATCCGCGATGACCTCCGACGCGTTCGTCAAGCGCGACAAGCCGAAGAACGCGAAGGGCTTCGCGCAGGCGCAAGGCTACGTCGTGCGCGACCCGGTCCACGTCAAGTGGCCACAGGTGCAGATTGAAGTCGTCGCGGCGCAGATGGCGCTGCTGTTCTCTGGTAAGGCCGACCCGCAGACGGTGGCCAAGACGATCAAGGAGAAGGGGGACGCCGCGTTCAAGGCCTGAGCTGACGGCCAACGCGAGGCCCGAGGCGCAATACAGTTCACTTAAGCACCGGTGGCCGCGGGGGACGCCCTCACCCTGGCCCTCTCCCAGGGGGAGAGGGGACGCGGGCGGGGCCGGAGCGCGCGATCAGCGACCTTAAGTGAACCGTATTGGCCCTACGCGCGCGCCAGGATGCGGTTTCCTCCGAACACGTTGCGCGCCTTGAAGGGCGCGGGTGTTTCGACCAGCTGCCAGGCGCGCAGCCGCCAACCAGGGTAAAGGAACCACGGCTCGCGGAGCCGATAGGAGGGGTCGGCCGTCCATTCTGGGTAGTCCAGGCCGTCTTGGGCGCACAGCCATTCGACCGCGGCGGCCAGGAAGGCTGCCCATCGAACGTCGTCGCCCTCGGCGGGCCCGGGCGCTGCCGCGACCAGCGTCGGGCGTTTGGCGAGGGGCGTGCGGTGCCAGTCGTCGACGAACTGGCCGATCGCAAGCCACGGGTCGCCTCCGCGCCTGATGAGATCCAGCGTCTCGGCGGCGGCCTGGCCGTGGTGCTCACGCGTCGCCATCGAACAGGTCCTCCACGAGGTACTGAACGCGCGGGCTGAGGAACCGCTCGGGGACGTAGCGCGCAACCACGGTCAACGCTTCGTTAGCTGAGGACATCGGCGCGTCGTCGAGCCTTGGGTCCCAGTCCCGGGTTGAACCGTCACCTCCGGTACACTCTCCGCTCGATGACGATGCCTCTTCGCGCCGCCGTGATCGGCACCGGCGGCGTCGCCAGGCTACGACACATCCCCGCGTTCAAGCGCGCCGAGGAGCTCGGGCTGGCGCGGCTGGTCGCGCTGAGCGACCCGGTCGAAGCCAGTCTCGACGCCGCGGCGCGGGAGTTCGGCGTCGACAAGACGTACCTCGACTGGCGCAAGCTGCTCGACGAGGAGCGGCCGGAGGTCGTCTCGGTGGCGACGCCGAACGCCTACCACGAGGAGATCTCGGTGGCCGCGCTGAAGGCCGGCGCGCACGTGCTGTGCGAGAAGCCGCTCGCGCTCGACCTGGCCGGCGCCCGACGGATGCTCAAGGTCGCCGGGGAGACGGGCCGGCGCACCTCGGTCAACTTCCGCTACCGCTGGGTGCCGTCGATGGCGTTCCTGCGCGAGCTGGTCGCGGCCGGCGAGCTGGGTGAGATCCGGCACGTCTTCGTCAACTACCTGAACGGCGGCCTGGCCGACCCCGACCGCCCGATCCGCTGGCGGCAGACGCGCGCCGAGAGCGGGAGCGGCAACCTCGGCGACCTCGGCTCGCACATGATCGATCTGGCCCACTGGCTCGTCGGACCCATCACCCGCGTCGGCGCGAGGCTGACGACGTTCACGAAAGAGCGCTCGACGGCGGACGGCGGCCGCGTCGCGGTCGACGTCGAGGACGCCGCGAGCCTGATCGTCGAGTTCGCGAACGGCGCGACCGGCACGATCAACGCGAGCGGCATGGCGATGGGCCGCACGAACTACCAGCACCTCGAGATCTACGGCTCGCGCGGCTCGGCTGTCTACGGCATCGAGCAGGGCGACCGTGGCGGCGACGTTCTCCATCTCTGCCTGGGCGCGGCGCAGGCGCGCGTGATGGGCTGGTCGGCGGTGCCGGTGCCGGCGCGGCACGCGGCGTCGAGCCCGCTCGATCCGTTCCTCGACTTCCTGCGCGCCATCCACGCCGACGAGGACCCACCGGTCACCTTCGCCGACGCCGTTCGCGCCCAGGAGGTGATCGAGGCGGCCGAGCAGGCGGACCGCGAGGACCGCTGGGTCTCGCTGCCACTGCTGTAGCTCAGCGTGCTTGACAGCCCACCCGGTGGAGACGCATGATTGATACAAGTCCCATTTGGGACTTGTAGGGACGGGCGTTGCGGCTCGCCGAGGTGCTGGCGCAGGTCGATGGACTCAGCAAGCGGTTCGTCTACTACCTCGAGGACCACGGCTACATCCACCCGGCGCGGGTCGCCAAGCAGCGCATCACCAGGCGCGACTACGCGCCGGAGGACGTCCGCCGCATCGCGGCGATCTGGGCGTACCACCGGCGTGGCATCTCGGTCCAGCGCGCGGTCGAGCTCGTGGACCGCGGCGCCGCGGCGCAGGCGTTCGTCTTCGTCCAGGTGCCAGCCCGCCGGTGGCGCGACGCGCTCGAGGTGCTGGACCGGTTCGAGCAGGTGCTCGAGGCGAGCGTCGTCTACGGCGAATCGGAGGACCTCGTCGCCCGCATCCGCGCGCCGGACGACGGCGACGTCTACGCCGTCCTCGGCGCGGCCTTCCGCCAGGGCGCGATCGTCGGGCAGCCGACGATCCTCAAGGTGGGTCCACCCGTGATCGAGCGCGATGGGCGGGGCGACAGGACCCAGGCCGTGCAGGCCTACGTCCTCGTGAAGGCGTCGGCCAAGCAGATCGAGGACGTCCTCGCGGCGCTGCGCAAGCTCGACGGCGTCGCCGAGGCGAGCGTCGTCTACGGCGAGACCGACGTCATCTGTCGCCTCGAAGTCGCCTCGCACCCCGAGCTCGACCGGCTCGTGATGCGCGAGCTGCACGCGATCCCCGCCGTCGAGTCGACGCGCACGTTCGTGGTCGTCGGCGACATGTCGTGGCGCCGATGAGAACCAGCAAACCTGTCGCGGCCCATAAGGAGGTGGGTATGTACCTGACGAGGAAGTCAGCGCTCCCGCGCATGCGCGCGTACCGCGACGAGCTCGCCGACTTGTACCTGGGCGCGCTGCGCCGGCGAGACTACCGCGACGCGCGCCGGCTGTTCGATCTGCGCCGACGCGTGACGCGCTGGGTGCTCAACTACGAGGAGTGGCACGTCGACTGACGGTGCGGCCGGCGGCCGACGCCGTGCCCGACGAGGAGAAAGGCAAGGCCGGGCCGCTACGCCCGTGCCATCTCCCGAACGACGGCTCGGGCGCTCTCTTCGGCGGCCGAGCAGATCCGGTCGACCAGCGCCTCGGTGTGGACCGCCGAGAGGCCGTGGTGCCAGGCTGGGTTGACGTAGACGCCGCGGGTGTGCATCTCGCGCGCGAAGCGCTCGAGCAGGCGGCGGTCGAAGCGGACGGCCTGGGCGTAGGTCGTGACCTCGCGGTCGGGCGCCAGGCCGACGTAGAAGGCGAAGCGCGCCCCGACGCCCTGGACGCGCACCGGCAGGCCGGCCGCGGCGAAGGCGGCGCGCAGCCCGCTGTACAGCCGCTCGTGGAGGCCGAGCAGGTGCTCCCAGAAGCCGTCCTCGGCGATGGCGTCGAGGAACGCGTGGGCGGCCAGCACCGGGATCATGTGGGCGTTGTACGTGCCGGTGTGGACGGCACGCCCGAGCGGCGAGACGACGGACATGAGCTCGCGCTTGCCGCCGAACACCGAGAGCGGCACGCCGCCGCCGATCGCCTTGCCGAGCGTGCAGAGGTCGGGCGTCACGCCGTAGTGGCCCTGCGCGCCGGACGGCCCCGTCCGGTAGCCGGATAGGATCTCGTCGAACACGAGCACGATGCCGCGCCTCGTCGTCTCGGCTCGGACGAGCTCGAGGAATCCGGGCATGGGCGCGATCGCGCCGGCGTCGTAGTTGATCGGCTCCATCACCACCGCGGCGAGCTCGCCGCCGTGGCGCTCGAGGGCGGCCTCGAAGGCGGGGGGATCGTTGAAGGGAACGACCACGACGTGGTCGGCCGCGCCCGGGGGCATGCCGGCGGTTTCCGCGCGGACGGGGACGCTCCCCCCTGCCCTCCGGGAATCCTCTCCCACCGGGGAGGGAACCGGGTCCGCCGCCTGGGGGAAGTTGAAGGCGAGGTCGTCGTTGAAGCCGTGGAAGTGACCGACGAACTTCAGGACCTTCGGCCGGCCGGTGTAGGCGCGCGCGATGCGCACGACGTAGTGGGTTGCCTCGGTGCCGGTCGTGGTGAAGCGCACCATCTCGAAGCAAGGGATCTGCTGGCACAGCCGTTCGGCCAGCCGGACCTGCGGCTCGCCGTCGTACATGCAGGCGATGCCGAGGTCGAGCGCGCGCCGCACCGCCTCCTTGACGCGAGGGTGGCCGTGGCCGAGCAGGCTGGCGCCGTTCGAGGTCGAGGTATCGACGAACGCGCGCCCGTCGAGGTCGTACAGGTAAGCGCCGTCGGCGCGCGAGACGTAGAACGGCTGACCGAGCGCGGCGTTCGCCCGCGCCGCGGCGGTGACGCCGCCCGGTAGGACGTTGGAAGCGCGTTCGTAGAAGCCGCTCATGGGTACGTGGCCTCCCTCTCGAACGGGAACAGCGGTCGCCGCCGGCGCTTGTACTCGAAGGACGACAGGTCCGAGCTCGTCACGCCGGGGGTGTTGACGAGCACGATCTCGGCCGCGATCGGCTCGTAGGCCGGCCGCGGCGACTGCACGCCCTTGGCGACGACGACCTTGTACCGCTCGGGCTGCACGCCGACCGAGTACATCTGCTGGATGCTGGTGTTGCCGGCCCGCCGGCTGGTCAGCACGAGCGTGTGGCCGTCCGTCGTGTCGAGCACGGCGGTGAGCCCCTGGTCGGAATACCGGCCGCCGCCGTGGATCGGCTTGAGCTCCTCGAACTTGCCGTCGCCCAGGACGCGCACGTGCCCCGTTACCTCGACTGGCTCGCCGTGGCGGTCGTCGGTCTTGCCGCCGACCTTGAGCGTCAGCTCGGCGCCGACGCCGGCCCGCGCGCAGGCCTGGACGGCCTCCGGGTCGTACAGCGTCTGGAGGTAGCTGCGCACGCCCATCCGCTGCGCCTCGGCCAACAGGAACGTGGAGTCGGCGGTGGAGCCGCCGCCGATGTTGTCGCCGACGTCCATCAGCACGACCGGCCCGCGCTCAGCCTGCGCGGCGCGCGCGAGCGCCTCGCGCGGCGAGGGCGTGTGACCGACGAACTGCTCACGCATCTCCCAGGCGCGGCGGGCGAGGTGGCGGGCCATCTCTCGGGCGAGCGCCGGGTCGCCATCGGCCACCGCCAGGAAGCCCATGCCCATCTCCGGCACGTCGGCGTACGGGTAGCCCTGGATCACGCTGGCCGAGAGCATGCCCGGCCGGCGGATGACCGCCTCGCACTCGGCCATCAGCGACTTGAGCGGCTCGGAGCCGGTGTGCTGCTTGACGATGTTGATCACGAGCGGCGGCGTCTCGAGCGCCATCGCCGGCCGGACCTCGCCCACGACGGTCCGATGGACGATCTCGGCGCACTCGCGGGCGCGCTCGCGTGCGTCGACGTGTGGGTTCTCGCGGTAGAAGGTCACGACCGTCGCCTGCTCGATCATCCGCTGCGTGATGTTGCCGTGCAGGTCCATCGCCATGCCGATGGGCACGCGCGGGCCGACGATCGCACGGACGCGCGCCGCGATCTCGCCGTCCACGTCCGGGTACTCCTCCGACACCGCTGCGCCGTGGTTGGCGAGGAGCACCGCGTCCCACGGTCCCTGGTCGCGGATCATCGCCAGCATCTCGCCGACGATCCGGTCGAACGCGTCTTTGCTGATCATCCCGATCGGTCCGGTCGAGGCGTGCAGCAGCGGCACCAGCCCCATCGCGCGCTCGCGACCGACCTCGATCAGCCCGGTCAGCGAAGAGTGCGCGTTCTCGTGCCGCCGCGGGATCTCGTCGCCGCGCAGAACCTGGAAGCGCTCGTAGGTCGCCGGGACGCTCGAGAACGTGTTGGTCTCGTGGGAGAAGCCAGCCAGCGCCGTCCGCATTGGCGCTATTCTGACAGACGCATCCGCCGGGCACTATTCAGTGAGCGCCAGCTAGCCTCAATACGGTTCACTTAGGGCCGCTGATCGCGCGGTCCGGCCCCGCCCACGTCCCCTCTCCCTCTGGGAGAGGGCCAGGGTGAGGGCGTCCCTCGCGGCCGCCGGTGCTCAAGTGAACCGCATTGCCGCTAGACGATCGGCTGTGCCGGCGCCGCGGCGTGGTCCTCGGCGCGCAGCCAGGCCAGGAACACCGCGAGGATGGCCACGAGGTAGAGCGTTCCGCCGCCGACCCACATGACGAGGCCAGCGGCGGCCTGGTCCTCGAGGGGGCCAAGGCCGAGCGGAGACGTGCCAGCGGCGGCGTACGCGCCGTACCAGGGCGCGGGGGCGAAGGCGATCAGGACGCCGAGCGCGCTCGTCGCGCCGGCCGCGGTGAAAAGGTACAAGAGGGCGCCGGGGTGGGAGAGGCGGCCGCGCCCGGCCTGGACGACCGGCCACCAGTAGAGGAAGGCGCTTGCCACGAACGTGCCGTGCTCGAGCGCGTGGACGAAGTCGTCGCGCAAGGCTGCTTCGAAGAGCGCCGGGGCGTGCCAGGCCCAGAGGACGAGCACGTGGAGCGGCCAGGCGATGGGCGGCGCCGTCACGGCGCGCCACGTGACGCGCAGCCGGCCCCGAGCGCGCCACCAGCGACCGAGCGCCCGGCGGCGTTCCCATGGGAGGGCCCAGAGGAACGGTACGAGCGGCTCGCCTAGCGCCAGCAGCGGCGCCGCGACGGCGACCAGCAGGACGTGCTGGAGCATGTGCGCCGCGAACGACCGGTCGACGAGGACGTCGACCGGTGGGGCGAGGGCGACGAGGAGCGTGGCCAGGCCGGTCGCGAAGGCCGCGGCGCGCCAGGTCGGGAACGCCCGCCGACGCCGCGCCACTGCCCCGGGCGCGCCCCCACCTGGCCCGCGGCCGTCGTCGCCCGTGGGGAGGGGAGAGCTCGACCGCCGCCGCAGCTGGGCTGCGCCGCGCCAGTACAGCCCCGCCGCCAGCCCGACGCCCAGCGCGACGAGCGCGTCGCCGATCACAGCAGCATGGTGCCAGGCGAACAGCTTGGCCTGTCACGATCTCGAACCGCGTCAAACTCGCTCGGCCAGGGCTGGCAGGCTGCTGACCGCGGTGGCTTCCATGTCGATCCTGCCGCCGCTGCTCATCTTCTTCGGCCTGCCGCACTACTTCGTCAGGGGGATCCTCGCGGGCTCCGTAAAGGGCCAGATCGGTCCTGGCTGAGCTCGCAGGTCCACGGCGGCGTCGAGCCCGCGCCTGGCGGCGATGTGTCATCGATCGCGGAGGACGCGACGCCCCGTGCGCCTGCCGTCCTCGGCGCCTATGACCCGCGCTCGGCGCCCGCCGCGACCTGGTCGCTCGTCGCCCCGCGAACCGCCACGTGGGCGGCGAGCGATCCTAGGAGTCCGGCCGGAAAGTCGGTTGACGGTGGGGCCGGGTCACGGGGGTAGGATAGCGGTCAGGGGCGCGGGGACGCCGTTGAGGGGGCCCCGGCCGGGGGTGAGCGGAGATGCTGGGGACGCGCCACGGCCAACGGG
>DASRFH010000177.1:0-9315 GCA_035651675.1 Chloroflexota bacterium | reverse complement strand
GAGGAGGTGCCGGGCAAGAGCTACGAGGGCCTGCTCGCGAAGCTGCGCGCCGCCCAGGCGGCGATCGATCGGGGCCAGCCGCGCGTCGCCGCGAACATCCTCGGCGCCTTCGACGACCAGCTCGACGCGATGCACCGCGCCAACCACATCAGCCAGCAGGACTTCGACGACCTCCAGATGAAGGCCGGCGCACTGAGGACCGGCCTAACCGCCGGCCCAGCCCCAACTGCCGTCCCAACGGGAACGGCGCGGCCGGCCGCGAACGGCGAGGGCCACGGCCACGAGGGGAAGGGTCCCCCGGCCGAGCGGCCGAACGCGGCGCCGACCGCGGCGGCCACCGCCGCCGCGACGGCGTCGACGCCCCCGAGCTCAACCGACGACAAGGGCCGCGGCAGCGGCCGGCCGGCCTCGCCGGACCAGGGCGGCGGCGCCGGCCAGGGCAGCGGCGCCGGCCAGGGCGGCGGCGCCGGCCAGGGCAACGGCGCCGGCCGCGGGCGCGGCCGCTAACGGGCCCACGCCCCGCCGTCGCTCCGAGCCAGCGGTTTCGGCAGGGCATCGGCCCAACGGGCCGCGCCTCGGCGTCGGCCGCACCCGAGCGCGCGGCTTTCGCGCGCGCCTCCAGCGCGTCGAAGTCGACAGCGTCGGGCAGGCGCGCCGCGCCTCGGCGTCGGCCGTACCCGAGCGCGCGGCAGCTCGACGCCCGCGAGCGGGGACCGGACCGGCGGGTGCGGCAGACCCCGGCGCCGAGGGCTACGCGGCCGGCTCGATCGAGACGATCTCCACCTGCCAGGAGCCGGACGGCGCGGCGACGGTCGCCCGCTCGCCGACGCGGTGACCCGCCAGCGCCTGGCCGAGCGGCGAGTTGATCGAGACGCGGCCCTCGTTCGGCGCGGCCTCGGCCGGGGTCACGACCGTGTACGTCTCGACCGCGCCGTCCTCGTCTTTCACTTTGACCACCGTGCCCACCGCCACGACGTCGGCCGCGACGGGCGTCGCGTCCACCGCCGACTCGAGGATCGCGTTCACCTCGGCGAGCCGCGCCTCGGCCCGGGCGTGCTCGTCGAGCAGGTTCAGCGCAGCGGCGCGCTCGTCGTCGTCGGCGGTGCGGTCGGCGCGCGCGTCCTCGAGCAGCTCGCGCAGCTCCTCGATCCGCACCCGCAAGCGCCGCGCCTCCTCCTCGAGCTGGCGTCGGCCGGGCGCGGTCAGATGCACGCGCTCCGTCATCGGCAGAACCCTCCTTCGTGGGAGCGGGGAGTATACCGCGCACCTTCCACGGTGGTCTATTCGGCGGTTGAACGGCGAATCGGGCCGGGGGTGACGGCGCGCTAGTCGGCGGAGGCGGCGGCGAGGGAGGGCTGGCGCGTCCGTTTGGCGTCGAGCGACTCGGAACACTCGTCGTTGAGCCAGCGGGCGCCGTAGGCGCGCAGCGCCTCGAGCGTCGGCAGCGCGGCGCGCCCCTTCGCGGTCAGCTCGTACTCGACGCGGGGTGGGATCTCGGGGTACTGCGTGCGCGTCAACATCTGCTGCTTGGCGAGCTCGCTCAAGCGGCCGGCCAGCACCCGCGGGCTCATGCCGGTGAGTTGCTCGAGCTCGGAGAAGCGCCGCGGGCCATCGGCCAGGTAGTTGACGATCAGCAGGGTCCACGTATCGCCGAGCAGCCGGGCCGCCCGCGCGATCGGACAGAACCCGAGCTCGGCATCCGACGGCACGTGCTCGGTCTGCATCTTCCTTCGCTCCTGGGCTACTAACTACCCGAACTATAGCAGGTTATCGAGCGGCCGAACCCGACCTCGCTGTCCTTTCGGACAGGTCGGGTACCGGACGTTCCGCCGGCCAAAAATCAGGTGTTCTCCCCACAGACTCCAACCCGGGCGCCGTCTACTATTCCGCTCGCGCGACATTCCTTCCTTCCTTTCCTTCCCCCCGACGGTCGCAAGACCGTCGGAGGCAAACAGCCAAACCCCCGGAGCCAGAAGGCCCGGGGGTTTCTTCTTCCCAGGCCGCCCGCACGTCAGGCGCGCTCGAGGACGGTCGCGGTGCCCTGCCCGACGCCGATGCGCGTCGTGGCGAGCGCGCAGCGGGCGCCGCGGCCTCCGCGGGGAATGCTCCTGACCGCTCGACCGCGGGTCGCGGACCGGTGGGGGGACGTCGGCGACGGGCAGCGCGACGCCGGGGACGACGACGCTCGGCGTGGCGGCCACCTCCCGGCCGGCCGCGCCGAGGTGCGCCCCTCAGGCCGGGACCATCGGCCGGACGCCGGCCAGCTCCCACACCCGGTCGACCAGGCCGGGCGAGGGCTGCCGCTCGCCACGCTCGACCTCCTTGACGACCTGGACGACCGCGCGGTGGGTGGGCGCGGGGACGCCCGCCTCGTCGCCCTTGTCCGCGACCAGCCCGTTGAGGAAGTCGATCTCGGTGCGGCGGCCCTTCAGGATGTCCTGCCCGGTCGACGGCCGGCCCTCGTCGGTCATCCGCGCCAGGCCGTCGAGCATCTTCTTCTCGACCTGCTCGTAGGCGGCGCGGTCGCCCTCGGCGGCGGCGCGCGACACCTCGGCCGGCAGCCCAAGGATCGGCTCGAGGCTGAAGCCGAGCGCCTGGCCGACCGCGATCGCCTCGCCGGAGAGCTGGATGCGCAGGCGGCGGATCTCGGGGCTGAGCGTCATCTCCTTGTTGCCCAGGCCCGTCAGCGCCGAGACGCCGTTGCCGGAGGCGTTGATCACCAGCTTCGTCCACCGCTCGCCCCAGAGGTTGGAGGTCGCCTTCGCGCTGTCGATCGCGGTGAGCAGCTCGGCGATCTCCTCGACGCGCGGCGTGATGCGCCCGTGCACCTCACCGACGCGGAAGACGGTGTAGCCGGGGCCACCGGGCTGGACGGTGCGCGTCACGTGGCCGGGCGCGTAGGCGTTGACGCTGATGCTGCTGGCGATCACGCCGACGACGCGCCCCCAGCCGACGACGCCGGCGATCCGCTCCTCGTTGATGCCGTTCTGGAGCGAGACGACGTAGCCCCCCGGCGAGAGGTACTGGCTGATCAGCGCCGTCGCCCAGACCGTGTCGTACGACTTGGTACAGACGAACGCGACGTCCACCGGCGCCCGGTGGAGGCTCTGGACCTCGTGCAGGTGCAGCGCCTTCGGGTGGGCGAGGTGGTGGCCCTGGGTGCCCTCCAGGTGCAGCCCGTCACGCCTGATCGCCTCGACGTGCTCGGGCCACGGGTCGATCAGCGTGACGTCGGCGCCGGCGCGGCTCAGGTGGCCGCCGACGTAGCTGCCAACCGCGCCGGCGCCCATGAACGCGATGCGCTTGCCCACGTGTGCTCCTCCTGAACGTGGTCGCGGATGACCCGTCCAGGCTATCGCATCGCGTGCCGTCGTGGGGTAAGATGCCGCCGTGCCGTCGACGACGCGCGCCCGCCGCCCGACGTCGGCGGTGGCGAGCGCGGCAACGGCCGCGCGCCCGGCGCCAGCGCCAGCGCCGGTCGGCGCGAGCCCGACGTCGGCGCAGCAGGCCGCGCGCTTCGGCCACAGCTTCGGCCGCGTGGCGCCCGGCCCAGGCGCGCCGATCCAGCGCGTGAAGCTCGACGACCAGCAGCGGCGCGGCGCGTACCTGCGCCAGGCGACGGAGACGCCGGCCGCCTTCCGGACGCGGATGACCGCCGAGATGGCGGCGCTGCGCGCGACGGCCGCGGCGAAGGACGCCGGGACGGCGCCCCACGCGGCGGCCGACCTCGTCGACCTGCCCCAGGGCTTCCTCGACGTCCAGCGCAGCGCCCGCGAGGCCGAGCTCGCGAAGCTCCGGGCCGACCGGCCGGTGACGTCCGGCGCGACGCGGGGCTCGGCGGCGCTGGCCGGGGTCGGCAAGGTGCCGATCCTGTCCGGCGGGGCGATCGGCGCGCTCGAGCACCGGCTGAACCACCCCGACCCGAGCGTCCGCCAGCACCTCGGGATGGTCGAGCGGCAGCGGCAGGTGATGAAGGTCGCCGCGGCCGCCGACCCGTTCATGCGCGCGCTCGAGTCGGGGTCCGACCTGTCGGCGTCGCACCGGATGCGGTCGGACGTCGTCGGGGGTGGCGGGACGCTCAAGGCAGGCTACAAGTTCGGCCCGCGTGGCGTCGAGGACACCGCGACCGGGGCGACCGTTCACGCGGTCGGCGCGAAGGAGTTCGGCAACCGGCCGACGCGCGGCCAGGCGCTGCCCGGCGCCGACGCCAGGGGCAACCCCGACGCCGTCGAGCGGCTGCTGCCGCAGCTCGCCAACCCGCAGGCGAGCTCGGGGACGGGGGTCCAGAGCCGGGTCGGGCGCTGGAGCGAGGCGGACGTGACCCCGCTGACGCAGCAGGGCTCGACGGGCAAGGTCAAGGGGCGTGACGAGATGCGCCTGCTGCACACGGCCGCGACCAGCCAGCAGATCGACCCGAGCACCGGCAAGTCCGTGCCCGTCTCGTCGCGCTACTGGGTGACCTCCGACCACTACAACTCGGCCGTGCCGGTCAGCCCGCTGCCGGCGACCCGCTACCGCCCGAAGGGCACCAACAGCTCGCCCTACCGCGACCCGAGCGGCAAGCTGAGCTCGCTCCAGTACCACGACGTGCTGGCGGCCGAGCAGGAGCGGGCGCGGGCGCGGCGGGAGCTGGAAGAAGCGCAGACGGGGAACGCCGGGCTGTAGGTCGGCGGCGGGGGACAGGTGGCCGAGGACCGCGACGCGCTGCTCGCGCACTACCGGCGGATGCGTGCCGACCTGCTCGCCGCGATCGACGGGCTGAGCGACGAGCTGCTCGTCGAGCGCTCGCTCGACGGCTGGTCGGTCAAGGACCACCTGGCGCACCTGGCGCTGTGGGACGAGCTGCGGGCGGCCGAGATCGCGCGGATCTCGGCCGGGTACGAGTCGGCCTGGCGGATGAACGGGCGGGACGGCGAGTACAGCGCGCTCGGCCACGCCATGCGGCGCGACCTGTCGGTCGCCCAGGTGCGCTGGGAGCTGGCGGCGACGCACCAGCGCGTGCTCGACGCGATCGCCGCCGCGACGCCGCGCGGGCTGGACGGCTCGCTCTACGGCGAGGCCGCGCTGCGCAGCACGCACGAGGCCGCCCACACCGAATGGATCGAGCGCTGGCGGGCGGAGAAGGGCCTCCAGGTGGGGTAGGCCGCCGGCGAGCTGCCCTACGGTGGGCGGTCGGTCTTCCCCTCGGCGCAGCGCCTCCGGATCAGCTCGGCGCCGAGCGCGAGAGCACTCGCCGGCGACCCGAAGTGGCCGTCCGCGAACGTCCAGAGCTCGGCTTCGGCGCAGCGACCGAGCTCGTCCCGCCAGTACTGGAAGACGCGGGTCCGGTAGACGCCCTCGTCCGGGTAGTGGAAGACGTGCTGGGTGAAGTCCTGGCCGTCGTGCGTGATGTGGTAGTGCCAGTTGGCCCCCAGGTCGTCCGCGGGATCCGGCCCGTGGGCCTCGACGAGCCGTCGTTCCATCACCAGGTGCCGTCCGCGAACCGCGGGAGAGGATGGCGGCGCCAGCTCCGCCGCGGGCGCATCGTAGGCGATCCTCCGCGCGGGCGCCTGGTCGTGGCCGCGGGTGGGCACAGCGGCGGGCTCGTGCCGGCCCAGGTCGGCGAGGCGGTGCCCGCGGGCGCCGGCGGTCGCCAGACCGGGCACCGTCCAGCGCCGGCGCGGGCAGTCCGACTCACCGGGGACGCGGCCGACGCCGGCGCGGCGGCGCAGCGCTCCGGCAGGATCGAGGAGGTGGGGCGGGGTTCGCAAACGGCAGATAGCGTATGTATGTCTGCCTGCACGGCGCAGCGCTCCACCAGGATCGAGGAGGTGGGGCGGGGCTGGGCCGGGCTCAAGTGTCCGGCCGACCGGCCGATACATCCAGTACAGCGGGCGGCGCAGGGAAGCGGTCGTCCGGCCCGCGCAGCACCGGAGGTTCGGCACGGATGCCCCGCTCCAGCCCTTCGCGCCACCGATCCTTGCCCCGGGACAGCGCCGACTCGCCGCGCGCGGTCGCCGTCTACCTGCTCCAGCTCCGCCCGCTCCTGACCGAGGCGATCGCGCTGCGGCGCGGGCTGGTGCGCGGCATCGGGCGCCTGCTGGCCGCCGCGAACGAAGGCCACAGCCTGGGCGTGGCGCTCGCCGCCGGGCGCGTCGGCGGCGAGCACGTCGGGCCGTTCCGCCAGGTCCAGCGCGGGATCGGGCGGTTGGCGCCGCCGCCGAGCTGCGCCCGGTGCCACCGCGCGGTGGTCGGGTGGCTCGAGGCGCAGATCGCGGCCTGCGAGCTGCTGGTCGAGGTGCGCCGGAGCGGCGCCCTCGCGCGGCTGCCCGAGACGCAGTGGCGCCTGGCGGACGGCCGCGAGCAGGGCCGGCGCTTCAACGCCGAGTACGCGCGGCTCGTCGCCGACCTCCGCGCCCGCGTCGACGCGGCGCGCCGCCGGCGGCGCCACCCGGGGCGGCCGCGCGCGCTGGCCGCGGCGTAGGGCCGCGCGGCCGCCCCGGGCCTGCTCGGGTAAGGCCGGGACGAGCGCCTCCAGCCGGGGTACGGCCGGCGCGCCGGGCCGCGCACCCGGGCTCTCCATCCGTGGAGGGAGAGGGGACGCCCGCGGCGCGCTACACCGGGCCGCCGACGCCGACAGGGGCGCGCGGCTCGCCCAGGCCTTGCAGCCAGGCGCCGAGGCGGAGGAACGCGGCGCCGAGCCAGTAGAGCGCGGGGCGGGGCGAAGGCAGCGGCAAAGCCGGCCGGCGGAGCGCCGGGCCGACGAGGCGCTGCGTCGCCGCGAGCGCTTCGAGCTCGGCCGGGCGGACGTGGAAGTCGAAGTCGAGCGGCGTCGCGGCGAAGGCGCTGGCCAGCCGGGCGCGGCGGTGCGCGGCGCTGGCGCGCCACGTCTCCCAGCGGGCCGCGTCGTCGCCGCCGAAGCCGTCGCGGCTGTCGTAGCCGAAGGCCAGCGCGAGCAGCGCCAGCGCCACGAAGGCGCCGACGATCCAGATCAACCCCATCGAGTCACCTCCGGGCAACGAAAACACACGGGCGGGCGATCCGTGAAACCGTTCACGAGGCGATCGGCCTGGCGGCGAGCTGCTGGGCCATCAGCCGGCCGATCGTCGCGACGCCGCGCTCGATCTGCTCGTCGTCCAGCGCGGCGAAATTGAGGCGGATGAACGGCTGGTCGGCCGGCTCGACGAAGAAGGCCGAGCCGGGCGCGAAGCCGACGCCGTGCGCGATCGCCTCCTCCCAGAGCGCGTCGACCGAGACGCCGTCGGGCACGCGGACCCACGTCAGGACGCCACCGCTGGCGGCGGTCCAGCGGGCACCGGCCGGGAAGTGGCGGCGCATCGCCGCGACGAGCGCCGCCTGGCGCCGGCGGTAGAGGCGGCTGGCGCGCTTCCAGTGGCGGTGGAGGACGCCGCTGCGGAGGAAGCCGTGCAGCGCGCGCTGGAGCAGGGCCGAGCTCCCGGCGTCGGCGACGCGCTTGAGCGCGACGAGCTGCTCGCGCAGCGGGCCGCGGACGACGACGTAGCCGAGGCGGAGCGTCGGCAGCAGCGACTTCGAGAACGAGCCGACGTGGAGGACGTTGCCGTGCTGGTCGAAGGCGGCTAGCGGCGGCGGGATCGGGCTGCCGAAGCGGACCTCGCGCAGGTAGTCGTCCTCGACGACCGGCAGGCCGCGCTCGTGGGCGAGCGCGACCAGCTCGTGGCGGCGCTGGGCGCTCATCACCGCGCCGGTGGGGTTGTGGAACGTGGGGACGGTGTAGACGAGGCGGGCGCCGGCGGCGAGCGCGCGGCGGAGCAGGTCGGTGCGCATCCCCTCGCGGTCGACCGGGATGGGCACGAGGCTGGCGCCCGCCGACTCGAAGGCGTCGAGCGCGCCGGGGTAGGTGGGTTCCTCAACGACCACGCGGTCGCCGGGGCGGACGAGGACGCGGGCGAGCAGGTCGATCGCTTGTTGGGCGCCGGCGGTGATGACGACGTCGTCGGCGGCGGCGTCGACGCCGAGCTGGCGGAGGTAGCTGGCGACGGCGTCGCGCAGGGGTGGGTAGCCCTCGGCCGCCTCGTACTCGAGGCAGGCCGGGCGGTCGTGTTCGAGCGCGGCGGCGAGGATGCGGCGGAACTCCTCGACCGGGAAGGGGCGGGCGTCGCCGCGGGCGCGGGCGAAAGAGATGAACGCGGCGTCGGCCGCGCGGCGGGCGTCCTCGCGCAGGGCGCGGGCGCGCTGTGGCCGGGTGTGGGCGGCGAGCTCGGCCTGCCAGCGCGGCTGGGCGGCGCGGGGCCGGCGCTGGGCGCGGACCTCGGCGACCTCCCAGGGGGCGAGGACGAAGGTGCCGGCGCCGCCGCGCGACTCGACCAGCCCCTCGGCCTCGAGCTCGGCGTAGGCGTTGACGACGGTGATGCGGCTGACGCCCAGGTCCCTGGCGAGCTGGCGCGAGGAGGGGAGGCGGCTCCCGGCCGGCAGCACCCCGCCCATCACCTCGGCGCGCAGCCCGTCGCGGATCTGCTGGTAGAGCGGCGCGGCGGCGCCCCCGGAGCGCAAGGCGAAGACCATCGGCGTACCTCCGCGCAGGTGGTACTCCGACTATGTCGAGCACGCCGCAATTCTTGTAGAGCCACGTGTCGGGAAAACGGATGATGCCACCGATTGGTACAGATGTTCTGTGCGGAAGTGGTCAACCCACCATGTCGCTCGCCACTGGGAATGGGCCGGCCGTCGCCACGACGATTGGGCCAGCGTTCGGCGGACCTGCTCTTCATCGGCGGCGCGGCCTACCTCGACGGTCCACCCCCACGCGCGTGGGGACGACCTGGCCAGTGGAAACGCCCCTGCGCGTCCACCAGGGTCCACCCCCACGCGCGTGGGGACGACCAGCTCATTAATTGCAGTGGTTTCGATCTGTACGGTCCACCCCCACGCGCGTGGGGACGACCGCGTGCTCTGGCGGCTGCAGGACGCGCAGACCGGTCCACCCCCACGCGCGTGGGGACGACCGCGACCAACTCCTCCGGCCCACCGTTGGTCCCGGTCCACCCCCACGCGCGTGGGGACGACGAAATGGTGCCACCTTGGTACGGCGTCATGCACGGTCCACCCCCACGCGCGTGGGGACGACGACAGCGATCCCGATACGCTTCCAAGCGGGAGCGGTCCACCCCCACGCGCGTGGGGACGACTTGCTCTTCTTGATCACTTTCACCTTCCTGAACCGCCCCGGGAAAAGTGGAGGCTCCATTCTGTGAGAGGATGGAGCGATGAGCGGAACGACGAAGTACCCGGACGAGCTGCGCGAGCGGGCGGTCAGGATGGTGCGGGAGCACCGGGGCGAGTACCACTCGGAGTGGG
>DASRFH010000176.1:0-3578 GCA_035651675.1 Chloroflexota bacterium | reverse complement strand
GGCTACAGGCCGTTAAGCGCCTCCTGGACGTCCTTGTTCCACTTGTCCATCTCGGTCTTGAGGTCGGCCTTGTTGAACATCACCGCCTCGAACATCCTCTGGAAGCCCTCCGAGCGCTGGACGCCGGTCAACAGCTCCCGCTCGGCCTGCACCCGCGGGGTCGCCTCGTTGGCGAGCTTGGCCCAGACCTCGGCGTCTGGCAGCTTCTTGAAGCCGGGGTATTTCTCGGTCCAGCCGACCACCGGCGTGACGATGCCCGAGTCGAACAGGTCGTTGCCGTGGTCGTTCGCCGCGAAGTAGAGGAACTTGAACGCGGCGTCCTTGTTCGGCGACTTGGCGAGCACGCCGTAGCTCCAGCCTGGGCCGGAGTCGTAGAGCGGCTTGTCGGGGTTCACCTGCGGGTGGAGCAGCGCCCGGATGTTCTGCCACTTCTGCGGCGCGAGCTGCTTGAAGGTCGCGTACGCCCACTGGCTCATCCCGATGGTGGAGGACGTCTCCTCCTTCGGCAGCTTGGCCGAGCCCGACTCCTTGTCCTGCGGCCGCAGCATCGACGCGCCGTCCTTGAAGACGTAGTCGTAGAGCTGCTGCATCGCCTGGATGCCCTGGTCGGAGTTGAGCAGCGAGGTCTTGCCGTCGTCGGAGACCGCCTTGCCGCCGAGCTGGCGGAAGTGCGGGTCCCAGAAGGAGAAGGTGCGGTCCGGGCCGTAGCCGTGCTGGATCATGAAGC
Organism: Chloroflexota bacterium; assembly: GCA_035651675.1. GTDB lineage: Bacteria > Chloroflexota > UBA6077 > FW602-bin22 > FW602-bin22 > DASRFH01. The sequence continues at coordinate 2,851 of DASRFH010000176.1, read as the reverse complement.
CGTCGCGCGTGACGCGGCCGTTGGCGTCCTTCTTGGTCATCTTGGCCGCCCAGGGTCCGATCTCCTTCCAGGAGATGGGCGTCTTCTGGTACTTCTGGATGTCGCCGCCGATCCCGGCCTCTTCGGCGTGGGCGCCGTTGACGAAGTAGTCGTTCGGGATCGCGCCCCACTCGATCGGGACGTTGAAGTCCTTCCCGTCGATCTTGAGCGCGTCGACGACGCCCTTCTGCCAGAAGGCGTCCCACTTGTCCTTGCCGCCCCACGGCGTGTAGTCGACAGGCGCGTAGACGCCGGCGCGCGCGAACTTGAAGCGGAACGCCTCGGTCGCTTCGAAGATGTCGGGGCCGCCGCCCGAGGCGAGCTGCGGCAGCATCTTCGCCTTGTAGTCGTCGTCGCGCTGGACCTGGTAGTCGAAGTCGAGGTTCAGCTTCGCCTTGGCGTCCGGGAAGACGACCTCCTTGTAGACCTTGTCGGTCGGGTCGTACTGGTGGCGCCAGAAGACGAGCTTCACGGCCGGGCCGCTGGCCGCGGCCGGCTTCGCCGCTGGCGTCGCGCCCGCCGCGGGCGCGGTGGTCGCTCCGGCGGCGGGGGTGGCCGCGCCGCCGCTGGCCGGCGTGCTGGCGCCGGATGCCCCGGCCGGCGCCGTCGCGGCCGCGGCGGCCGGCTTGGTCGCGGCGGCACCACTGCTCGGGGCGCTCGTCGCCGCCGGTGCGCTCGTCGGCGCGGAGGCCGCGCCGCCGCCGCAGGCGGCCAGGAGTATCGTGCCGAGCCCGAGCGCGCCGCTTTTCAGAACCGTTCGTCTGGTCAACGCCATTGTCATCTCCTCCTCAGGCAGTTAGGGTCGCTCAGCGGGGCGCAGCGATGGAGGGGTCTCGACCGTGTCCGCGTCCACGCGCGTTGGCGGCCGGCGCGGCGGTCCAGGTTCCTCGCTGCGCTCGGGAATGGCATGCGGACGGCTACCCTTTCAAGCCCGACATCGCGGCGCCGCGGATGAACTCGCGCTGCATAGCCGCGAAGAGCACGAGCACGGGCAGGGTGGCCAGCACCGCCACGGCCAGGAGCTGCCCGTACTCGGGCACGCGTCCCTCGCCGATGTAGAAGACGATCCCGAGCGGCACCGTTCGCATCTCGTCCTGGTTCACGATCACGAGCGGCCAGAGGAAGGAGTTCCACGAGCCGGTGAAGCTGAAGATCGCCAGCGCGGAGAGCGCCGGGCGGCACATCGGCAGGACGATGTTCCAGTAGATGCGCGGCTCGGAGGCGCCGTCGATGCGGGCCGCGTCGACGTACTCGCTCGGGATCGAGAACATGAACTGGCGCATCAGGAACGTGCCGAAGGTCGTCGCCAGGCCGGGGACGATCAGGCCGAGGTAGCTGTTGACCCACCCGAGCTGCTTCACGATCAGGAAGGTCGGCACCAGCGTGACCTGGGTCGGCAGCATGATCGTGCTGAGGATGAAGAAGAAGACGAGCTGGCGGCCCGGGTAGCGGAACTTCGCCAGGCTGTAGCCGGCGAGCGAGCAGAGGATCAGCGGCGAGAGCGTCTGGACCGCCGCCACGACCGTCGAGTTGACGAAGTAGCGCCCGAAGTTCTTCGACCACGGCGCGACGTAGTTCTGCCACTGCGGCTCGGACGGCAGCCAGTTGATCGGGACCGCGAACACCTCCGGCTCGGGCTTCAGCGAGCTGGTCAAGGCGAAGGCGAACGGCAGCAGCATGAACGCCGAGAGTCCGACCAAGAACGCGTACAGCAGCCCGTAGCCAACCGCGCGCCAGACCCGTGGTCGTCCGCTCTCGCTCCGGGCGAGGGCCAGGGTGGCGGCGCGGCTCACGGCTCGTACCTGAACAGCCGCAGCTGCACGAGCGACAGCACGACCAGCACCACGAACATCGCCATCGACACAGCCGCCGCGCGCCCCATCTCCAACACCTGGAAGGCGCGCAGGTAGATCTCGATCGGCAGCACGCGCGTCGCGTCGCCCGGGCCGCCGCGCGTCAGCACGTAGAAGCTGTCGAACGCCTGGACGGTGTTGATCAGCGCGATCACCGCCACGAAGGCGAGCTGCGGCCGCAGCAGGGGCAGCAAGATGTGGCGCACGCGGCTCCAGTAACCGGCGCCGTCGATCGTCGCCGCTTCGAGGTACTCGCCCGGGATGCTGAGCAGCCCGGCGAGCAGGATGATCATGTAGTAGCCGGTCGACTTCCAGAGGTCGACGGCGATCACGCTCGGCAGCGCCAGCACCGGGCTCGTCAGCCACGGCACGCCGAGCGGGAACCACGGCGCGACGATCTGGTCGAACAGCCCGCGCGGGTAGAAGAGCGTAAGCCAGATGAGCGCCGCGACGACCGCGGTCATGATCACCGGGAAGTAGAACGTCAGCTCGAAGACGTGGCGGAAGCGCGGCAGCGTGAACAGCACGACCGCGAGCCCGAGCGCGCACAGCACCAGCGGCACGGTCTGCCCGACGATGAAGATGCCGGTCACCTTGAACGAGTTCAGGACGCGCTCGTTCGAGAAGATGAACGCGTAGTTATCCAGCCCGACCCAGCGCGGCGGCGTGAGCAGGTCGTACTTCTGGAACGAGATCTGCACCGCCAGGAACATCGGGTAGAGGCGGAAGACGAGGAAGAGCAGCAGCACCGGCAGGACGAAGAGCGCACCCCAGATCTGCTGGACGGCGCGGTAGGAGAGCCGGGTCGGCGCGATCGAGCTCACTGGAACGGACGCCTCCCGATCGGGCGTGTATCCAGTCTACCGCAGGACGTGCCTCAGCTACGCCCGCGCCGCACGACGACGTACGGCTGGCCGTCGAGCTCCGGCCCGAGCCCCGGCCAGCGCGACGCGCTGCCT
>DASRFH010000175.1:0-10069 GCA_035651675.1 Chloroflexota bacterium | reverse complement strand
CCGCCGTCGTCGAAGCGGAGCGGCACGTGGTCCGGGATGAGGAAGCGCCAGACTGGCAGGTAGTCGTCCGCGCCCGAGTGCTCGGGCCGCTGGCTGAGCAGGTCGACGCCGCCGCCGTCCGCCAACGCGAGCGCCCGATCGGCTGCCTGGCGCTGCACCCCCCAGGGCGTTCCGTAGACGGTCCGCATCGCGCCGCGTGCGAGCACGTCCCAGAACAGCAGGTGCTGCTGGACCTGCACGACGCCGGCCCACAGAACCAGGCCAAGCGGCGCGACCCAGACGACCGGGAAGCGCGCGGCGAGCCGCAGCGGCGCCGCCAGCGCCAGGCCGACCAGCACGAAGAGGATTGGCGTCAAGAAGATGAAGTAGTGGACCCACAGGTCGATCTGGTGGCGGGACGCGACCAGGACCGGGACGAGCGCGCACGCGACCGGCAGTGCTGGCGCGCGCCACTCGCAGCCGCGCCGCCAGGCACGCCAGGCGAGGAGCGCGCCGGCGGCGGCCCCCAGCCAGAGCAGTCCGGCCATCACCACGGCGAGTCCACCCTCGGGCAGCGCCGCGCCGAACAGGTCCTCGGCGCCGGCCGCAAGGAAGCGGTAGGCGCCCGGCCCGACGATCTGCCCCGCGTAGCCGAACGCGGCCGCGTCCAGGACGCTCGGCTGCGTCGCGACGGCGCGAAGCGCGCGGGCCGCCGGGTAGCCGTCGCGCACCTGGTGGTACAGGAAGGGCGTCGAGACGAGCGCGACGGCCACGGCCCCGACGAGGGCCTCGCGCGACTTGAGCAACGTCGGCCGCGTCGCCAGCGCGAGCGCGACGAACGGCAGAAGGGAGAAGCTGGAGGGGTGCAGGTTCAGCAGCGCGCCAAGCCAGAGCCCGGCGAGCGCCAGCCCGCGCCGGCGACCGCCGACGACCGCGTCGAAGAGCGAGAGCGCCAGCAGCGCGCTGAAGAGCGGCATCGGGTCGTTGGGCCAGATCTTGCGCGAGAAGTAGACCGCCCAGGCGCCGACCGCGTAGGTCGCGGCCGTGCAGAGCGCGGCGGCCCGCCCGTAAGCGCGCTCGGCCAGCCGCGCCGCGACCAGGACGGCGCCGACGTTCAGCAGCGCGATCAGTGCTGCGACGAGCGACGCGTCGCGCGCGACAAGCAGGGGGAGCGCGGCGAGGTACACCTCGATCGGCCCGTTCTCGAGCCCCGCGAGGCTGGTCGAGATGCTCGTCAGCGGCGGGCGGCCGGTGGCCAGGAAGTCGGCGGCGAGGAGCAGGGCGTTCGCCTCTTCGCGGCGGAACTCCGTGAGGTCGAGCCGGTCGAGCCGCAGGTATGCCGCGCCGAGCGTGATCAAAACCAGCGCGAACGGGTACCACCGGCTCCGGTGCAAGAGGCAGCGATTCTAGTGTTTGCCCTCGCGCGGACGGCGGTGGCGGAGACGCCGAAGCCGTGTGAACGCCTGGCTCATGGTGTCCCGCCGAGGTGGGCCCGCTCGGCGCGCTCGTGCGGCCGGTCGAGGTCGTTCGGCTCGCGGACCGCCTCGGACATGCGACCGGCTCAGTACTCCGCGACGGTGTGCTTCGCGACGTAGCCCCAGTCGATCTCGGCGCCCCAACCCGGCAGCATCGACGGCGAGAGGTGGCCGTCGACGACGTCGGGTGGGTTCGTGATGCCGGCCTCGCGGGCGAGCGGCGCGAAGCGGGTGAAGTGCTCGTACAGCTCGGTATTGGCGATCGCGCACTGGAGCTGGACGTGGACGTGGCCGCCGAGGCCGCCGGGGCCGTTCAGCTCGACGTTCGTGCCGTACAGCTCGGCGAAGTGCGCCATCTTCAGCAGCGCGGTCGTACCACCCCGCGCGTTGGCGCGGACCAGGTCCGTGGCCCCGGCCAGCAGCCACTGGGCGCACAGATTGACGTCGTGCATCAACATCTCGGTCGCCATGACCGGGATCGTCAGCTCCCGGCAGAGCTCCTGGTACTGGCGCATCTCCTGCTCGCGGAACGGCTCCTCGAGCCAGAGGAACTCGAGCTCCTCCATCACCCGACCGACCTCGATCGCCTCGCGCAGCGAGTACGAACAGACCGGGTCGTTGATCAGTGTGTAGTCGTCCCCGAGCTCACGGCGCAGCCGCCGGAACAAGGGGATGTGCTGACGCGCCCCCTGGTAATTGTGGAACTTGTAGGCGGTGATCCCAAAACGCTCGCGCACCTCGCCGAGCACGCGGAGGTAGTGGTCGGCGGTGCCGTCGCCGTCGTCGCCGGTGTGGTAGGCGGGGACGCGGTCGCGCACCTGGCCGAGTAGGCGGCAGATCGGCAGTCCAGCCACTTTCCCGGCGATGTCCCACAGGCAGTTGTCGAACGGCCCAAACCAGCCCGGCGTCTGGTACACCCAGCGGGTGCCGAGGTGGAGGCGCTGGTAGATCTCCTCGCGGCGCAAGGGATCGAGCCCGACGACCTGCGCCCGGAGCAGCGCGATGGTCTCCGGCGAGAGGTTCGGGTCGCTGCCGGTGCAGACGCCCTCGACGCCCTCGTCGGTCTGCACGCGTAGGAACAGCTCGTGTGCCTTCGTCTCGGTCGCCAGCCACTCGTGGCTGTAGCGAAGGCGGCGTGGGCTGCCGGCCTGGACGATCCGCGGCATACGGGCTGGGCCGCTCAGCTCGACCACGGTCACGGTGAGATGGGTGATCTTCACGAGGCGCCCCCACCTGATCCTCTCCTCCAGGGAGAGGGGGAAATCAGCCCTTCAATCCACTCATGACGATGCCCCGGACGAAATAGCGTTGGAACGAGAAGAAGAGCAGGATGGCTGGCAGCGCCATCAGGATCGTCGCGGTCATGAGGAGATGTGTCTTCGGCTCCTGGGTCGACTCGGGCAGCGTCTGGAAGAAGCGAAGGCCGAGCGCCATCGTGAAGAGCTCCGGCGTGTTGAGGTAGACGAACGGTCCCAGGAAGTCGTTCCACTGGCGCAGGAACTCGAGGATCGCGACGGTTGCCAGCGCTGGCCGGCACAGCGGAATGAGGATCCGCCAGAGGATGGTCCACGAGCTCGCGCCGTCGACGCGGGCCGCGTCGTCGAGGTCGCGCGGGATCGTCATCAGGAACTGCCGGAGCAGGAAGATGGTGAACGCGCCGCCGCCCGCCCACGATGGGATGATCAGCGGCCAGTAGGTGTTGATCCAGCCGAAGTACTTTTGGTAGATGATGTACTGCGGGATAAGCGTGACCTCGTACGGCAGCATCAACGTGCTAAGCATCAGCATGAAAAAGAAGTCACGCCCCGGGTAGTCGAAGCGCGCGAAGGCGTAGGCGACCAGCGTCGCCGTGATGATCGCGCCGGGCACGGTCGCTACGACGACGAAGGCGCTGTTCGTCAGCCACGTCGCGACCGGCTGGGCGCTCCAGATCCGCACGTAGTTCGCCCACTGCGGGACGGCCGGCAGCACCGTCGGCGGAACGAAGTGGGTCTCCGGGCCAGTCTTCAGCGACGAGCTGATCGTCCAGAAGAAGGGGAAGCAGAACAGCAGCCCCAGGGCGCTCAGACCCGCGTACGTCAGGGCCAGCACAAGCGTCCGCCAGCGCTCGGCGGCCTTGCCCCGGCTGGTCGTCCGATCGAGCGCGATCGTGGCGTCCACGCTACTCGTTCTCCGCCGCGTAGTAGACCCAGGTGCGCGCCAGCCGCATCTGCACCCACGTCAGCGTGATGATCAGGACCGCGAACAGCCAGGCCAGCGCGGAGGCGTAACCCATATTGAAGAAGCCGAAGGCGTTCTTGTAGATGTGCAGCGCGTAGAACCAGGTCGCGTAGGCGGGGCCGCCCTCAGTCGCGACCAGCGCCGGCGTGAAGACCTGGAGCGCGCCGATGATCCCGAGCACCAGGTTGAAGAAGATGGTCGGCGTGATCATCGGCAGCGTCACGTGGCGGAAGCGCGCCCAGCTGCCAGCGCCGTCGACCTTGGCGGCGTCGTACAGCTCCTCGGAGACGCCCTGGAGCCCCGCCAGGAAGATGATCATCCGCGTGCCGCCGACCGAGCTCCATAGGGCGAGCGAGATGAGCGCGGGGATCGTCCACGACGGGTCCTGGAACCAGCGCGGTGGCGTGATGCCGGTCGTCTGGTACAGCAAGCGGTTGATCGGGCCCCAGTCCGGCTGCAGGAGCCAGAACCACAGCACGGTGGCGGCGACGACCGGCACGAGCGAGGGCATGAAGAACAGCGTCCGGAAGATCGACGTGCCTCGGACCTTGACGTTGAGGAGGACCGCCAGCAGGAGCGAGCCGACGACGCCGAGGGGGACGGTGACGCCGGCGTAGTAGGCGGTCTTGGCGAGCGAAGGCCAGAACTGGTCGTCCTTGGTGAACGCCTCGACGAAGTTGCCGAGGCCGACCCATTTCTCGGGCGAGATCACGTCGTAGGTGGTGAACGAGTAGTAGAGCGAGAGCAGCACCGGCACCAGCGTCAGCGCCACGTACCCGACGAGCCACGGCGCCATGTAAAGGTACGCCTCGACGACGTGCCGGCGGCGGGACGCGGAGACGCGCCGCGGGCGTGAGCCAGCCGCCGTCTGCTCTGCCATTCCGAGGAGCGGAGCGCCTTTCGTCATCCCGACGAGCGCAGCGCCGACGGAGCTCGGCCGTGGCGGCTTCGCCGAGAACCGATAGTCCTTGCGACGGTCGAGGTTCCTCGCTCCGCTCGGAACGACACGAGAGCTCCTACTCGGCTGGCTTGTCGAGCACCTTCTGGACCGCCTCGTGCAGCTTCTTCATCCCGCTGTCGAAGTCGATCTTCCCGAGGAACGTCTCCGCCCAGCTCTGGTTGATCGTCTGCTCGAACTCCGTGCCTCGGCCGTTCTCGGGCACCACCGCCGGCATCGCCGTCAGCAGGTTCTCCAGGAAGGGCTTGAAGCCGGGGTGCGAGAAGTACGGGTCGTCCATCACGTCCGGACGAACGAGCGCGCCGTTACCGCCGATCGTGTTGAACTTGAGCGTGCCCTCGCGGTTGCTCAGGATCTGGATGAACTTCCAGCCGGCCTCCGGGTTCTTGCTCTTCGAGCCGATGTTCCAGGTGCCACCGCGCATCTGCGACGGCCGCTTGCCGTCCTTCCGCTTCGGGAAGAGCGCGGCGCGCACGACGACCGCCTTCTCGTCCTTGATCGCCTTCTGGACGTTGAACACGTTGAGCGAGCCGCCCTGGACGATGGAGAGCTTGCCCGACGCCATCAGGTCGGTGCCCGCGCCCTGGAAGGCGCCGGGCAGCGCGACCGACTTGTCGGTCTGCGCCATGTCCTGGACCCACTTGAATCCCTTCTGCACGTTCGGGTCGAGGATGAGCGATTTCTTCGGTTCGTAGAAGTCGGCGTTGTCGTACGCGCGCGCGTAGACGGTCGCGCCGGCCGCGCCGAGCGCGAGGGTCACGCCGTACCGCTCGTAGGCACCGCCGGCCCCCATCTTGGTCAGCTTCTTCGCCATGTCGCGCATGGCGTCGAGCGTCCACTCCGGGCTGTTGTGGTCGGGCGGCTTGATGCCGGCTTCCTGCAGGTGGACCTCGTTGTAGATCCAGCCGTCCTGCCCCGACCAGCCCCAGCTCGGCAGGCCCCACATCTTGCCCTGCCACTTCTGCATCTCGATGAACGGCGCGTAGTACTGACCGAGATCGAACTTGTCGTCTTTCACGTAGTCGTCGATTGGCCGCAGCAGGCCCTTCGGGACGGCCCGGTAGAACTCCCAGTGCGACGGGTCGAACGCGAACACGTCGCCCAGCGTGCCGCTGGCGTACATCGCGTACATCTTCGGGTACGCCTCGGCCTGCACCCCACCGGGCAGCGGGATCGGCCGGAACTCAACCGTCCAGCCCGGCAGCGCGGCCTGGAACGCCTTGATCCGGTCGTCCGGCCAGGGGGTGTCGACGCCGCGGAAGGTGTCCCAAACCAGCTTGCCGCTCGCCGCGCCCGGCTTCACCGCGCCAGCCGCCGGCGCGGCCCCCGCCGCGGCCTGGGTTGGCGCCCCCTGCGCGGCGGCGGGGGCCGTCGCCCCGGCGGCGGCCGGCGCGCTGGTGGGCGCGGCCGCCGGTGCCGTGGTCGCCGCCGGGGCGGCCGCGGCGGGCTTGGTCGGCTCGGCGGGCTTGGGCGCCTCCGTCGGCTTCGGCGGCGCGGCCGTCGGGCTGGGCGCACCGCCGCACGCCGCCAGCACGGCGCCGCCGAGCGCCGCGGCACCTGCCGCGAGGAGACCGCGTCGCGTGATTCTGGCGTGAAGGGTCATATCTCTCCTTCCTTCCTTGACCTGACAGGCAACGTAGCCGCCGAACGGGCGGCTGTCAAGCGGCGCCGGTCTTCGTCAGTCCAGTCTGTCCATCTCCGGCCGCAGGTTCCAACGGTACCGGTCGGGCGGCTGTGTGCGGCGTGCCCACGCGGCCAGGATCGGCAGCTCGGCTCGCCTGGTCGCCATGGCGCGGGCGATCGCGTCGGGGTCCCAACCGGTCAGGACCTCGCGGGTGAGCTCGTCGCGGATCGGTCGGCAAGCTGGGTCGTCGGCGCGGTCTTGCAGCTCGTGTGGGTCCTCGCGCAGGTTGAACAGCTGCGCCGGCTGGCCGTGGTAGTAGCTGAGCTTCCAGTCGCCGCGGCGGACCATCCGCTGGTACTGACCCTCGTCGGTGCAGTACTCGCAGAAGGCGACGTCGTCCCACGGCGCGTCGCCCGAGCGCAGCAGCGGGAGGAAGGAGCGGCCGCGCGAGGTGGGCAGCGGTGGTGCGCCGAGCGCATCGAGCATCGTCGCGTTCAGGTCGAGTGCGCTGACGACCCGATCACAGCGCGCGCCCTCGGGCAGCGTGCCGGGCCACGACACGATCAGCGGGATCCGGGCGGAGGCCTCGTAGAACGTCTGCTTCCACCAGAGCCCGTGCTCGCCGATCTGCTCGCCGTGGTCGGACGTGTACACCACGAGCGTGTCCTGGTCGAGGCCGTTCTCGCGCAGCGCTCGGAGGATCTGACCGATGAGCGCGTCCATGCGGGAGACGAGCGCGTAATAGGCGGTGCGGGCGCGCCGCGTCTCCTCGGGCGTGACGTCGAGGATGCCGCACCGGGCGCGCCAGTCGTCGAAGTGCGGGTGGCGCGGCGGATCGGGGTGCGCCGGCGGGTCGACGCGGCCGTCGTAGCGCGCGTAGTCCTCGCGCCGCGCGACGAACGGCTGGTGCGGCAGCATGAACCCGACCGAGAGGCTGAACGGCTCGTCGAGCAGGCCAGCGCGCCGCTGGACGCCGAGGCGGTTGAGGTAGTCGACCGCCGCGGCGCTCACGTCCTCGTCGTGGACCTGGTAGGCGCTCTGGCCAGGGCCCGACTTCGTGAGGCTGACGCGCGCCGGGCCGGCCGTGCCCTCGAGCTGGCCATGGTCGACGCCGCGGCCGCCGGGGTGGTTCGGGCCGTGGTCGCCGACGAGCCGCTCGGCGTAGCCGTGGAGCTGGTCGGGGCCGAGCGCGTGCATCCGGCCGATCAGCACCGGACGGTAGCCGGCCGCGCCCATCGCGTGCGCGAGCGTCGGGATCGACGAATCGAGGATGTGGTCGTTTGTCCAGACCTGGTTCTCGCACGGGAAGCGACCCGTCAGCGTCGCCATGCGCGACGGGACGCAGAGCGGCGACGGGCAGTAGGCGTTGCCGAACGTCACGCCGCGCGCCGCGAGCGCGTCCAGGTGCGGCGTCTCGACGATCGGGTCACCGTAGCAGCCGGCGACGGTCGGCGCGTGCTGGTCCGAGTGGATGTAGAGCAGGTTCGGCCGCCTGGAAGAGGTCACGGGCCGAGGCTCGTGGCCTGGTACGGGCCGAGCCGGACGTGGTGTCGGCGGCCCGAAGGCAGCGCGACGGCGACGTCGCGGGCGCCGGGCGTCAGGTTGGCGAGCAGGATCAGCAGCTCGCCGCCCCGCCGGAGGGCGAGCGCCGCTGTCTCCAGCGGGTCGCGGAGGGTGACCTCCAGCAGCTCGGCGCCGGTCCAGCCGGCGATGGCCGCGAAGACGTCGTGGACCGGGTACGGTGCGCCGGCCGCGTCGAGCACGCCAGCGGGGCCGGCGGTCTCGTAGTAGGTGAGCGCCGCGGCGCCGCCCGTGGCGAGGCGGTGGATGGAGCCGACGGTCCAGGCCGCGGCGAACGCAGTGGCCTGACGCGGGTCGGCGTGCGGTGGCGGTGCGCCGGGCGCCGACGACGGCTCGGCGGCGGTCGCGTTCGGGTTGAAGCGCGGTCGCAGCGTGACCGGGCCGACGACGACGGGCTTCCCGCGCGCCAGGGCGCGGGCGCTCGCGACCGTCTCGGCGTGGACGCCGAGCGTCTCGACGATCGACACGTCGTCGAAGGCGTGGACCTGGGGATTGACCGAATAGGTGACGAAGTCGAGGCGGTCGAATGGGACGAGGGCAGCCTGCATGTTGAGCTGGGCGAAGTCCGTCCGGCTTCCGCCGCCGAGCGGCGATCCGGCGCCGGCCGCGCGAAGGCGGGCGGCGAGCGGCTCGGTCGTGACCCATACTTTCTCGGCGAACGCGGCGACGCGCACGACGGGCGCCGCGACGGCGCGAAGAGCGTCCGCGGCCTCCTCGATCCCCGAGCCCTCGGCGTCGGCCAGCAGGGCCACGTCGAGCCCGGCGCCCAGCGCCCCGGTGTCCGCCTCGGCCGCGCGCAGGACGTCGCGCCATCCCGCTCGGCGCAGGTCCAGCTCGACCCGCAGGTGTGCCGGCCGCAGCGCGCGCAGCCGCTCGAGCGCGGCGCCGGCGATCGGCTGCCCGTCGAACGGGGCGCCCAGCCCGATCGGCGGCAGCGTGCCCGCCGCTCGCTCGCCCACGGCCAGGTCCGGCCCGCCGCGCTGCTCGGCCGCCGGCGCGGTCCCTGGCGCGACGCTCAGCTCCACCACCACCGTTTGGGCGATCCGGTCGCCGGCCCGCATCTGCACCGGGTACGGCTGGGCCAGCGGGGTGCAGAACGTCTTGAACGAGGCGTCGGTCCAGTTCCGCTGGTCCTCCATGTCGAACCGGTCGCCCTCGAAGCGCAGCGAGACGCCGACCGGGCCAACGTCGTACCGGAGCGCCTGCATGTCGGCGACGTCGCGCCGCGGCGAGATCCGTTCCGGGAAGCGCTCCTCGATCGAACCGGCCGGCGTCTCGCGTACGTACGGCGTCCCGGCCAGCTCGGGCGGGTGAAGGACGCAGAACCCGATCCGGTTCTTCCGGAAGGCTGTCCGACAGACGCCGTCCAGCCGGAAAGTCAACCGCCCGCTCGGCTCGCCCAGGTATTCGCCATCCCAGACGAAGTCGACTTCGCCGCGCCGGTGCTCGGCCGTGAAGCGCAGCCGAAAGGAGTCGGGGCCCTCCTCGAGCTGGTAGCGGCTGAAGGTCGGCTCGACGGTGTCCCAGTTCTGGTCGCGCACCGCCGCGTAGACCCCGCGCAGCACCTCGCGCCCGCCGACGCGCACCCGGCGCAGGAACGCGCCGTCGAGCAGCGCCGTCGCCGGACCAGCCCGTACCACCCGCGGTCGGCTCGTCGCACTGTCAGCCACCGCGTCCCTCCTACTGCATGGTGATGCCGCCGTCGACGAAGAACAGCGCGCCGGTCGCGTACGCCGACTCGTCGGAGGCGAGGAACACCGCGACGCCGACCAGATCCTCGGGACGGCCGAGCCGGCCGAGCGGCGTCCTGGCCAGCAGCGGACCGGTCACCGCGGGGTCGGCGAAGATCGGGGCGGTCAGGCTCGTCTCGGTCGGGCCGGGCACGATCGCGTTCACGCGCACGCCATCACGCGCGTAGTCCGTCGCGAGCACGCGCGTCAGCGTCACGACGCCGCCCTTGCTGGTCGCGTAGGCGGTGTACGCGGCGCCGAGGTCGTGGAATGCGGTCGGCGAGGCGAGGTTGATCAGCGTGCCGCGCGTCTTCATCAGCTCCGGCAGCGCGTACTTGGCGCAGAGGAACGGGCCCCGCAGGTTGACGGCGATCGTCTGCTCCCAGACCTCCTCGGGCACCTCGTGGCAGCGGCCGTCGCGGCCGTGCAGCTGGATCGCCGCGTTGTTCACGAGCACGTCGAGCCGGCCGCACGTCCCGACGGCGTCCGTCACCATGGCCCG
>DASRFH010000174.1:0-7004 GCA_035651675.1 Chloroflexota bacterium | reverse complement strand
GCCATGGATCGCCTGGGCCGCGCGGCCGGCGAGCTGCTGGTAGACGATCGCGCGGGCGAGGGCGCTGAAGGAGTCGACCTGCGGCGGGCGCGGCGCGAATGGCCCGACCGCCCGCACCACGCGCGCGAACGCCGGGTCGACACGGACGACGTGGGCGACGGCCTCCTCCACGGGCGTATGTTCGCCGATTTCGAGCATGTCGTTCCGAGGAGCGGAGCGACGAGGGACCTCGGCGGGTACGTGTCGAGCGGGCGCAGGGCCAGGCCAGCACGGCCTTCGCTGGATTGCGCATGGCAAAGGCTTGCGAGCCTGCGGATCCGTCCCGAGGTCACTCCGGTCGCGGCGGTCTGCCTGGTGGCGCTGACGATCTGCGCGGCCGTCTACCAGCTCATGGGCGGGCGGCCGGGCAGCGCCGCGTTCGCCCTCGCGGTGGGCGCGTTCTGTGCCTTGGTCGCACGCAGCCGCCGGCGCTCCGCGCCGCGGGGCACGCCACGCCCGGCTGGCGTGCTCGGCGCCGTCTGACTAGTCGTCGACCTCCCAGTTCCCCAGCCCGACCGGCAATGGCTCGGGCTGGGGACACGTCGTCCGCAGGTCGATGCGGCGGCCCTCGTCCGAGGACTTGTGGAGGGCGTTGATGATCTCGACCACGTGGGCGCCCATCTCGCCGGCGGCGCGGTGCGGTCGGCGGTGGGCGATGGCGACGGCCATGTCGGCCACGCCGACGCCGCGGCTGTCCTGGTTGTACGGGTGCTTGCACTCGACCTCGACGAAGTCGTCGCCGTCGGGGGTGCGCAGCAGCACCTTCCCAGGGAAGTAGTTCGGGTCGGGCAGCCGGAGCGAGCCCTCGGTACCGTAGATCTCGATGTTCGGCAGCTTGGTGGGGTGGACGTCGCTGGTCGCGACGAACTGGCAGAGCACACCGTTCGCGAACTCGAGGATGCCGGTCACGTGCGTGGGCGACTCGACCTTCATCTTGCTGCCCATGCGCATCGCCTCGTCGAACGGCTTGGCCGTCGCGCCGGCGACGCGGCCGACCGGGCCGAGCAGGTTGATGAGCGCGTGGAAGTAGTAGGGCCCCATGTCGAAGACGAGCGTCACGCCGTACTTGAATGCCTCGGTCGTGAAGAACTGGACGTGGCCAGGCGCGGGCGTGCGGGTCGGCGAGGTCGGGCGCGGCGCGCTCCGCTCGGCGCGCGGCGAGTGGTACGGCTGCAGCGTCGCCGTGGCCGCGAACGGGCGGCCGATCAGGCCGTCGTCGATCGCCTTCCGCGCGGTCTGCCAGGCGCCGCCGAAGAACGTGTCCGGCGCGTTGCCGACGCGGCGGCCCTTCGCCGCGGCGACGGCTAGCAGCTTGGTCGCCTCGTCCTCGTACACGGCCAGCGGCTTCTCGCTGTAGACGTGCTTACCGGCCTCGAGGATCTGCGTGCTGACCGAGGCGTGCAGCCGGTTCGGCGTCAGGTTGACGACGATATCGATCTCGGGATCGGCCAGCAGCTCCTCGGGGCTGAGCGCGCGCGGGACGCCGTACTGTTCGGCCCGGTAGTGGGCGGCGGTCGCGTTCACGTCGGCGACCGCGACCAGGTCGAGGTACTTCGAGAGGTTGCGGGCGTTCTCGATGTAGATGCCGCTGATGACCCCGCAGCCGAGGATGCCGAGCTTGGCGGGCAGGCTCATCTCATCGCCCCGATCTTCGTGAGGTAGTCGCGGCAGGCCACGATGCTGTCGCGCGGGGTCGGCTTGGTCGTCTGGTCGATCTCGACGATCGCCCAGCCGCCGAAGCCCGCCGCGCGCAGCGCGTCGAACACCGGACGGAAGTCGATCGAGCCCTCACCCAGCTCGGCCCAGAGCCCGTGGGCCTGGGCCTCGTGGTAGCCCCACTTGTTCGCGCGCGCCTCGGCCAGCACGTTCGGGTAGACGTCCTTCAGGTGCAGCGCCTTGATGCGGCCCGCGTAGGCGCGGACGAAGTTGAGGACGTCGCCGCCGCCGTAGGCGAGGTGGCCGGTGTCGAGGCCGATCGCGACGAGCGACGGGTCGGTGAGCGCGAGCAGCTTGTCGAGCTCGTCGCGCGTCTCGACGTACGAGCCGGCGTGGTTGTGGAAGCAGGGCGTGACGCCGCGCTCGCGGCAGATGCGGCCGACCTCGTTCAGCGCGTCGGCCAGCGCCCGGTAGCCCTCGGGCGGTAGCTGGTCGGCTCGGTTGGCCGTCTCGTGCCCGGCGACGGCGAAGCGCGCGTCGAAGCAGCTCTCGGCGACGAAGAGCTCGGTGCAGCCGAGCGCGGCGGACCAGTCGGCCTGCTGCCGGGCGCGCTCGAAGATCGCCGCGTGCTCGGCCCGGTCGTGGTAGTTGGCGCCCAGGTAGCCCGGCGCGGGCTTCAAACCGAATGATGCGAAACGCTGGCGGACGGCCTCGACGCCGCCGTCCGGCTGGTACGGTGCCGGAGCTCCCGCGTAGCCGGCGTCCGCGATCGCGCGGAGCATCTCGTCGAGCGGCGCCGTCCGGCGCCACGTGATGGTGCTGCAGCCTATCTGGAAAGCCATGCGCGCATTCTACGCCCGGCCGGCGCACTTGACGGGCAGCCCGGCGGCTGGCAGGATGTGGCCGGGAAGGCCACGAAGGAACGGTCGCGCGATGGCAGCCGATGGCCGAGGATGGCAGCTCCTCGCTTCGGGCCGGCGGTCGGGGCCGTAGAGTGGCCGCACGCACCGGAGGGAAAAGGGTATGACCTCGCGCCGTTCGTTCCTTGGCTTCGCCGCGTTCGCGCTCGCGGCGCCGATCCTGGCGGCCTGCGGGCAGTCCGCGGCGCCAGCCCCGACCAGCGCGCCCGCTAGCTCGGGCGGCTCGCCCGCGCAACCGACGACCGCGCCGGCCGCGGCGCCCACGACGGCGCCGGCCGCCGCGCCCACGACCGCCCCGGCCGCCGGCGCCGCGGCGACGACGGCCCCAGCCGCGGCCAAGCCGGCCACGGGCGCCAACGCGGTGACCCTCGAGGTCTGGGCCCACTGGGACCAGGGCGTCGATTGGATCACCAACGCGATGAAGAACTACAACTTCCCGAACTCGAACATCACGATCAAGAAGGTCGTCTACCCGATCGCCGAGGTGCACGCCAAGATGCTGGCGGCGATCAGCTCCGGCCAGGGCGTGCCCGACATCATGCGGATCGAGCAGGGCCGCTTCTCGCCGTTCATCAAGGGCCAGACCATCGGGCTGATGGACCTGACCGACAAGATCGGCGCCAAGAAGAACGACCTGGTGCTCGGCTCGGCGGTCGACTACTGGTCGTGGAAGGGCAAGATCTACGGCATCGGCAACGAGCTGAACGTCGTCACGCTCGCCTACCGCAAGGACATGTTCGACGACGTCGGCGCCAAGACGCCGTTCGAGAGCTGGAAGGACTTCGAGGACGCCGGTGCTGTCCTGAAGCAGAAGAAGAACGTCTTCGCCACGTCCTGGCACGACCAGTCGGAGGGCGACTTCCAGAACTTGACGTTCGCCGCGGGCGGCAAGTACCTCGACGAGAACGGCGACTTCGCCGGGGCGACCGACGTCGGCGTCGACATCATGGCGATGATGCACGACCAGATCCACAAGTCGAAGATCGCGACGGTCGCGCCGGTGACCGGCGACTCGACGTGGGCGCCGCCGATCTTCTGGGCTGCCTACAAGGAGGACAAGATCGCCTCGACGATGGGCGCGCCGTGGCACAACGGCAACATGGGCCGCGACGTCCAGATCGGCCCGTCGCAGTCCGGCAAGTGGCGGCTGCAGCGCATCCCGAAGGGCTTCGGGGAGAACAAGCCGACCTCGACGCAGGGCGGCACGAGCGTCTCGATCCCGACGAAGGCGCCGCACCCGGACGAGGCGTGGCAGGTGATCGACTTCACCCACTTGACCAAGGCCGTTCTCCAGGACCACGAGGAACGCGGCATCCTGGTCACCTACAAGCCCGCTCTGGCCGACCCGAGCATCAAGGACAAGGCCTGGGACTTCTACGGCGGTCAGAAGACGGGCGAGCTTTACATCGAGCTCGCCCAGGACATGCCGCGCATCCAGCAGTCGCCCTGGAAGCCGGAGATCGACAAGGCGTTCCGCGACATCGTCGCCACGCCGATCCTCGGCGACGCGAACGCGGGCAAGAACGAGATCAAAGCCGCGTTCGACAAGATGAAGGCCGAGATCGAGCGGATCAAGAAGCTGTAAGCCAATGGCCGCGGTGGCCGTCGGCGCAGAACAACTTGGCGTCCGCCAGCGGTGGGACCGCTGGTGGACGCGCAACCAGATCAAGGTCCTGCCGTACGTCTTCATCTCGCCGTTCTTCGTCGTCTTCGCCCTCTTCCTCGCCTACCCGGTCGTCGACGCCTTCATCACCAGCTTCATGCGGCAAAAAGGGCTCGACCCTCCCGAGTTCGTGGGGCTCACGAACTACGTCAACCTGACGCAGGACCCGCGCTACCTCAAGTCGCTCGTCAACACGTCCGAGTTCGCGCTCGGCTCCATCTTCGTGCTGTCGCCGCTGGCGTTCCTGCTGGCGGTGGTCGTCAACTCGCGGATGGTGCCCTGGCCGAACGTCAAGAGCGTCTACCGGCTGGCGTTCTTCGTCCCCCTGCTGACCTCGGCGGTCGTCGTCAGCCTGATGTTCGGCATCCTCTACGACTACAACTCGGGCTTCCTGAACGCGCTGCTGTCGAGCCTCTTTGGCGACGGCGCGAAGGTCGGCTGGATCCGCGACCCGAAGGTCGCGCTGTGGTCGATCCTGCTGATCTCGATCTGGCAGTTCACCGGGCTGAACTCGCTCTACTTCCTGGCGGGCCTGCAGAACATCCCGAAGGAGATCGAGGAGGCCGCGATCATCGACGGCGCGGGCAAGTGGGCGATGCTCTGGGGCATCACGCTGCCGATGCTGCGGCCGGTCGTGCTGTTCGTCGTCGTCCAGGCCATCAACGGCTCGTACCAGCTCTTCGCTCAGCCGCTGCTGCTGACCGGCGGCGGCCCGAGCGACGCGACCGTGACGATGACGCTCTACCTCTACGAGACGGGCTTCCAGTACTTCAACCTGGGCTACGCTTCGGCGATTGGCTGGTCGTTGGTGATCATCATCGTCGCGCTGGCGGTGCTGCAGCTCCGCCTCTTTGGAGCGTTCCGTGACGACTGAAGCTCGGACGATCCGGTCGACCCGGCGGCGCGCCAGCCGCTGGGCCTCGATCACCCTCACCAACGCCATCCTGATCGTGCTCGTCTGCGTCGTCGCGATGCCGTTCGTCACGATGGTGCTCGGCTCGATCAAGCCGCAAAACGAGATCTACTCCACCTCGATCAAGTTCCTGCCGAGCCGGTGGTACCCAACGAATTACGAGAAGCTGTTCGGCGAGACGATGTACGTTCGCTGGTACCTGAACACGCTGATCGTCGCGGTTTCCCGGACGGTGCTGGCGCTGTTCCTCTGCACGCTGGCCGGCTTCGCGTTCGCGAAGTACGAGTTCAAGTTCAAGAAGCCGCTTTTCGTCTTCGTGATCGCGACGTTCACGCTGCCGTTCCAGGTCGTGCTCGTGCCGCTCTACAAGCTGACGCAGACACTCGGCTGGGTCAACACCTACTGGGTGATGATCCTGCCGTTCGCCGCGCCGGCGTTCATCATCTTCCTGGCGCGCCAGTACATCGTCGCCATCCCGACCGAGCTGCTCGAGGCGGCGCGGATCGACGGCGCCGGCGAGCTCTCGATCTTCCTGCGGATCGTCATGCCGATCCTGAAGCCGGCGCTGGCGGTGATGTCGATCCTCGTGTTCAACGCCGGCTGGAACGAGTACCTCTGGCCGTTGATCGTCATCAACGACCAGAAGCTGTTCGTGCTCAACCTGGCGCTGCCCGCGCTGCGCGGTCCCTACGGCAACGAGTACGGGACGGTGCTGGCGGGCGCGACGCTGGCGACGATCCCGGTGGTCGCGGTGTTCGTGTTCATGCAGCGGCAGTTCATCGAAGGGATCATGGCCGGGGCGCTGAAGTCGTAGGATAGGGTGCCCTCCGCCCTTCGAGGGTGCGGCGCGGCTGCTTTCGCAGCGGCGCCGCGGGTGAGAACTGGATGGAGGCGCCCGTGCCGTTCAAGCTCGTCTTCCTGCCGCCACAGAACGACCGCACGCGGCAGATGGCCGCTGCGCTCCAGGTGGCCGTGCCCGAGGCGCGCGTCGCCCTGCCGGCCGACGAGGCCGAGGCGAAGCGCGAGATCGCCGACGCGGACGCGGCGTTCGGGACGATGCCGCGCGAGGTGCTTGCCGCGGCAAAGAAGCTCCGCTGGCTCCAGGCGCCCGCGGCCGCGCCGCCCGCTGGCTACTACTACGACGAGCTCGTGGAGCATCCGGTCGTCGTCACGAACTTCCGCGGCATCTTCAACGACCGGATCCCGGCGCAGATCATGACGTACCTTCTCATGTTCGCGCGGGGCTTCCACGTCTACGTGCGGCAGCAGATGCGGCACGAGTGGCGGCCGCTCACGAACGCGGACGTCGTCTTCCTCCCCGAGGCGACCGCGCTGATCGTCGGCGTCGGCAACATCGGCGCCGAGACGGCGCGGCTGTGCGCCGCCTTCGGGATGAAGGTGATCGGCGTGGACGAGCGGGCGGAGATGCCGATCGACGGCGTCGCCGAGCTGCACCGCGCCAGCGCGCTCGACGCGCAGCTGCCGCGCGCCGACTTCGTGATCCTGACGATCCCGCACACACCGGAGACGGAGGGCCTTTTCGACGCCTCGAAGTTCGCGCTGATGAAGCGGAGTGCCTACTTCATCAACATCGGCCGCGGCAAGACGACGAAGCTCGACGATCTGAACCGGGCGCTGCGCGACGGCACGATCGCCGGGGCCGGGCTCGACGTCTACGAGATCGAGCCGCTGCCGCCCGACCACCCGCTGTGGGACGCGCCGAACACGATCTTGACCCCGCACGCCGCCGACCGCGGCCCCGGCCTCGACGAGCGGCGGCAGGCGATCCTCGTCGAGAACGCGCGGCGGTTCG
>DASRFH010000173.1:0-41617 GCA_035651675.1 Chloroflexota bacterium | reverse complement strand
GAGCAGGTTCGGCAGGCGCGTCGCCGCGTAGAAGGCGCTCGCCTCGGCGCCAGCGCCGAACCGCGCGTTGAACAGCGCCTGCTGGAACGCGCCGAGCAGCGCCGAGAGGAGGAAGGAGCCCATGAGCAGCAGCGCGCCACGTGCGACGTGCGCCTCGCGCAGCTTCTTCGCGGGCTCGCGCCAGGGTCGGCCCCACCCGAGCACGCGGGCAGCACCGGTGGCCGCACCGACGCTCGGCGACACGCCGTTCATCGGGATCCCAGACCGCCGACGGCGGACTACGCCGGTGCCGGCGGCGCCGCTCCGCCGCGCGCGGGATTCTCACCCAGGCGAACAGGCCGGCCGCCGTTCGAAGCCGACCGCCGGGCAGCGTCCAGCACGCGCACGACCGCCAGCCCCGCGTGTCCGTCGGCTTCCGGCGCACCCCCGGATCGGACGCACTGGACGAACCGAGCGCACTCCGCCGTGAGCGGGAGCACGTCCGGCAGGGCGCAGACCTGCGTCTTGCCGGGCTGGTAGACGAGATCCCTGACGGTGGAATCGCCCGCGCCTACGCGCGTGTCGACGCCACGATCGATCAGGACGAGCTTGTCCTCGGCCCGCGTGTCGTCGAAGATCGCCGACCCGTTGGTCCCCGCGATGAACATCCGCCGTACCCGCATCGGCGATAACCAGCTCACGTGCAGCTTGGCCAGGAACCCGCCGTCGAACCGGAGGGTGATGAACGCGACGTCGGTCAGGGTCGGATGGAGCCACCGACGGGCATCGACCTGCACCTCCGCTGGGGTGGACCCGACGACGGCGACGAGCACCGACACGTCGTGGACCGCGAGGTCCCAGATCACGTCCACCGCTGAGTCAGGGTGTCCCAGGTTCACGCGATCCGACTCGGCGTAGCAGAGGTCGCCGAGCGTGCCGGCGCGCGCGAGGTCGCGGATCGCCGCGACCGCCGGGTGGTAGACGAAGACGTGCCCGGTCGCGAGCACGAGACGGAGCCGATCCGCCATCTCCACGAGCGCGGCCGCGTCTTCGACGGTCAGCGCCAACGGCTTCTCGACGAGCACGTGCTTGCCAACCTGGAGCGCCGCCTCGGCCAACGCGCGGTGGGTGGCGGGCGGCGTGACGATCGCGATGGCGTCCAACCGCCGATCGGCCAGCAGGTCGTCGTATCGGTCCGTCAACGGCAGCTCCGGGAACCGCTCGGCGATGTACTGCAGGCGCCCGGGCCGCCGGTCGCACACCCACGCGACCTCGCACCCATCGAGACCGGCGAACGTTCGGATGAGGTTAGGCCCCCAGTAGCCGGCGCCGACGATCCCGACGCGCACCCGGTCCACCGCTAGTAACCTCCCTCGCCCGTCACCAACACCCTCACGGTACGGAGCAGGATCCGAAGGTCCGTCCACGGCGTCTTTGTGCGGCCGTAGCAGTAATCGAGGAGCGCCATCTCGTCGAAGCTGAGCTGGCTGCGGCCGTACGCCTGCCAAGGTCCGGTCAGACCTGGCTTGACGCGGTACCTGAGCCGCTGCCAGGGGGCCTGCAGCTCGTACTCGTACGTGAGGCACGGGCGTGGCCCGACAAGCGTCATGTCGCCGACGAGCACGTTCCACAGCTGCGGCAGCTCGTCGAGGCTGTGCCGGCGCAGGACGCGGCCGAGCGGCGTGATGCGCGCGGTGTCGACGATCTTGGCGCCCACACCGGACCCGGCCTGGGGCGCTCGCCCTTCGAGGAACGCGCGGTAGCGCTCCCGGCGCGCCGCGTCGTCGGCCGGCCGGCCGACGCGCATCGTCCGCAGCTTCCGCCAGACGAAGACGCGCCCGCCTCGCCCGACCACCCGGGTCGAGAACAGGGCTGGTCCAGGCGACGACCGTTTGACGAGCAGAGCCAGCCCGCCGAGGAGCGGGGCGACCAGCAACAGGGTCGCGCCCGCCACGACCACGTCGCGGATCCGCGTGACGACCGTTTCGATCGGCGACGTCGCGGCCGGCCTCAGGACCACGCTCCCGGCGCCCGTCGATCCGAGCGCCCGCCGCAGCGTGGGCGAGCCGCCGACGTCGATCTCGACCGGCACCCCGCGCGACAGCAGCCGCTCCGCCATCTCCACGGTACGGGCGGGTGGCAGTCCGGCCAACCGGACCGGCTCGGCGGGGTGCTGCGAGGCGACGGGCGCCGCCGGACCCAACCGCGGCAAACCGCGCCCGCCCGTCAGCTTGCGCGCGCTCTCGGTCGCGGCCGCGCTCACCGCCTCGCTGCCATCAGCGGCGCGACCGCGTGGCGAAGCTGTGCCGCCACGTACGAAACCTGCTCCTGCGTGATGTGCGGGTACATCGGCAAGGAGACGACCTCGGCGGCGGCGCGCTCGGCCACCGGGTAGCGCCCGCGTTCGAATCCGAGCTGAGCGAACGCCGGCTGCAAGTGCAGCGGAACTGGGTAGTGGACGCCGGTCGCGACACCCGCGTCGGCGAGCTCCTGGCGCACGCGATCGCGTTCGGGCACGCGCACCACGTACAGGTGGTAGACGTGGGACGCGCCGTTGGGTTCCCACGGCAGTTGGAGGCCGCTGTCGCCCAGCTGCTCGGCGTACCAGGCGGCCGCCTGCCGGCGACGCTCGTTCCAGAAGGGGAGACGGGTCAGCTTGATGCTGAGGACGGCCGCCTGGATCGCATCCATCCGGGCGTTGACGCCGTCTGGCGACACGTGGATGTACCGCTCGCGTTGGCCGTGGTCGCGCAGGATCCGAACGCGCTCCGCCACGGCCGCGTCGTTCGTGACCAGCGCGCCGGCCTCGCCGATCGCCCCCAGGTTCTTCGCCGGGTAGAAGCTGAAGCACCCAGCGCGGCCGAGCGTGCCCGCCTTGGCGGTGCGCCCGTCCGGTAGCCGGTACTCGGCGCCATGCGCCTGACAGGCGTCTTCGACGACCTCGAGACCGAAGGCCTCGGCGATCGCGAGGATCTCGGCCATGGCGCACGGCAGCCCGTAGAGATGCACCGGGATGACCGCCGCGACGCGCAGTCCGGTCGCACGCTCCCGAACCACCCCGGCTGTGTCGCGCTCGCAGCTCTCAGTGAGGTACCTGGCCAGCTCGGCCGGGTCCATGTTGTAGGTGCGGCGCTCGACGTCGACGAACCGCGGCGTCGCGCCGGTCTGGATGACCGCCTCCGCCGTGGCGATGAAGGTGTGCGGCACCGTCACGACCACGTCGCCGGCGCCGATGCCGATCGCCCGAAGCGCCAGCTCCAGCGCGTCCGTGCCGCTGGCGACCGCGACCGCGTGGGCCGCCCCGCAGTAGCGCGCGAAGGCGTCTTCGAACGCGGTCAACGCTGGTCCACCGTAGAAGGCCGACCGGTCGAGGGCGGCGCGGAGCGCCTCGTCGATCTCAGGGCGCACCTCGGCCGTTTGGGCCGCCAGGTCGACGAACGGCACGTTCATGCTGCCTCCCGGACGCGGCCGTCGACGTCGACGTACTGGCTTCCGCAGATGCACGTCGCGCGTCCTTCCCGGAACGCGAGTCGCCCTCCGCACCGGCAGACGAAGCCTTTGAGGCGAGCCGGGTTGCCGACCACGAGCCCGAAGTCGGGGACGTCCCTCGTCACCACCGCGCCAGCGCCGACGAGCGCGTACCGGCCGATCGTGATCCCGCAGAGAACCGTCGCGTTCGCGCCGAGGCTCGCCCCTTCGCGGACGCAGGTGTGGTCGTACTCGTCACGGAAGACCTTCGCGCGCGGCACCAGGTCGTTCGTGAACGTGACGTTCGGACCGACGAACGCGCGGCTTTCGATGGTCACGCCACGCCAGACCGCGACGTTGTTCTTGATGACCACCTCGGAGCCGATGCGGGCCCCTCCCTCGACGTAGCAGTGGTCGCCGAGGTTGCAGTCCTCGCCGACCACGGCGCCGGCGAGCACGTGGCAGAACGCCCAGATTCGCGTGCGCGCCCCGATGGAGCCGCTCTCGACGATGCTCGTCGGGTGGGCGAAGAAGGAGGCCCGAGCGGCTTCCTCGTCTGGCGAGGAAGCCCGGCCAACCCAAATCGTCGACACGGCGCACCTCCTGGGCCGCGGACGGTGCCCCGCAACGACATCACGTCCCGCGCTTACAGCCCGAGCCTAAACGGATTCCGTCGCGACGCCGTTGAGGTCGTGGTTGACGCTGAGTTGAGTCGCGGTTGCTCCGCGCGTCGACTCCCTGGCACCTGGCCACGGTCATCCGGACTGCCGCGCCATCGCGTCCCGTCGGCTCGACTGCAGGACCGCGGCGTAGAGCTCCTCGTGCTGCGCGGCGATGGTGTCCCAGTTGTACTCGCGCAGCGCCTTGTCCCGTGCGCGCCGGCGGAGCTCGTCGGCCAGCTCCGGGTCGTCGATCACGCGCCGGATCTGCCGGGCGAGGTCCTCCGGGTCGTTCAGGCGGTACGGCAGCGCGGCGTCGCCCACCGCAGCGAGCGCCTCGGGCAGGCTGTTGATGACGATGCAGCTTCCGTACGCCAGAGCCTGCAGCAGCGCCGGCGAGGTCCCGTCGCTGCGCAGGGGGTGCATGTAGGCATAGGCGTTCGCGAGCAGCTGCCGGTAGCGGTCCCCGTACACGTAACCCAGGAAGCGGACGCGGGCGTCCGCCCTGGCCCGCAGCTCCTGCCGGAAGCGTGGAAAGAACGGCGAGTCCCCGACGACGACCAACGGCATGTCCGTTTCGACGCGTCGGTAGGCATCCACCAGCAGGTCAGGCCCTTTGTCGGGCACCAGCGCGCCCACGAACAGCAGGTAGCGCCGCCGCTGGAGGCCGAGCTCGTCGAGGTAGGGCGACGCCGTCGGCAGGGTGGGGTCGGCGCCGTATGGGATGTAGACGCCCTCCACGCCGAAGTTCCGCCGGAAATAGGCGATCGCCGGGTGGTTGTCGATGATCAGCGCGTCGGCCCAGCGCGCGGCGAGCCGGGCCGACAGCCGGAGCGCCATCTTCGCCACCCGACCCCACTTGGGGCGCTCCCAATCGGGCCCATCGATCGTCACCACGGTCCGCTTCCGCGAGAACCAGAAAAGCGGGAGCAAGAGGGCGTTGCCCATCCCGTGGAAGTGCACGACGTCCGCCGTGTTGGTCGCGAGGAGGTGGAGCGACGCCAGGAACGAATGGCTGATGGTGTCGAAGTTGAACGTGTTGATCGAAGGCAGGACCACCCGCCGCATCCCGGCGTACATAGCGCTGTTCGTTCGGCTGTTGTGCGCCCGGCAGTAGACCGTCACCTCGTGCCCGCGCTCGACGAGGCGACGGCCGATCTCCTCGGCCGCCGTTTCCGATCCTCCGAAGTTGGCGGGGACCCCGCGGACCCCGGCGACTGCTATCCGCAACGTGAACCTCGTCCCGGCGCTTCTCTCGAGGCAGCTGCACGCGCCGCGCGCCGTCCGGGGGCAGCCTAAAAGGCTGGGACCGCCGAGGGCGTGGAGATTCGGTCGAGGCGGGAGTTGAAAATCGGTTAGGCGGGCGTTGAGGTGGCGGAACGGCGAAAGTCGCCGAGCCGTCCACCAAACCTCCACGGATTCTTGGCCCTGATTCCCGAGCCGCCCGTGCTATCACCCGTTTGGCGGTGGTGCACCATGGCGAGAAGCAGCGGGCTGGTGTCGCCTCGTGAAAGGAGGCGGCAGCGTCCGGCTTCGGACGTGCGCCTCCCGCACGTCGTCACCATCGGGGGCGGCACGGGCCACTTCGCGGCCCTGACGGGGCTGCGCACGCTCGGCGTGCGGCTCACCGCCATCGTGACCATGATGGACTCCGGCGGCAGCTCCGGAAGGCTGCGCGACGAGTACGGGATCCTGCCGCCGGGCGACTTCACGCGCTGCCTGGTCGCGCTGTCGCGCCACCCGCACGCGATGAAGGAACTGCTCACCCACCGGTTCCTCGGCGGCTCGCTGGACGGCCACACGGTGCGCAACGTCGTGTTCGCGGCGCTCGAGCAGATCACCGGCGACACGGTCAGCACGATCGAGCGCCTGCACGAGGTGTTCGACGTGGACGGCAGCGTCCTCCCGGTCACGCTCGATCGAGTGGATCTGGTGATGGACTTGGCGAACGGCCGCTGCTACCGAGGCGAGGCGACGATCGACGGGCTCGCCGACATGCTCGAAGCACCGGTCCACAGCGTGCGGCTCGACCCGATGGCCGAGGCGTTCGCCCCAGCACTCGACGCCATCGCCGACGCCGACCTCGTGCTGATCGGTCCCGGTGACCTGTTCACGAGCATCGTGCCCAACTTGCTCGTGCGGGGCGTCGCCGAGGCGCTCCGCGACACCGCGGCGCCCATCGTCTACGTCTGCAACCTCATGACCAAGCCTAACGAGACGCCGAACTTCACGGTTTCCGACTTCGTGGCCGCCATCGACGGGCGTCTCGGCGGGCGTGAGCTCGACGCCGTGCTCTACAACCGTGTGTGGCCAAGCCACCGGCTGGACCTGTACGCGTCGGCCGGGTCGGCCCCCGTCGGCACCGCCGCGTTGGCCGACCAACCGTGGGCGGATCGCTGCGTCGGACGCGACCTTTTGAGCGAAGGACGCTACATCCGGCACGATCCACTGAAGCTAGCGGCCGCGGTCGCGGATCTCGCCGCCGAGCGCGGCTGGTTCTGCGTGTGAGGCACGGTAGGTAAGGCGAACGTCGAGCCGGATCCTTCTCCTCCCCCTCGCACTTCTGGTCGCGCTCGCCATGGCCGGTCGATCCTCCGCAGCCATACCGCGTGCGGTCTGGGGCCCAACCGCTGCGGATGGACCGACCATGCCGCGTGGAGCCTGGGGGCCACCTGTCGCGGGTGGACCGGCTCGCACTTTCACGGTTCGGTCGGCGGAGTCGCTGGCGGCGATGTCGCCCGACGAGCTGCGGGCCCTGGCGCGACGTGTCGACTTCTGCCAGGGGTGCGTCGCCGTCACGACTTCCTTCGGGGAACCGGTGCCTCAGCGGCTGGTCGAGACGCTGAAGTCCGCCAACCCGAACCTCAAGATCCTCGGCTACGCCGGCAGCTTCGACATGGGCTTCCTTGGCGGCGAAGGCCTGCTCGGCGACGCCTCGGACCACCCGGAGTGGCGTCTGCGATCGAGGGAAGGCCACCCTCTTATGGGCTACTTCGACGGCCCCGACGGCACCCCGACCCGTTGGGTGTTCGATCCAGGCCGGTTCGACCCGACCGACCCCAACGGCTCGTTCCGGCAGTTCCTGCTCGACCAGATCCTGGCCGATCTCGAACGCTACCAGCGGCCTGATGGGTCGCTCGGTCTCGACGGCGTCCTCCTGGACCAGGCCTTCCAGACCATGACGCGCAGCACGATTTTCAGGCCCGACGCCGACGGGCATCCGGCCCTCATGTGGTACGAAGGCGACAACGCGGATGGCCGCCTGTACCGCCCATGGAACCCCCGGACTGGCGATTACTACACGGACGCCGATTGGGCGCGAGACATCCGCGACACCGTCGCGTACGTCTCTCGGGGCGTGCACGCGCTCTACCCGGCCGCGCTCGTCCTCGTCAACGGCCTCAGCTGGTTCGCGGATTCATCGTATGCGGGCGGCGTCGCCGGCGCCTGCCCGGCGCCCACCTGCGGGGACCAGGCCAGCCTCCTCGACATCGCCGATGGCCCCGACGGCGTGATGATCGAGCAGTTCCTAAGCGCGCACTGGAACCTCCCCGGCCAGTGGTACACGAACTGGGATTGGACCGTGACCCAGCTCGCGCGGTTGAGCAGCAGGGGCAAGATCGTCCTGGCGGTGAGCGGGGTCAACAGCAACGACCGGGCGGTGCAGCAGAAGACGAACATGTTCACGTACGCGTCCTTCCTTCTCGGCGCCGCCGGATCCACCAGCGCCTACGATTTCACCAACTGGGACCAGGATCCCAATTCGGACGTCTGGCCAGGCGTCGCCAACAGCCAGATCGGCGAACCGGTTGGTGCAGACGAGCTGCTGCACAACGGCCTGCACCGGCGTGTGTTCCGCAACGGCCTGGTTCTGGTCAATCCAGGCTGGGCCGACGTCCAATACGACCTGGGTCGTCAGATGTACCGGCTGAACGACGACGGGACGTGGGGTAGTGCGCCTGTGCGTGTGGTTCTGCTGTCCGGCCATTCCGGAATGATCTTGCGGGGCTAGACGCTCGACCGGAGCCCGCCTCCACCTGAATCGCAACTCCGGCGCAACGGGGCCGTGAGGCCCAGGTTGTAGATTTGGTTGCTGGATAATGCCTAACCCAAGGCCGGGCCTATGACGACGACCGCCCGGCGTTACGTGCTCTTCCTCCGTCGATGGATCTGGCTGCTGATCCTGGCCGCCGTCGTGAGCGGTACGACGACTTACCTGGTCAGCCGAACGGTCGTGCCGACCTACCAGGCCTCCATGAAGCTCCTGGTGAGTCAGAGTAGTGACCTCTCGGGCGGCGATGTGTACGGTGCGATCCTCGGGGCTGAGCGGCTCGCAGGGACGTACGCGGACCTGGTGAAAACCCGACCTGTGATTGAACGGGCGATCAAGCGTGCCGAGGTCAACACGACGCCGGACACCCTTGCTCCACTCGTCACCGTGCAGCCGATCCGGAACACGCAGCTGTTGCAGCTCTCGGTCGAGTCCACGAGCCCAACCGCGGCTCGGGATCTCGCCAATGCGCTCGGCCAGGCGCTGATCGAGCAGCGGGACGAGATCCAACGGTCGCGCGTCGAGGCTGCGCGCGAGGACCTGCGCCAGCGCCTCGACCAGCAAGCCCAGGACATCGCCAGGCGCTCCAAGGCGATCGATGCGGCGCAGGCCAGGCAACGCGCCTCCGCCGCGTCGCCCGACACGACCGATGCCGAGCTGGCTCGGCTTCAAGCCGAACAGAGCGACGCCCAGCAGCTCTACGCGGCTCTCTCGCGGAGCTATCAAGAGCTGCTGCTCGCCGAGGCCCGATCGGTGAGTGGGCTCGCGGTCGTAGAACCGGCCGTCCTGCCGCAGACCCCGGTCAAGCCCAACATCCCACTCCAGACCGCCATGGGTGCCGCCGCCGGGTTGGTGCTCGGGCTGGCCGTCGCCCTGCTGAAGGAGCTTCTGAGTGACGCCGTCCCGAGCTCGGCACGTGTCTTCGGGGAGATGGACCTGCCGATGTTCGCCGAGGTGGGTGGGCGCGAGCACGACCGCTGAGCCGCTTCCCAGCGGCCCGTCGCCGAGTCGGCCCAACCAGGTGGCACTCGCGGCTGGGGATTCTGCTTGTGACGCCTTCTCAACCTCGGCGCAACAGGCCGTCGGCATACTGCCGCGTAACGTCTCAGCCTCGCGCCCGCCGGGTCCTGGCCACGCGGGCGCCCGTGGGACGTACATGGGGCCGCCGCCGCAACCTGCCGGCTGGCTCGCCTAGATCGCGGAGGAGTTGGCTGCGGTAACAACCATGGCGAAAAGGTCGCGAGACCAACTGGGTGCTCGATCGTCGGTGACGACGTGACGGCGTCCGCCGCGCTTTCCGGAGTCTGGCGGGGGGCGGCCTCGGCTAGCGGCCTGGCGGCGTCGAGCGCTGTCGCGCGCGCGGTGCGCCTCAGTTGGGCCTTCCTCGCCGCGCGCTGGCTGGAGCAGAGCGAGTTCGGCACGCTCGTCTACCTGCTCGCTCTTTTGAGCATCGCCCAGGTCGCCGTCGATTCCGGCATCGACGTCGTCTTCATCCAGCGCGCTGGCTCGGAGCCGGAACGTGCCCCCCGCCTGGTCCAGGCCGCCTGGCTCCTGAAGCTAGCTGGGAGCCTGGTGATCGGCGTCGTGTGCGTGGGACTGGGGGTGGCGGGAGACCTGCCATGGATCGCCGTCGCGTCGTTGTTCCTGTTGACACTGCTCGGCGCCTGCTTCAACTGCTTCTCCTCCTATCGGCAGGCGCTGATTCGCTACGGGTCGGTCGCCAGGGCCAACGCGGCGCGCGCCGGCACGTTGGTCGCGCTGCTGGCCGGTACGGCGCTGCTCGGCGGGGCGACCCTCGAGTGGATGCTGGCGGCTCTGCTGATCAGCGAAGCGGTCGGCGTGGCCGGTCTTTTGCCGAGGGAGATCGTCGGTGGTTGGCCATCGCCGTCGCAACTGCTGCTCATCGGCCGGCCCGCCGCGGTGATCGGCCTCGGCACGCTGGCCGGCATCGCCAGCACGCGTGTGCCGACCCTCGCGCTCGCCCACTTCGGCGGCAACCTGGATCTGGCCGTGTTCGGCGCGGCGTCCCGGGTCGTCGAGGCGAGTCAGCTTGTTCCGAGCCTGGTGACGCTCGTGACGTTCCCGGTGCTCTGCGCCATCGTCGGCAGCGGCGAATCAGGACTCGACGTCACCTCGGAGCGCACCGCGGTCGTGAGCGCCCTGGTTGGGATCGGCCTGACGAGCTTCTTCTCCGCTATGGCCCCCACGGTCATCGTGACCATCTACGGGGATCGCTACGCGCCGTCGCTTCTCACGTTCGCGATGATGGTCAACATCCTCCCGGTCACGTTCGTAACGCCGGTTCTGACCTCGGTTCTCTACGCCAAGAACCAGGGGCGGAAGATGATGAGGATCATGACCGCCGATCTCATCACGACTGCCGTGCTTTCGGTCCTGTTGGTGCCGAGGTTCGGCCCGGTCGGCGCGGCCGCGGCCTGGATGGCCATGGAGGCCCAGAACGCAATTCTCCAGGCATGGACCGTCCGCGACCTGCTCGCGCCTCGGATGAAGCTTCTCGTCGGCGTGATGGCCGCCATCCCCCTGGCGGTGGCCGTGGCGGCTCTCAGCGGGAGGGTAACGCTCGCGGGTGTGCCGGTCGCCGTCGTCTGGGCGGTCCTGTGGTACGCGCTGCTCGCGTCGGAATGGAACTGTCGACGCGACTGGGCACCTGTGCTCAACCACGTGCGCGCCGCGGTGCGGCACACCAGGCAGAAGAGTCTGGTGGTGAATGGCTAGTCGTGCGCTTCGCGCGCAAGCGCCGATGGAGCGACAGGTTCCGATGACCCGCGTGCTGGTCGACGTCTCCGCGCTCGCTTGGCCCACCGACTCCGGGATTCCGCGCTACGTCAGCGGCCTGGCCAACGCTTTGGCGGTGAGCCAATCGTCCGCGCCGGGCATCGACCTGTCCTGGGTGTGCGCTGGCCATCGCACCGCGCGCCATTTCGACCTGGCGGGCTTACATCCACTCTCCGTCTTGCCCGTCCCCTACCGCTACGTCGGCCAGCTCTGCCGGCTGCCGTTCTGGGGCACACCCAGGGTCGACGTCTACCACGGTCCCGCCCAGGAGTGGGCGCTGGCTGACCGGGCCCGGCGGACGGTGGTGACGCTCCACGACGTCGGCCCCCTGGTTGTACCAAACCTTTACCCGGAACAGGCGCGCGAGCGTTTCAAGAGGCTCATCCACGAGCTGCCCGACCGAGCGGACGTCGTGGCCACCGTGTCCAACGCGGTTCGCTGCGAGCTGCTGGAGCGTACCTGCGTCGATCCCCGGCGGGTGCGCGTGGTTTATCCGGGGGTCGAGGATGAGTTCTTCGCCGATCGCCGCGACGTTCCTCTCCCGCCGCTCCCCGAGGAGTTCGTGTTGTTCGCGGGGGTGATGCAGCCAAGGAAGAACCTGGCGGTGTTGCTCCAGGCGCTGGCGCTGCTGCGGCAGGAGCCGAGGTTCCGGAAGGTGAAGCTCGTGTTGCTGGGCTCGACCGGCTGGCGAGCGGACGCCGACGAGCAGATCGTGCGGAAGCTGCGTCTGTCGGAGGCGGTCCTGCGCCCCGGCTACGTCCCAAGGGAGCTCGTGTCCGCCTACTTCAGGAAGGCATCCGTCGTGGTCGCCTGCTCCCTGTACGAGGGATTCGGGTTCACGCTCGCCGAGGCGATGGCGAGCGGTACGCCGGCGATTATCAGCGAGACACCGGCGCTGATGGAGGTGGCTGACGGCGCGGCGCTCTCGTTCCCGGCGGACGACCCAACGCGCCTCGCTTCGATGCTGGCGAAGGTGCTCGACGACCAGGACCTCCGTCGAACGCTCGCCGCCAAAGGAAAACGACGTTCGGAGCTGTTCAACTGGCGGCGAGCCGCCCTCGAGTTCCTCTCCCTGTACCGCGAGCTAGCCGAAAGCTGACAGGGGCGGGGACGGTGGGGCAACGACGTATCACGCTGGTCTCGCCGACCGACTACATCCGGTTCCAGACAGGCGGCGTCGTGGCCCATTGCCGCGAATTCCTCCGGTACACGCCGAAGCCCGGCACGATCGCGGCTGTGGGAAGCACCATCGACCCCGGCGTGCCGCTCGGGCGTTGGATGCCCTATCCGCTGCGGCCCGAGGTCGCGACGATGGCCGTATACCGGACGAGCCTCGCTGAGTACCAACGGCGGCGCGTCCCGTTCACGCTCGCGTTCGTCCCAAGGCTGATGCCGCGGATCGCGCAGCTAATGAATGAAGCGCACTGCGTGTACGCCCAGAGCATGGAGCTAGCGCTTCCGTTCCTGGCTCTCCGGCGTGGCGGCAAGCCTCGGGTCGTCGTGGCGGTTCATGGTCTTCAGTCCCCCTCGCTGTTCCCCGGCTTCCGGCGCGTGTACCCGTGGCTCCAGCGGTGGGGCGTGCACAAGGCCGACGGCGTGGTGCTGGTCAGCCACGACGAAGTCGAGCGCTACAGTGATAGGTACCCAGCGGCCCGGCACAAGCTACACCTCGTGCAGAACGGCGTCGACGTGAAGCGCTTCTTCCCTATGGACAAGAGGGTGGTCCGCGCGCGCCTGGGCCTGCCCGCGGACGCGCCTGTGCTCGCGTACGTGGGGCGCCTGAGCGCGGAAAAGGACGTACGCCTGACGCTCGACACCTTCGCACGCGTCAAGCGCGGGCGTTCGAACGCCATGCTTTTGATCGTCGGCGAGGGTCCGCAGCGCTCCGCGCTCGAGCGACACGTCTTGGAGGGCGGGTTGACCGACGTGCGGTTCCTCGGCGAGGTTTCGCCCGACGAGATGCCCGCGATCTACTCCGCGATGGACGTGCTCCTGCTGACCTCGGTGTTCGAGGGCATGCCGATGACGGTCATCGAGGCTCTCGCCTGCGGCGTGCCGGCTGTGACGACGCCGGTCGGAGAGTGCGTCCGGCTGCTCCGAGCGGCGGGCGTTGGGTTCACCTCGACCGGGCGCGACCCAGGCGAGCTCGCCGCGCTCGCTGAGCGGGTGCTGGCCGGCGCTGGGTCGTCGGACGCTTGCCGAGCCCTGGCACTGGAGCACTCCGCTCAAAGGATGGCGGACGAGCTCTTCGGTCTGCTCGGCGCGGCCTGACGCTTCGGCACGGCACAGGACGGACGAGCCATTTGGCCTCCCGGCCGATCGGCCCGGAGGGTACCCGGCGAACACAGCCGCCCCCGCTTAGCGGAGGAGTGCCCCCGTGCGTGGCCCCAGTGTGATGACCTGAGCCGAGGTGGCCGCCCAGGAGCCGTCGTCGTTGAGGCGCTGCATGGGTCTGCCGAGGTCGTGCTGGATCGGCGTGTCGCCGTTGTTGACCAGCACGAGCCCCCCGGTGAACACCCGCTGGTAGAGACCGTCGGGCAGCTGCGCGTACGTGCCGACCGGGGTGCCGATGTTGGCGGCGAAGCCGGGCCACCACTGGGCGGCCGGGTCCATCGCATCCCACGTCAGGAAGCCGTACGCGCTCCGCGGCCCCGCGCCCAGCAGGTACGAGCTCATCGTGTACATGTTGATCTGCTGCTGCGTCGGCAGATCGGCCCCGGTGACTCCGCTCGTCGCCAGGAGGGCCTTACCCTGGCTAGCGTAGGTGGCGAGCGCCGAGACCGACCAGCCCCAGCTGTCGTAGTAATGCGGCGCGATGTCCCACACCGCGTGGACGAAATTCTCCATGTCGCCGCCGTCGCTCGCGACGCTGGGGCTCAGGAGCGAGAGCTCCGAAGGACAGCCGGAGCAGCCCCCTGGCACGCCGCCACTCGAGGCGCCGTCGTTCCACCAGGCGATCTCGTTGAAGATGACCACGGCGTTTGGGTAGCGAGCGTGCAGACCCTGCGACACGTACGCGACGGTGTCCGAGATGTCCTGGGACCACTGCGCGTCGGTGTAGTAATCATTGGTACGCGGGTTCCAGGGCCGATGCAGCTGGCCATCGCCGCCCTCCCACGTCGCGGCCACCGCTGCCCTGTTGCCGCTCGCGTCCGACGTCAGAAGCGTGTTGTTCTCCATCTGCAGCACCGCGTTGTCGAGGAAAACACCGTCGAGCGTGACGGTGCCGTCAGGACGAGTGAAGCGCTGGAAGGCGGCCAGGATCTGGGCCAGCAGGAACTGGCGGAAATTCCCGCCCGGATCGAATAGGGCCCGCTGCGGCGTAGTACTGCCGCCGTCGAAGAAGCCCATCAGCGGATACCCTTCGCGGCTGCTCAGACGCCACTCCGGGTGACCGCTCGCGTCCCCCAGCAACCCCTCGCCCTGGAGGCTACCCATATCCATCGACCCGGCGTAGCCGAGCATTCTGATGGTCGGGTTCGCCGCCTTCATCGTGTCGATGACCTGCTGCGGCGTCCCGTAACCGAGGGAGGTCGTCACCGCCACGCAGTGAAGGCAGTAATCGATGCGGCGCGCCAGCTTCGCGAGGTCCGACGCCGACCGGGTGATGAGTGTGTCGGGTCGGCTGATCCCAAAGACGGCGACCGAGCCGCCGTTGGCGTTGGTGGTGGAAGGAACAGGCGTGCTGGTCGGCACGGGCGTGTTCGTCGGCACGGGCGTGTTCGTCGCGGTGGGCGTGTTCGTCGCGGTGGGCGTGCTCATCGTTGTGGGCGTGCTCGTCGGTCGCGGCGTATCCGTCGGCGTGGGTGTGCTCGTCGATCGCGGCGTGCCGGTTGGGGTGGATGTGTTCGTCGGGGTGGGCGTGTTCGTCGCGGTGGGCGTGTTCGTCGCGGCGGGCATTCGCGTCGCGGTGGGCGTGTTCGTCGGGGCGGGCGTGTTCGTCGGCGTAGGCGCCACGCCGCCCGCGATCCCGGCGCCGGCGTTGTAGTGGGCGAGGACGGCGCTGGGTGGGAGGGCGTGGTCGTAGACGGCGACCTCGTCGATGGCGCCGGGGAAGCCGTTGGAGCCGGCGGCCTGGTCCTTGCCGATCTCGGTGGTGGTCCTGCCGCCCTGCGTGAGGGTGTTGATCGGGGTGGCGAGCGTGGCGGACTGGGCGCCGTTGACGTAGAGCGCGATGGTCGCGCCGTCCCAGGTGGCGACCAGGTGGGACCAGGCGCCGGCTGGCAGCGCGGCCGCGCTGGTGACCTGCTGGGCGCCGTTCTGGCCGTTGCCGAGTTGGAAGAACGCGCGGCCGTCGTCGCCGCTGACCCCGAAGCGGAAGCCGTACGGGCCGGTCCCGGAGGAGAGGAAATCGGGGTAGGTGTAGCGCGTGAGCGCGCGCGGCTTGACCCAGGCCTCGGCGGTCAGGCCGCGGTACCCGTTGGGGTTGAACGGCGTCGTGATGTGCCCGCCGTAGCCGTCGAAGGAGGCGGCCGTGTCCTGGTCGCCGGCCAGGGCGCCGGGCGTGCCCAGGCTCACCCCGGCGCCGACCGCGCCGCTCAGCCCGTTGCCCGACGAGTCGGCCGCGGTGGTGGCCCCGGCCGCCTCGCCCAGCCGCCAGTACCCCGCCGGCCCGTCCGCCAACACCACCCCCCGGTACGTCGTGGCGGCCGCGGCGGCCGCGGCGGCGTCCGTCGCGAGAGGCAGCTGGATCCGGTAGGCCCGGGACGGGGCCGTCGGCGTCGGGGTCGACCCGGCGGCCATGGTCGTGAACGGATGGGTCACGAGCGAGCCGATGGCGAGCGCCCCGGCGATCGCCGAAACGACATGGCTCAACCGCCGTTCGCGGAAACCACGGCGAAGCTTGGGTAACAAGGCGTCTTCTCCTTGGAGTGGGGGAGACGCCGGGCTGGCCGTCCGCGGTTCTGGGTGGTGGGTCGTCGGGCGGCGCCAGAGGCGCAGCCGCGGTGAGGTGGTCCACTTCGGCAGCCCGGCTGTCGTGTCCGTCGTAGCGGGCGTAGACCCGTGGCTTTGCGTCCCCGCCTTTCGGCGGGTTTGCCGTTATCGGCGGATGGTCTCGGCGCGACCTCCTCGGATCGTGTTGGCCGCCGCTTGGGGATGTCGCCGCGGGGCGTGTGCCAGTCTGGCAGCCAGCCTAGGCAAGCACAAAAGTGATTTGGGTCACTTTACTGTGACACTTTTGTACTATCGGCCAGTGGGTGACCCTGCCGATGCCCAGCGGCGTGCTTGGCGGCGGTGCGAACCGCCGCGGAGCCTAGGCTGCGCTCTTCCGCGACACCGACTGCAACACCCCGCCGGCGCCGGCACGGATCGCCGCGGCCTCCAGCAGCGCCGAGGGCAGCAGGTACACCGAGGCCACGGCGAGTCGGCTTACGCCTTCGCCAATCGACGACGGCTGGCTGCGCTTCAGCCAGCGGAACAGCCAGTTCGGGGGCTGTCCCGCGCGGTTCAGGATCGACTGGAGCATCCCGTAGAAGCTCGCCTCGAGACCGAACGTCGACAGGTCAACCGAACGGAGGCCAACCTCGGCCAGGGCGTAGGAGAGGCTCCTCGGCGAGAAGTGGAACAGGTGCCGCGGCACGTCGAAGTGGAACCAGCCCGCTTCCCCGATCCGCGCCTGCCAGCTCGCGCTGTTCGGTACCTCGACCACGAGCAGTCCACCCGGCTTCAGCACCCTTACGACCTCGCCGAGCAAGGCGAGCGGTGACTCCGAGTGCTCGAGGCAGTGCCAGGCGGTCGCCACGTCGAACGTCCCGGCTTCGAACGGCAGCGACGTCGCGTCCCCGACGCAGACCGGCACGCTGTACCGCGCGCGCGCGGTCGCTACCTGGCCGAGAACAGGGTCGACGCCGACCACCGTCCAGCCCGCCCGGCGGGCCGAGTCGAGGAAGCGGCCCTTGCCGCAGCCGACGTCGAGCAAGAGCCCGGGCGCGCGGAACCGCGCGATGCGTCGGAGCCGAAGCCAGTCCTGCACCGCCAGCACGCGTTGGACGACCCGCAGCGCACGACCGCCGCTCTGCTTGTACACGCCGGTCGAGTAGGCACCGGCCAGATCGGCGCCCACTGGTTGCGGATCGGTGAACCACAGCCCGCAGCGCGCGCAGGCGCGCACCGCGAAGTCGCCGTCGATCGGCCCATCGCTGTTCTCCCGCACGGGCAGCGAGCCCGGGCCGACCAGCCCACCACACAGCGGGCAGAACGGCCGCGAGCCACGCCGCCTGGGCCACTGGGTCGCGCCGGGCGAGGGGGCTGGGTCCGTCGTAGGAGAAACCGGCACAGCTACGAGAGGCTCCTGTGCGACAGCCGAATCCGTCCGTCATGCTACCCCGCGCGAGCGGCCGCCGGGGTGCTGTCTGTTCCGCGGCATCCGGCCCACACGCTTTCTCAACTCTTGGACAACCTCGACGCGGCCGCCGATCGGGCACGATAAGCCTGGCCTTCAAGTGGCCGCCTGACGCCCCTAGACCCGGATCCCACTGCGGCGCTCGCGGCCGATCGCGGAGGCGGATGAGCAACAACGCCGTAGCATCGGTCGTCATCATCTTCCTCAACGGCCGGGAATTCCTAGCCGAAGCGATCGAGAGCGTCTTAGCGCAGACCTACCGCGAGTGGGAGCTCCTGCTCGTCGACGATGGATCGACCGATGGCGCGGGCGAACTCGCCGCCGCGTACGCGGCGCGCTGCCCGGCGCGGGTCCGGTACCTGACGCACGATGGCCGCGAGAACCGGGGGATGAGCGCGTCCCGCAACCTCGGCATCGAGCACGCGACGGGCAGCTTCGTCACCTTCCTGGATGCGGATGACGTAGTCCTACCCAACGCCCTCGCCGAGCAGGTCGCGATGCTTGAGGCGAGCCCTGATGCGGC
The DNA here is from genome assembly GCA_035651675.1 of Chloroflexota bacterium. Taxonomy (GTDB): domain Bacteria; phylum Chloroflexota; class UBA6077; order FW602-bin22; family FW602-bin22; genus DASRFH01. Next base: position 23,798 of record DASRFH010000173.1, on the reverse strand, counting down.
GATGCTCTGCGGATCGGTCAGGTGGTGGTACAGCTGGACGAAGAGGCGGGAGGACGCAAAGCGCGACTTCGTCCAGCGCGTGGGCGACTACTCGGACGTCGTCGTGCCCCCGCCTACCCTCCTCCTGGACTTCCTGCCGGAGAGAATACTGCCGCCATCCAAGTTCATCGTTCGCCGCAAGGCGGCGATCGCGGTTGGTGGCTACGAAGACGCGTTCAGGTCGCTCTACGAAGACCAGGTCTTCTGCGCAAAGATCTGTTTGTCGGCGCCGGTGATGGTGTCGAGTCGGTGCTGGTATCTGTACCGTCAGCACCCCGATTCGTGCTGCTCGGTGGCCAAGACGCTCCGGCAGTACTACCCGGCCCGACAGCGGTTCTTGGAGTGGCTGAGCTCCTACGTCGCGCAGCAGGGCACCACCGACCCACGCGTGCTCCGCGCCATCAGCGCCGAGACGCGCGTCGTTCGGCATCGCCGGCTCTACGAGGGCGTTAGCCTCTGGCGGCGCATCGCGAGGCAGAAGCGCCGCCTACCATCGCTCACCCGCCGCTGAGGGGATTGTTCGTTCGACATGCGGCTTCTCTACGACGTCGTCGGCTGCGGGGCCGTCGTCCAGCAGTCCCACGCTCCGGTGCTTCGCCAGCTCGCGCGGGAGGGCGCGATCGGCATCCACGCCTGCCTCGATCTAGACGTCGAGGTTGCCCGCACCACGGCGCGCCTGCTAGGTGCCGCGCGCTACGGCCGACCCGACGACGTTCCGCCGGCGGGCGAGGTCGGCGCCGCGATCATCGCGACCCCACCCGAGAGCCACACCCACGCTGCCCACAAGTACCTGCGCTCGGGCAAGCACGTCTTCATCGAGAAGCCGCTCGCCGTGAGCCTCGCGGAGGCGCGGGAGTTAATCGAGCTCTCCCGCGAATGCAATGGGAAGCTTGTGGCGAACCAGTTCCGGCGCTTCTTCCCCAGTGTCCTCACCGCGAGGCGCTTCGTGGCGAGCGGGGGCCTCGGCCGCGTGTCCAAGGTCGTGGCATCGGAAGGGGCGCGCTGGTCCTGGCCGTCGAGCTCCGAATACGTCACGCGGAGCCCGTACGGCGGCGTGATCTACGACACCGGCTCCCACTTACTGGACATGGTCCTGTTCATCCTCTCGCTGGATGGACAGGGCGCGCAGCCAACATGGACACTCCGAAAGGTGACGAGGTGGCCTGGTGAGGAGCCGTCGCACGAGTGCTTCGCGTCGATGGTATTGAGTCTCCCCACCGGTGGAGACGTCGAGCTCGAGCTCCGTCTTAGCCGTCGCGAGCCCTTGCCGTGCGCGGTCAGGATCTTCGGGGAGTGTGGTCAGGTTCTCGTCATCCCAACTGTCCCGCAGCAGGCTCCAACGCTCTATGTTGGCGGTGAGGCCTTTACGCTCCGCGCCGTAACCGGCGCTTCTCAGCCAGTCGACGCCCTCGGATGCTTCTTCTTGGCCCACCAGGAGTTCAGGAAGGCCATCAAGGCGCCGTCGTACTTCTCCTTGATCGACGCACCTCGCTTCTTGGTGCTCGTCGCTCTCCTCGATGCTCTTACACACACGGAAGCCGACCGGGCCCATGCCTGACAACGTCGTCGTCTTCGGCGGAACGAGCTACGTGGGGCAGCGAACGGTCAAAGCCCTGGTCGACGCCGGCTACCACGTCGACGCTGTCGTCCGACGACCGTCGATCGCGCGGATCCTTCTCGGAGATCTTGGAGATCAGATCGGCCTCGTGTCGGCAGATGCTATCGAACGAGCCCCTGGCCGCGGGGCGCGCGCGGTGGTCAACCTGGCGTACGCGCGGGATGCCGCAGCCTACGAGGCCTACCGACAGACGCGTAACCTCATTCGCAAGGTGCAAGAAGCGGCGCGTGCGTCGCGCGGCGAACGGATCATCCACATCAGCACCCAGGCTGTCTTCGGCTACAACTTCGAGCGGCGCCCAGCTCCAGCGGAAGTGCACTGGTGGCCCGCCGCCGATCCATACGTGGAGACGAAGGTCTACGCCGAGCAGCTCCTGGCGAAGGCGAGCCGTCATGGGGGGTACGACCTGGCGATCGTCCGTCTGGGCAACGTCATCGGCCCGGCGGCGCCAAATTGGGTCGCGTCGCTTGCCCAGCGGATGCTGGACGGTAAGGCCGTCGGCTACGAGAGCCGGCTCGGATACGCGAACGCGACGTACGTCGACAACGTCGCCAGCTACGTGTGCGAGTTGGTTCGCCGGCCGCCGGCTGATCTCAACGAGTTCGGCGTCTACCACCACCTGGCCGAGTTCTCAGCTCACTCGTGGCGCGAAATCCTCGATTGCATAGCCGGTGCCGTCGGCAACCGATACGTGCTGGTGGATCGGGGCGAGGACGGCGGCGGCTCACCAGCTGCCAGCATCGCGCGGGCCATGCTGGCCAGTCTGTACCGGGGCCGGGCCGGGGGTTACGCCCGAGCGGTGATGGAGCGCGTGGACCCCCGTCGAGGTGCAGTAGGGCAGGCCGTGCTGCGACTATCCGATCTGAAGAGGACCGCGCGGCTTGCGCCGCCGGAGCTGGGGCCCAGCGACGCGCAAATCTGCAGCATCCTCTCGGCTCAGGTTCGCTTCGAGTCGCACACGCTTCCTGGCTGGCACCCACCCGTTTCGTTCGACGAGGCGCGGACGGCGATCGCTGACTGGTTGACCAGTGCCGGCTACGCGCTCGACGCCGCCGGCGCCCGGTGGGCGGAACCGCCTACCAATCGCTCGCCGCTGGCTCCGCACCTGTCGTGCGTGGACGGCGCAACAACGTCATGACCCGTGGACCGTTGAGCCAGGCCAGCACCGCGACCGGCGGCCCCCACCAGATCAGCCTGAACAGGATCGAAGGGAACGCCACGTACGGCTTACCTGCCTGGCCGACCATGTAGTTCGTCCAGGCCGACAGCGAAAGCGCGACGGCCAGGAGCGCCAGACGAGGCGACCCCGCCACGGCGACGGCGGCGATCACTGCCAGCAGGTACCAGTCGTACTGCGGCGGGAAGAAGAACAGGGCGAAGCCGAGCATAATGGCCGCCCAGGACTCGAGGAGCTGCCCGGTCGTGGTTTGCGGGCGCCCCGCCACCCACGTACACAGCGCCAGGAACGGCGGCACGAAGACGACTCGTTCCAGGCTGAACATACTCCCGGGGTTGGCGTTGTGCGGCTCGCGGCTCAGCAACAGCAAGCTGGTCCCGGCGCCCAGGAACGGTGCGAACAGCAGCAGGGCGATCGCACCAGCCAGCAGCGCGCCGAAGATCGCCGACCGCCACGATCCACGGCGCCACGACGCCACGACGTGAGCCAGGACCAGCGGCGCGGTCAGGAACTTCGTGAGCGCCGACAGAGACAGCGCGACGAGTCCCAGCCACCACCGGTCGAGCAGGAGGAGGTAGACGCCGAGCAGGAGCAGGAACGCCATGACGACGTCGAGGTGGTCGTTCCCGTGCACCAAGACGATGGGGTTCCACGCGAAGAACACCAGACCCACCAGGCGATGGGACGGAGCGAGACGGCCGAGGATGGCCCACACCAGCCCCGCGGCCGCCAGGTTGAAGCCGAACAACAAGGCACGGAACCCCAGCAGGCTGCGGACGACGTCGTCGCCAACGACCGACTGCCACGCGACGGCGAGCAGCGTCCACGCGGGTCCGTAGGGGATGGGACGCTGCATCCAGCGATCGAAGAGGCCGAACTGCAGGTACGGATCGCCCGCGTGCGGAGCGGGCGGAAAGGCGTACGGGTTCGCGTGGTAGACCGTTGCCACGCGCGCCTCTTTGATGTACCAGAGAACGTCCTCGCTGCCGGAGTTGGGAAGTGCCAGCACGGCGAGCAGTCCGAAGGGGACGACGAGTCCCGGGACGACCCACAGGGGCACGCGCTCCACGGCAGCGCGCCGACTGATCTCGACAGCCGCGGCGTAGCACGCGAATGTCCCGGTGGCGACGCCCGCGACCAGGGCCAGACCCTCCGTGGGTGCCGTCGGGTGCGGCAGCGCCAGCCCGACAACGGCCGACCACAGCGGCAGGCGATCGACGAGCAGCGCGCGGGGGTCCGACGTGTATTGTGGTGACTGCGGGACGACGAAGTAGATCGCCGCGTAGAGCGGTAACTGGATGGCCGCGAGCGCGACGAGCACGGCGGCGCACCGAGTCGCGGAGTACCGCTCCGCCCCGACCGACCGACGGGCGGCAGGCAGTGCCTCACCCACGTTGGTCGCCCGCGCCGGCCACAGGAAGGTCACGGCGCCCGACGGAAATGACCGGCGTAGCCCGTGCCGGAGCCGCCGGAGGACCCTCGGAAGTAGCCCAACGCGCTAGGGGGAGGCAGGCGTATCGCCAGCGGGGCCAGGATGAGGACCCACCAGTACCACTGGAAAGATGTCAGCGTGAAGAGGTTCTCGACCCACCCACCGGTGAAGTAGGCGGCCAGCGCGGCCAGGCCGATCGCCGCGGCCAAACGTTCCTTCGTGTGGCCGCGCGCGGCGCGCAGCCGCGCCGTCAGCCCCACCGCGGCCGCCACGAACACTCCCACCCAAATCAGGAGCCCGACGGCCCCCAGCTCGACCAGCACGCGGAGGTAATCGTTGTGGGTCACGAGGGGTAGCTGCAGGTACCGGTCCGCGATCGCCGTCACCGACCCCACGCCGAACCCCGTTACGATCCGCGAGCTCGTCGCCAGGAACGCGAGCATGGACTGCCAGATCGCCAAGCGGCTAGCCGCGGAGTTCGTCTCGAGATTCGACGAGTCGAGGTTCGCGAATCTGGCATCCAAGGTATCCGCGTTCAACAGGAGCAGCACGCCGAAAACGACCGACACGATGAGCAGCCATCGCCAGGCGTGCCTCAGGCCGCCGGTCAAGAGCAGAACGGCGAGGGCGACGGCCGCGGCCAGCCAGGCGCCTCGGGTGAACGTCGCGCCGAGCGCGATCGCCTGGAGGCCGGCCAGGCCCAACCAGAGCCAACGGCGCCAACCACGGGTGCCGTCGAGCAGGGCACAGGTCGCCAGGAGCGTGAGCACGAGGTAATGGGCGAATGGGTTGGGGTTGCCGAGCGTGCCCACCGCGCGGTTCACCTCGGTCGTGCCAGTCGTGTCGATCAGACCACCGGTGCCCGTCGCGAGCTGCTGGAACGCCACCAGGGTCGGGACCGCTGCGCTCAGCGCCATCGCGCGGCACAGCGCGCGCCACCCGTCGACCGACGCGCACGCTCTCCAGACCAGCAGGGCGAAGCAGATCACCGACATGACCCGCAACAGGTTCGTCGCGGCGAGCGTTCGGTCTTCGGCGAAGGGCAGTGTCACCGCCGCCCACGCCACCAGCACGCCGAACGCGGCCGCTGGCCCGGGCAGTGGCGACGGACCTGGCGTTCTGTGGCCCCAGCCGCGGGTGGATGGGCGCCACAGGTGGAAGGGGCACAAGGCGATAACGCCGAGCCCCAGAATGCCAGCCGCGTTGAGCGCCTCGTCGGTGCCAACGCGGGAAAGGCTGGCGACCGTCACGAAATCCGTGCCGGCCACGACGTCGACCACTGGCCGAAGCAGCAGCAGAGCAGTGAGCACCGCGATCGGCTCGGCGCAGACCGCCCACACCGCGAGCCCAACCCCGGCGATCACGCCCATCACCAGCGCGGGCGGCGCGCGCTGCGCCACGATCCCCGTCACCGGTCCGAGCAACAGCACCGCGAACCAGGGCCACGTCTGGCTGACCCGCGGCACCCGGCCGCGGCCCAACGCCATCATCTACCGCGACCCGCTACCCGGCGGCCCCGAGCTCGCGCTGCCCTCCTACTGAGAGCTCGGTTCGGCGGAGCGTCGCTCGGTTCCAACGCGCCAGCGAGCCCTCGCGGTCGCGGTGCCGCCACACCCGCCGGCCCGTCTGCACGAGCACGAACAGGTGCTGCCAGATCGTCCAGTTGTGGACCCACAGGACATCCCCGAACATGCGCTCGTCGGGCGCCTCGGGACCGCCCAGGCGCCAAGGCCCGGTCAGGCCCGGGAGGACCGACCGCAGCAGGCCTGCGCGCCGCTGGTACTGCGCCCATTCGTCGGCTGGGATCGGCCGCGGCCCCACCAGCGCTAGCCTCCCCCGCACGACGTCCAACAGCGCCGGCGCGCCGCGCAGCAGGAGCCGATCGGTCACCATCGGGTTCAGCAGCCGCAGCCGAACCGGCGAGCCATCCCGGCCGACGACGGCCCGCTCCACCAGGAGCGGGCGGACGCCGCGGGCACGGCCCAGCATCAGGGCGGCGCCGACGAACGGGGCGACCGCGACCAGCAGCGTGGCCGCGAGCGCCACGTCGAGCGCCGCCCGCAGGAGCGCCTGGACGCCGACGATGCGCGAGCCCCCGAGCCGCAAGAGCGGGAGGAAGCCGAGCGGGGCGGGCTCCACGCACGCGGCGGCCAGGTCGAAGGCCGCGGGCGCGAGCCGCACGTCGAGGCCGTTGTCGGCCGCGCCGAGCTGCACGAGCGCTTGCTGGCTCTCCCAGCTCAGCGCCGCCGGCACGACGATCACCAGGTCGCAGCGGTGCACCATCGCCAGCTCCTGGGCGTCGTACGGGTGGCCGACCACCGGGAATTGGCGGCGGGACACGTGGCCGTTTTCGACGGTCTCGCCCACCAGCCTCGTGCCCACAGGGGCGTAGTCGTCGAGGAAGCCCACGACCTCCACCCCGCCCTCGCGTGGCCCGTGGATGCGGCCGGCGATGGCCACGCCTTGCTCGCTCGCACCGGCGACCAGCACGCGCCGCACGAACAGCCCGCGCGCGCGCAGCGCGTAGGCGACCCGGCGCAGCAGGAACCGACCGCCGACGATCGAGACCGTCGCCAAGACCCAGAACAGCAGCAGCGCGCTGCGCGGCACGAGCGGCGACGCCCCGAAAAGGTAGCTCACACCCGCGACGAACAGGGCGCCGTAGGCGCAGCTGCCGATGACGCGGACGTACTCCTCGGGGCCACCCAGGACGTGCGCCCGGGCGTACGCGCCGCGGAGCCAGAGGACGACCAGCAAGAACGGAACGACCGCAATCGCCATCGGGTTGGCGGCGGCCAGCGCGTCGCCGGCGGAGCCGGAGGAGCTCCGCGCCAGGTTGGCCAGCACGAAGGCCGCCGACAGCAGGACCGCGTCCGTCGACACGAGGGCGGCCACGTACCGTCGTCTCGCTAGATCGTCCCGCATTCGAGGTACCTCGGCCGCCTACCGCGCCGGCGAGGCGGCTACGAGCAGCCCTGGCGAGAGCCGCGGCAGCGCGTTCATCACCACCTGGGCGCCGCCTTGCGTGAAGTGGAACTCCATCCGGTAGAGGCCGATGCCCTCGAGCGCCTCGCACACCGCTGGCTGGTACGTCTCCTCGCAGTAGAGCATCAAGAACCCACCACCGCCGGCGCCGGTGATCTTCCCCCCGACCGCGCCGTGCCGCCGGGCGAGCTCGTAGGCCTGATCGATTCGCTCGTTCGTCACGCCGGGGGCGAGGCGCTTCTTCTGCTCCCAGGCGTCGGCGAGGATCTGGCCGAAAGCCCCGAGGTCGCCACGCTCCAGGCAGCGCCTCGTCTCCCAGGCGGCTTCCTTGATGGCGTGCAGCGCCGAGACGGTGTCGCCGCTCGCCGCGCCGCTGGCTCGCTGCTGGTGCTTGAGCACCGAGTTCGCGTCCCTGGTCGAGCCGGTGAAGAAGAGGAGGAGGCGCCGTTGCAGCCGCGCCCGGGTCTCGGCGGACACAGCTAGCGGTTCCACGTCGACGCGCCCGTCCCGGTGGAAGGTGATGGCGTTCAGGCCGCCGAAGGCGGCGGCGTACTGATCCTGCTTGCCGATCGGCGACCCGAGCTTGCGCAGCTCGATGTCGCAGGCGCACGCGGCGACCTCGTCGGGCGTAAGCGAGAGGTCGCGGACCGTCGAGAGCGCCTTGACGAGCGCGACCGCCACCGCGCTGGAGGAACCCAGGCCCGTGCCCGGCGGCACCTCCGATGCCAGGAAGAGCGAGATCCCGCTCTCGAACCCGAACTCGTGCAGCACCGCCTTGACCAGGCCGAGGCTGCCGTCCCACAGGAGCGGCTCGCCCGCGCGGTGGCGGTGGTACGCCCGGTAATCGGAGGAGCTGATCTGGATGCTCTCCGGCCCGTTGAGCGACACGAACACGTAGAAGTACTTGTCGAGCGTGGTCGAGACGACCATCCCACCATGCCGCTCGTAGTAGGCGGGCAGGTCGGTGCCACCCCCGGCGAAGCTGATGCGCACCGGCGCGCGGGCGATCAGCACGGTTCAGCGCCCAACGGTGGGCGCCCCGCACGCCCTTGCCACGGATGGGCGAGGCCAAGCGGTCGACCGAGGACGGAGCACCTCCAACCACGGACGTGCCTGATCGACAGCTGCTTCCATCAGCACCTCCACCTATGGTTGGGGACCGCCCGAAGGTACCTCCGCGACGTTGCCAGCGAGGTGCCTCGGTGGTTGTGACGCGGTCGAGGTAAGAGTCTCGCGCGGTGGTTCTTTGCTTCGTCTCAACCCCGCGGCAACCCCTTCGCAACAGCGCCGGGAGACCATTCGCCGGCGCGGGTAGGACCCGGTCGGCGCCTGCGGCGCGCGGTGCGGCGATCCTCCAACGAGAGCCTCTTGGCCCAGAGAGCCCAAGGCCGCGCCGCAACTACGCCACCACGGCGCCGGAGTGGTCTACGTGCGAGTGCTGGTCACCGGCGGGGCGGGCTTCATTGGCTCGCACACCGTCGACGCGCTGCTGGAACGCGGGCACCATGTGCGCGTCCTCGACGAGCTCGTGCCGCCGGTCCACGCGGGTCACGGGCGACCCGACTACCTCCCCGACGACGCGGAGCTGCACCTGGGCAGCGTCGAGGACCGCGGCGCGTTCCTGCGGGCGCTGCGGGGGGTCGACGCGGTCGTCCACCTGGCCGCGTACCAGGACTACCTGACCGACTTCTCCCGCTTCTTCATCATCAACTGCGCCGGAACCGCGCTGCTTTACGAGCTCATCGTGGCGGAGCGGCTCCCGATCGAGAAGGTCGTCGTGGCGTCCTCGCAGGCGATCTACGGCGAGGGCAAGTACTACTGCCACGAAGACGGGGTCGTCTACCCCGACCAGCGGCCCGCCCGCCAGCTCGCCGATGGCGACTGGGACGTCTACTGCCCCCGTTGCGGGCGCCCGGTCGACCCGCTCTGGACCGACGAGAGCGCGTGCAACCCCCACAGCAGCTACGCCATCTCCAAGCGGTGCCAGGAGGAGCTCGCCCTCGCGCTCGGGCGCCGGTACCAGGTGCCGACCGTCGCGCTGCGCTATTCCATCGTCCAGGGGCCGCGCCAGTCGTTCCGCAACGCCTACTCCGGCGCCCTGCGGTCGTTCGCGGTGCGGGTCCTGACGGGCCAGCCGCCGATCGTCTACGAAGACGGGCAGCAGCTCCGCGACTTCGTGTCGGTGCATGACGTCGTGAGGGCCAACCTGCTCGCGCTGGAGGACGGCGGCACCGACTACCAGGCGTTCAACGTCGGCGGTGGAAGGCAGATCACCGTCCGCGAGCTCGCCGACATGGTCATCGGCGAGGCGGGCCTCGACGTCGAGCCCGAGCTTCCCGGCATCTTCCGCCTGGGCGACACCCGCCACATCTTCTCGGACATCTCTCGGTTCGCCTCGTACGGCTGGCGTCCCGTCGTCGGGCAAGCCGAGATCGTCCGCGAGTACCTGGACTGGGCGGCGGGTCAGCCCGACCTGGCTGACACCGTCGCCCCCGCCCAATCGAAGATGCGCGAGATGGGCGTCCTACAGACGGCCCGCGTCGAGGCGGCGCCCCCGGCCTAACTCGGCCAGAGCCAGGGCAGGACCGCCGCGACGGCGCCGCCGGCCAGGATGACGACCGGCGCGCTCAACCTGGTGCGGAGGAGCAGCACCGTCGACGCGGCCGCCAGCACGGCCGCGACCGGCCCATCCACGGCGATGCCGCCAACCTGGACGAGCGCCGCGGCCAGCAGCCCGACCACGACCGGTGCGAGCCCGCGCTCGACGGCGCGCTTCCACGGATGCTCGGCGAAGTGCTCCGAGGCGCGCGCCATCGCGTAGACGAGCACGGCCGGCAGCAGGTACTGCGCGACGGTCGCGACGACCGCGCCGGGCGGTCCGGCGACCTGGTAGCCGATCAGCGAGACGTAGAGGCTGCCCGGGCCGGGCGCCAGCCGCCCCAGCGTGTACGCCCTCAGGAACTGCTCGTCGGTCAGCCAGTGGTGGTCGGCCACGACCGCTGAGTGCATCGCCGGCAGCGTCGAGTTGCCGCCGCCGAACGCGACGAGCGACAGCGTCGCCATTAGCAGAGCGAGCTGGAGCAGGTCGTTCAGGGCTGGCCGCCCTCGGCCGCCACGGCGGCCGCGGCCCGCGGCCGGTTCAGCCAGACGCCGACCCCGCCGACGGCGACCACCACCAGCGGCAGCGGCAGGCGCGCGACCAGGATCGCCGTGGCTGTGACGAGCGCGAGCACGACGTCGGCGGGGCGTTGCAGGGCCCGTCTTCCGACCTGGACCAGGTTCTGGATGAGGAGTCCGACGACGCAGGCAGCGGCGCCGGCAAGGCCCGCCGTGACCGGCGCGAGCGCGGCTCCGCTCCGGTAGAGCGCGTAGACGGCGAAGAGCGCGCCCAGCCCCGGCACCACCACCGCGGCGACCGCGGTCAGCGCGCCGGGCAGCCCGCGGAGCCGACGGCCGATGTACGTCGCGAGGTTGACGACGTTCGGCCCCGGCATCACCTGCGCCAACGCGAGTGCCTCGATGAACTGCTCCTCGGTCAGCCAGCCCCGTTTGCGCACCGCCACGCGCCGGATGTGTGCCGGCAGGCCGCCGCCGAAGCTGGTGAGCCCGAGAACCGCGAACTCGAAGGCGATGCTGGCGAGCGGGACCGGTGGGCGTGTCGTCTCAGCCACGCTTACGACACCCGAAGCCGACGGACGGCGTCGGCGACGTCCCGCGGGTCGCGGCGGCCCTCGGCGGCGAGGGCGGCCAGCGCGTCGGCGCGCTCGGCGATCCCCTTCTCGGCGGCGGCGCGGGAGACGCCGGCCCAGCGTGCGAGCGCGGCGGGCGCGTCGGCAAGATCGAGCCGTTCCGACGCGCCGTTCCAGGTCGCGAGCGGGATCCAGCCAACCCCGCGCTCGGCGTCCGGCCCCAGCAGACCGATCTCGACGACGCGGCGGCGGACGGGCCGGTCCGATGGGATCCGCCACATCCGGCGGCGGTCGCCCGCGCCAGGGTCGTCGACGACGCGCGTGACCGCGACCAGATCGGCGCGCGCGATGTCCTCTGGCAGCAACTCGACCTCGCCGCCCAGCACCTCGATCGCCTCGTCGACGCTATCGGCGTGGAGCGTGCCGACGACGCGCGCGCCTTCGCGCACCTTCGCGAAGATGCGCCGCGCCGCCGCGCCGGCGACGTAGAACGGGCGGGGGTGGTCGCTCAGCTCGCTGACCAGGAGGTAGATCGGTCCGCCGACGGTCGGCAGCCGCAGCGGGTCGTCCCGGCCGGCGACGGCGTAGGCGCGCGCCCCGTCGGGCAGGAACCCGAGGCAGGCGTTGGCGAGCGTCGACTTCCCTGCGCCCGACGGCCCGCCGGCCGTCAGCAGCGAGGCGCCGCGCTCGATCGCCCACCAGAGCGCCGCCGCCGGGCTGGGCATGATCGTGCCGTTCGCGACCAGGTCGACGATCGTGAGGTCCCCGCCGATGCCCTCGGTCCAGGGGTACGGGTCGTTGACGTACTGCAACCGGTCAGCGCTCCTGCATACGTGAAGATCCCGCCGCTGGCCGGTGAGCGGAGCCGCGACGGCGTTCTGGCGCCGCGCATTGTTGCACCCGGCTGGCGACGCGTGCGCCGCGCCAGCGCAGCAAGCAGTCGTCATGGGGGTTCACCGCGCTTCGTCGACAGGATTGGTGACGATACAGAGAGATGGCGCGCCTCCGCCGCGTCAGATCGTGCCCGTGGGGATCCGGCGGAGCGCGTCGGCGATGTTCGCGACGTGCCGGCGGGCGGCCTTCTCGGCGCGCTTCGGGTCGCCGGCCGCGACGGCCTCGACGATCGTCCGGTGCTCCTCGATCGACCCGCGCCCTCGGCCCGGCGCGAGGATCGTGCGGAACTGGTGGCGGACGTTCTGCGCGCGCAGCCCGTCGAGGAGCCGGACGGCCGTCTGGTGTCGGGCGACCGCGAGGAGCTGGCGGTGCATCCGGCTGCTGCCCTCCGACACGGAGGCCAGGTCGCCAGCTCGGTAGTCCGCCTCCATCCGCTCCAACGTCGCGCGCAGCGCCGCCACGTCGGCCGGCGTCGCGTTGAGCGCGGCGTGCCGGGCGACCAGACCCTCGAGCACCGCGCGCGCTTCGAGGATCTCGATCGCCTCCGCCAGCGAGATTGCGCGCACCCGCGCGCCGCGGAACGGCGCGCGCTCGACGAGCCCGTCCTGCTCGAGGCGGGCCAGGGCCGTCCGGATCGCCGCACGGCCGAGGTTGAACATCTTGCTCAGGTCCGCCTCGACCAGCCGCTCGTTCGGCAGGAAGCGTCCGTCGAGGATCGCCTGGCGCAGCCGGAGGTAGCCCTCGTCCTCGGCCCCTCGCCGGCAGCCCGCGGGCATCCCAGCGCCAATACCGCTCCCGTCGCCCACGCGTCGGCCCCCTCGGATTGTCACCAGGATTGTCAACAATCCTCGCGCGCTCTGGTAGTATCGTGGCGCTCGAACGCGGGAGGAAGCGACGTGGCGACGTTCGTCATCGTTCACGGCGCGTGGGGCGGCGCCTGGTCGTGGAACAAGTTCGTGGTGCCGCTGCTGCGCAAGAGGGGCCATGAGGTCTTCCCGGTCACGCTGACCGGCCTCGGCGACCGTTCGCACCTGTCCAGCCCTGAGATCAACCTCGACACCCACGTCCAGGACGTGGTCAACGTGCTGTTCTACGAGGACCTGCACGACGTCATCCTGGCCGGGCACTCCTACGGCGGCAACGTCATCACCGGCGTCGCCGACCGCTGCCCGGAGCGGCTGCGCCAGCTCGTCTACCTCGACGCGGCGACGCCCGCGAATGGGCAGGCGCCGGCCGACAACATGCCCGGCCGGCGCGAGGAGCTCGAGCGCCGCGTGCGCGAGGGCGACTGGCGCAACCCGCCCGGCACGCCGCCGCCCGACCAGCCGGCCGAGATCACCGAGTGGGCGCGCCCGCGCCGCGTCGGCCACCCGATCGGGACGCTGCTCCAGCCGCTCGAGCTGAGCCGTGGCGAGACCACGCTGCCGCGCGCCTACGTCTACTGCACGGTCGGCAAGGAGCCCGGCAGCCACCAGGCCAAGCGCGCCGAGCGCGTCAAGAACGACCCGCGCTGGACGTACTACGAGCTGAACACTGGGCACAACCTGCACTACACGGCCCCCGAGGAGACGGTTCGGATCCTCGACGAGCTAGCGCGGCGTTAGGAAGAACGGGCGCGGGGAAGCCCTGCCCAGGTCTGGGGTGCCCCAGCGGCGACACACCCACACGTTCTCAAGGAGAGAAATCGCACCATGGCGCAGTGGCAGGACGGCTACGTTCAGGCGAACGGCATTCGCATCCACTACACGCGGACCGGGGGCGACAAGCCGCCGGTCGTGTTGTGCCACGGCTCGACCGATAGCGGACTGTGCTGGACGCCGGTCGCCCGGGCGCTCGAGGCCGACTACGACGTGGTCATGCCCGACGCCCGCGGCCACGGGCTCTCCGACGCGCCCGACGGCGGCTACGACCACGCGACGCGGGCGGACGACCTCGCCGCCTTCATCCAGGCGCTCGGCCTCGACCGCCCGGTCGTCGGCGGCCACTCGATGGGCGCGAGCCAGACGCTCGCCTTCGCCGCCGCCTACCCGGACGCGCTGCGCGCGGCGATCCTCGAGGACGGCGGCATCCGCATGCCCGGCTGGAACCCGCCGAACCGGGGCGCGCCGGACGCGGCGCTGCGGCTCAAGGAGATGACGCGCGAGCAGCTCATCGCCTTCGCGCGCGAGCGCCACCCCACCTGGGCCGAGGAGGAGCTCGGCCCCTGGGCCGACGCGAAGCTCCAGGTCAGCCTCAAGCACGTCAACGCGCCGCGCTCCCAGCTCGACTTCCGCGAGCTGCTGCCGAAGGTCACAGTGCCGATTCTGCTGATCACCTCCGACCCGGAGCGGGGTGGCGGCGTCACCCCCGAGGCCGCTGAGGAGGCGAAGCGCATCCACCCGGACACGACGGTCGTGCGGCTCAGCCCCGCCGGCCACAACGTCCGGCGTGAGCAGTTCGCCGGCTTCGTCGAGGCCGTGCGTGCCTTCCTGAGGCAGCACGCCGGTGCCGCGCCGGCGCCGGCGAGGTAGGCCATGGCCAACCGCACCGAGGAGATCGTCTGGATCACGACCGACGACGGCGTCCGCCACGAAGGCGTCGTCATCCAGCCGACCGGACCGGCGAACGGCACGGCGGTCGTCTGGATGCACGGCTTCACCGGCTACTTCTGCGAGCCGCACCAGATGACGATCGGCCGCTACCTGGCCGAGCGCGGGTACCAGTTCGTGAGCGGCAACGGCCGCGGCCACCATTACGGTGCGGGCCTCGGCCGGTGGGGCGGTTCGCCCCGGCTCGGCGGCGCCTGGTGGGAGCTCGCCAGCGAGGCGTTCCTCGACATCAAGGCCTGGCTCGACTTCGCGGAGAAGACGCTCGCGCCGCGGCGGCTGGTGCTCGCCGGCCACAGCTACGGGGGCATGAAGGTGGTCTGGTACCAGGGCACGCAGCAGGACCCGCGCGTGGCCGGGCTGATCTCGGCCTCCGGCGGGATGCGGCCGCCGAGCCGCCGGCCCGAGCTCGCCAAGGAGACGCTCGAGCTGGCGACGAAGATGGTCGCCGAGGGGCGCGGCCTCGAGCTCCTACCCTTCGGTATGACCGGCCGCCCGGGCACCACGCTCAGCGCGCAGACGGTGGTCGACCGCGCTAAGTCGCTGGTCGACGTCTACGGCCTCGACGGCGGCGCCGATGCGCCCATCGGCAAGGTCCGCTGCCCGTTCCTGGCGATCCTCGGCACGAACGAGCCGGAAATCGGGTCGCCGGCCGACCTCGAGACGGTGAAGCGCAACGCCCGCTCGTCCCCGCGCGTGGAGACGGCGCTGATTGAGGGCGCCGACCACGTCTACACCACGACCGCCGAGGCGGTCGCGCAGGCGATCGAGGGGTTCCTGGGGAGGCTCGGGTGATCTACGAAGGCCAGATCGTCCAGGTCGTCACGATCGTCGGGCACGACGGCGACTTGTTCCAGAAGCACCCGGTGACCGCTTGACCGATACCCGCCGGACGCTGATGGTCGTCCACGCGCACCCGGACGACGAAAGCCTCGGTAGCGGCGGCACGCTCCAGCACTACGGACGCCGGGGCGTCCGCACGGTGGTCGTCATCTGCACTGGCGGCGAGGCCGGCGAGATCAGCGACCCGGCGCTCGCGACGCCCGAGAACCTGGGCGAGGTCCGCCGCCGCGAGGCCGAGGCGGCGATCGCGATCCTTGGGGTGGACCGCCTCGCCTGGCTCGGGTACCGCGACTCGGGGATGGCCGGCGCGCCCGAGAACGACGACCCGCGCTGCTTCTTCCGCGCCAAGCTCGAGGACGCGGTCGGGCGGCTGGTGCGGCTTGTCCGCGAGGAGCGGCCGCAGGTCATCACCTCCTACGACGTCAACGGCATCTACGGCCACCCGGACCACGTGATGGCGCACCGCGTCGCGCAGGCGGCTTACTGGGCATCCGGCGACCCGGGCCGCTTCCCCGAGGCTGGCCCTGCCTGGCGCGTCGCCAAGCTGTACGAGCAGGTGAACCCACGCTCGAACATGGTGCGGATGCGCGAGGTGATGCGGGCCGCCGGCGTCGAGCGGCGCCGCGACGGCGAGACGCCGGAAGACGAGGAGCGGCGCTTTCAGGAGCGGCTCCAGCGCTTCGCCGTGCCAGACGACGCCGTGACGACGCTGATCGACATCCGCCCGTACGTCGACAAGAAGCGCGAGGCCGTGCTCGCCCACCGGACCCAGATGGGCCCCGACAGCCGCTTCGCGCGGATGCCGGACGAGCTGCGCCGTCAGCTCTGGACGCACGAGCGGTACCGGCTCGTCGCCGGCCCGTGCGCGCCCGGCCCCGATGGGCTGGAGGACGACCTCTTCGCCGGGATCTAGGGATCTCATCCGGGTCCAAGCTTCGGCGAAGAAGGCTCCAACCCAGCGGCCGTGGTACGAGCTCCCGAACGAGGACTTCCCGCGTAGGGTCAGGGCGGGTAGACTACGGTGCCCTTGGTGCTGGTACTGACGGAGGCAGCGAGTCGCCTGCGCGGTGGCGCGTCAGCCGCGCTCCGGTCCGAGCGGGTCGTCGCCGCGTTCGGCCGCTGGATCGCGGTGGCGGGGCTGTGCCTGGGCTGCGACTTCGTCGAGCTGTACCTGCTGATCGGGGTCGCCGGTCTACCGCCCGCGTTAGGCAACCTGATCGTGGCCGAGCTGTCGACACTCCTGCGTTACCTGCTCACCGAGCGCATCGTCTTCCGCCAGCCGCGTCCGTCCTGGCGGCGCTGCGCGCAGTTCCACGCCAGCACCGCTGGTGCCTTCGCCGTCTGGTGGGCCGCCGCGACGCTGTTCGACCAGCTGGGCGTCCATTACCTCCTCGCCGCCGTCCTCGCCTCGGGCTGCTCCGTCGGCGTCAACTTCGTCGCGCACTTCGGCTGGATCTGGCGGCGCCGCGTGTTCCGTGGGCGCGCGCCGGCCTACGTCGACTGAGGCCGAGCGCGCGCCGCCCCTCGGGACGAATCGCTATGCCGTCGATCGGTGCGACCGCTGTGCCGCTCTGCGCGCTCAGGGCGCGGCGGGCAGAAGCTCGTCCACCGGGATCGCCCAATCGGGGAACGCCAGCGGCGACAGCGTCTCGCCGCGCCGCGCGGTCTGGATCACCCGGTACCCCGTCTCGGTCGGCTCGCGGTAGATCCGGATCACGTCGTCCACGAGGTTGACGAGCCACGCCTCGGGGATGCCGGCGCGCGCGTACATCGGAATCTTGACGTCGCGGTCGGTCGCGAGCGACGAGTCGGCTACCTCGACGACGAGCAGCACGTCTTCGGCCCTGGGGGGATTGCGGCGGTAGCGCGAGCGTGGCGGACGAAGCAGCGCAAGATCGGGCTCCGGCCGGGCGTGGGGACGCAGATCCAGCGGGTTCTGGACGTTGACGACGGCCAAACCGCGCGCGCGGATCGAGAACTCCTCGGTGCAGTTCATAACCGACTCAGCGTGGGGCCAGCCGAGCGCAGCCATTTGCACCACCTCCCCATCGATCAGCTCGACGCGGTCGTCCTCCTTGAAGACGCCAGCCTCGATCATCCGCTCGAACTCGTCGACGGTGAAGCGCCACCGCGGCAGTTGGACGGCCATGGAACCCCTCGGCCGCGATTCTACCGGGGTGGCGCCCCAGCGGCTAAGGGGGTCGGCGTGGCTACGGGCGTCGGGGCCCTGTCCACCGGGAAGATGCTGCCGCCGACGGCTTCGTACTGGGCGGCGCGGCCTTGCCACCAGTCCTTCTGGGAGCGTGGGTCCATGAACGTGCCGGTGTCACGGATGGCGGCCAGCAGCTCGCCGCCGCGCGCGGTCCCGAGCGGCTGATTGCTCCTCAGCGCCGGGAGCTGGACGCGGCCGCCGGCGTTGCCCTGCTGGTACTTCGCGAGCAGGCTCGGGTCGACGCAGACGTTCTCGAGGTGGATGCCGTAGCCCGGGGCGACGTAGTCGTTGCGCCCGTAGTGCAGCGTGATGCGGGTCTTCTCAGCGTAGACGACCAGGGCGTAGTAAACGCCCTGGTAGATGTCGCTGCCGCTGCGGGCCGGCGACTTGATTACCTCGCCAGGGTTGGTCGCCATGCCGAGCAGCGTCACGCGCCAGTTCGTCAGCACGCCGCCGCGGCGGTTGTTCACCCAGTCCCAGTCGTAGACGCGGTGGGTCGAGCTGAACGTTGGCGTTCGGTTGTCGCCGAAGAGGCTGTAGAGCTGCGGCGCGCCCGAGTCGGTGCCGCCGTTGTAGTTGACGAGCCCCTTCAGCTCGTCGACGTCGACCCAGCCCCGGACGGTCAAGTTCAGGTCGGGGTTGACGTCGGGGGGCGGGCCGCTGTAGCGGCCGTCGGTGGGAATCAGGTCGTAGCTCTGGCCGGTCGCCGGGCAGGCCGTGTCGGGCGTCGGCGAGGGCGTGGGGGTCGCCGGTGGATCCTTCGCGAAGACGGGGAAGTAGGTCTTCCAGGTCGCCGAAGCTGCGCCCGTGGCGGCCGGCGCGCCGGCCAGGCCCAGGGTCAACGCCGCCAGCACTGCGGCGACCAAGATTACTCGTACAAACGTTCGCATGGGCGGCCCAAGGATACGAAACGGTCGCACGCGGCGCGGTGGCCCGAGGGAGGTAACCGACGTCGCCGGATCGGGCCAGGGGGCGTGGGTTCGCGCAGTCGGTCAGGGCGCGGCCGCAACCCTGTCGCCGCGCACGAGCAGGTCGAGCCGCCCGCTCGCCGGGTCGAACATCAGCCCGTGCACGGGCACGTCGGCGGGCATCAACGGGTTGGTACGGATGAGCTCGACGACGTCCCGCACGTTGCCCTCGGGGTCGCGGAACGCGCCGACCCACTGGCGCAGGCTCGGCTGGAGCGCGGCGATCGCCTCGGCGGCGACGCCGCGGGCGCGCATCTTCCGCTCGAGGTTCTCGACGTCCAGCTCGGCCATCCCGCAGTCGCGGTGGCCCACGACGTAGATCTCCTCGCAGCCGAGCTCGTAGACGGCGACGACCAGACTGCGGATCACGCCGCCGGTCGGGTCCACGATGGTGTTTCCGGCGTTCTTGATCACCTTGGCGTCGCCGCGGCGCAGGCCCAGCGCGGGCTCCAAGAACTCGACGAGCCGCGTGTCCATGCAGGTGAAGAGCGCGATCTTCTTGGCCGGGGCGCGGCTGAGCGGCCGCTCGCGCTCGGCCACGAAGCGGGCGTTGTGATCGAGGATCTGGTCCAGCAGCGACACGTCGCCTCCGGATGAAAAGAGTCGGGCGCGCGCCGGGCAGCCCGCCCTGGCGCACCGATCACCGACGATACCTCCCCCGTGCCGCGAGCGCCAGGTCGCTGCGCGGCGTCCGCACCGGCGCCGCGCTGGCGGTCGACAGGTCGGGCGGCACCGTCCCCTGCTAAGGGCGCCGCACGGCACCGTGTGCGTGGCCAGATTAAGGGAGCAGGTTGGGGGACCTTGCCGATGCACCCACCGATCGGGCACGGCAGACTGCCGCGCATCAACCGCTGACGCGGAGAGGAGAACAACAGTATGTCCGCCGTATTCGAGTCCAGTCGCTTCGATACCCACGCGACGTCGCGAGGAAAGAGCTTGGCGCGCGCCAAGTGGGTCGTCGTGACGGTGGTTCTCGGGTTGTTCGCGTTCCTGACCTCGGTCAACGGGCCACTGGGACCGGCCGTGTTCGGCTGGCACCCGGCGGCGAGCGTCGCCCCGCCGGTCGGGATCCAGCTGCCGCTGTTCATGCTGCTCGGGCTGATGGAGGCGCTCGCCTTCGGGTTCGGGGTCGCCTTCCTGCTGTTCGGCTACCCGTGGATGCGCGCCGCCGGCCCGGCGCCGACGCCGCTCGCCCGTCTTGCTCACCTGTCGATCGCCTGGGTGCTCATCAACTGGTGGTCCCACGACTCCCTCCACATCGCCAACGGCCTCGAGCTCGGCGGTCTGCTCGCCATCGAGTACGCCTACCACGTCACCTTGATGACGGCGGGTGTCATCGCCGCGGCCTGGTTCGTCGCCGTGCTGCGCGAGCAGCGCCTCGGCACGCCGACGCCGCGCGGCCGCGCGGCCGGACAGTAGGTTCCTCCGGTCGCGTGCAGCGCCGGCCAATGCGGCAACGGTCGGGCGGCAAATAAGACCCGGCCGCGCTGGCCACGAGGAGTCACCGCGGCCCAGGTTGCGCCGTCGGCGCAACCTGGGCCGCCGAGGCAGAGCCGGCGCTGCGCCCAACACGCCGTGAAGATGGGGGACCAGGTTGGGGATCTTCCCCGATGCCCCGAGGGACGGGCCCCCGCAGACTCTCAGCATCGTTTGGAGCAGGGAGAACCCGATGATCGCGACCGTTATGAACCCCATCCCGTCGGCGGCGGCGGCGACGGACATGTTCCTGATCGAGGACGCGCCGAGCCGGCGTGCAGCCACCGGCGCGGCCGACTGGCGTGCTGCTGCGATCGCGGAGTACGAGCAGTCCCGCGAAGCCGGTGCCGAGACACGACGGGCCGCGCTGGTCGAGCGACTGCGCGAGCTGACCGGACGCGTGGTGCCACCCGAGCGCGTGATCGTGCAGGAGGGGCGACGGGCCCTCGCGTGGGTGGACGGCGTCCAGTTCAGGCTTGAGGGCACGGAGCTGACCATCGCGCGCGGCTGCGTGCACTGCGGACTCGGCGAAATGACCAGTCCGCCAGTACGCACGCGCGCCGACCTCGGCTACGCCCTGATCGGCTGGGAACCGCGCTGCACGCAATGCCCCGCCGAGGACCCACCCGAGTGGTGAAGCCGCGCCACGGCGAGGACTCCCCCGGGTCGACCGCCGCTTCGCCGTGGCCGGTCGACGCCACGGCCGTGCCCAAGCGTGCCCACGCCCCAGGGGCTGAGTGGCTCTACGCCAAGCTGTACTGCGACGTGGCGTTGGCCGACCGTGTGCTCGTCGAGGACGTCGCGCCGGTCGTCGCGCACCTGCGTGCGACCGGCGCGATCGAATCCTGGTTCTTCGTCAGGCACGTCGACGCCGAGCCCCACCTCCGGCTGCACCTCCGCGGCGAGCCTCGGCGGTTGAGCGCAGACGCGCTGGCAGCCCTGACCGAGGCCGGCGGGTGCGCCGTCGACGGCGGCAGGATGAGCCGCTTCGCGTTCGACACGTACGTGCGTGACGCCGAGCGGTACGGCGGCGACGAGGGGATCGTCCTCTGCGAGGAGCTGTTCCACGCCGATAGTGAGGCTGCGGTGGCGGTGCTCGGAGCGCTCGCGGGCGAGGCCGACGCGCCGGGGCCGGCCTGGAAGCTCGCGCTCTGCGGTGTCGACCTCATGCTGGACGACCTCGGCATGAACCGGGCCGCGGTCGGGTGGACGCGCCTCCGGCGCGACGCCATCGCGCGCGAGCTGCCTTCGCCGGCGCCGCTGCACGCGCTTGGTGACCGCTTCTGGCAGGAGCGCGATGGGTTGGTCGAGCTGCGGCAGCTCGCGCGCTCAACTGGCGCGCTGCAGCATCCGGCGCTGGCTGCGCTGCGCCGCCGGAGCGAGCGGTTCGCGGCGGTGGGCGCCGCGCTCAGCCGGCTAGACCGAGCCGGGTGGCTGGCTGCCCCCTTCGGGGACGTCGTCGCGAGCCTCGTACGCATGCACGTCAACCGCGTGCTGCGGTCGCAGCATCTGCTACACGAATACGTCGTGCTCGACTTCCTACACCGACTGCGCTACGCTGAAGCCGCGTGACGCCGCGCTGAGTGACTGCGGCGCGGTACAGCGCGTCTCGGCGCGAGCCGGTGGAAGGTGTGCGATGGAAGCCGGGGCGGCAGTTGCCGCGCGTGGAAGGTCGGCGACGTCGTCGCCGACGCCGTGGAACGGGCTGGGCGACGCCGTCATCGCGCTCCGGCGGCGGGTCGCCGAGGAAGGCAACCCCGCAGCCGCGCTTCAGTTGGCGATGCTCGAAGCCCTGCGTGGAGAGTACGACGGGGCGAAAGAGGCGGCCGAAACGGCGTTCCTCGCGTTCAAGGCGGCCGGCCGGCGGCGCGAGGCAGCCACGGCCGCCGGCGTGCTCGGCAAGCTTTACTTCGAGTCCATCGGGAATCACCCGGTGGCGCGGGGTTGGTACGCGCGCGGCGAACGGCTTCTCGCCACGGAGGGCGCGTGCCCCGAGCGCGGCTGGCTCCTCCTGGCGCCGGTCGGCTGCGTCGTGTCCGACGCCGCCGAGCTCGAGCGGCGCGCGCGGGAGGCGCTGGCGCTCGGCGAGCAGTTCGACGATCTGCCCCTCCAGTGCAAGGCGCTAGCGGATCTCGGGCTGGCGCTCGTCTCGATGGGCCGGATCGACGAGGGGCTCACGCGGCTCGACGAGGCGCTGACGCTGATCAGCACGCGCGAGGTCTGTGAGCCCTGGGTCGTCGGCCAGGCGGCCTGCTCGCTCGTCTCGGCCTGCGAGCGCACCGGGGACTTGAGCCGGCTCGACGCCTGGAAGAGCGTCATCGGCACCGGGAGCGCTGACGAAGAGGTGCTCCTTTACTTCTGCCATTGTCGCTCGGCCTACGGCGCGCTTCTGTGCCAGGCCGGGCGCTGGGCCGAGGCGGAGTCAGCGCTGCGCCTCGCCTTCGGCGCGGCTGAGACGACCCGCTACGCCGACCACCGCGCCAGGTGCCGCTCGGCCCTGGCTGACCTGCGCATCCGGCAAGGCCGGCTCGAGGAGGCCAGTCAGCTCCTGCGCGGCCTCGACGACTACGTCGACGCCGCCCACCCCAGAGCCCACCTACACCTGGCCCGCCGCGAGCCCGAGCTCGCCGCCGCGGTGCTGCGCCGGGCGCTCCGGGAGCTCGGCGCCGATCGGCTGCGGTCCGCTCCCCTGCTGCTGCTCCTCGTCGAGGCCGAGTTGCAGCACGGCGACCAGGCGGCCGCCACGACTGCCTGTGACCGGCTCGACGCGGTTGCCGCCGAGGTCGGCCTTCCTTTCGTCCAGGCGCAAGCGGCCCTCGCGCGGGGCCGGCTCGCCGCGCGCGGCGACGATGCGTCGGCCGCCGCGACGGCGTTCGAACAAGGGCTGTGCGCCCTGAGTGGGGAGGACTGGCCGCTGTTCCGGGCTGCGCTTCATCTGGAATTGGCGCGTGCCCTGAGCGGCCGCGACAAAGCCGCGGCCGTCGCCGAGGCGAGGGCCGCGCTGGCGGTCTTCGAGCGCGTCGGCGCCCCAGAGACGGAAGACGCGACCGCGCTCTTGCGCGGCCTCGGGGTGCAGGTGCACCTCAGCCGGGCCCGGCCGGCCGGTCCGCTCGACCAGCTCAGTCCGCGCGAACGGGAGGTGCTCGAGCTGCTCGGCCAGGGGTTGTCGAACCCGGAGATCGCGCGCACGCTGGTCGTCTCACGCAAGACGGTCGAGCACCATGTGACGAGCATCCTCGGCAAGCTCGGCCTGCGCAGCCGGGCCGAGGCCGCGGTCTACGCGGTGACCGTCGCCGTCGCCTGACCGGGATTCCGAGGGGACCGCGTGTCTGAAGGTGCGTCGGCTCACGCTATGGTGCTGGAGGCCGCGCGTGCGCCGCTGCGCGGGCGGGAGCTGCGGATCTCGGCACCAGGACCGGGGCAGGTGCGGCTGCGCGTCCAGGTGTGCGGCGTGTGCCGGACCGACCTCCACGTCGTGGACGGCGAGCTGCCCGATCCGAAGCTGCCGCTCGTGCTCGGCCACCAGATCGTCGGCCGGATCGAGGCGCTCGGGCCGGACGTCGAGCGGTTCCAGATCGGCGACCGCGTCGGCGTGCCGTGGCTGGGCTGGACCGACGGCGCGTGCCGGTACTGCCGGAGTGAGCGCGAGAACCTCTGCGACCACGCGCGCTTCACCGGCTACCAGATCGACGGCGGCTACGCCGAGCGAACCGTCGCCGACGCGCGCTTCTGCTTCCCAGTGCCCGAGGGCTACCCCGACGCGCAGGCCGCACCGCTGCTCTGCGCCGGACTGATCGGCTACCGCGCGCTGCGGATGGCCGGCGAGGTCGAGCGGCTCGGCCTGTACGGCTTCGGCTCGGCCGCGCACATCGTCCTCCAG
>DASRFH010000172.1:0-18275 GCA_035651675.1 Chloroflexota bacterium | reverse complement strand
GCGTCCGACGCGATGCCCGGCCCGGTCGGCCGCCAGGTGGCGCCCGCGTCGTCGCTGCGCCAGAGCCCCTGGCCGAACGTGCCGCAGTACACCCGCTCCGGCCGGCGCGGGTCGGCGGCGAGGCAGTAGGTGTGCTTGCCGGCCAGCGCGAGCCGGGCGCGCCAGCCGCCGTTTGCGCGCCCGATCACCGCCAGCGCGTCGCCCGTCGCGACGTAGATCCGGGTCACCGCTGCACCTCCTCCGTATCGTTCAGTGCTCGGGACGGCCCTGCTGGCTGCTCCCGCGTCGCCGGATGGTGGGTCCGGGCGATACGCCTGGCCCAGGCGCTGGCCCGCGAGAAGAGCTATCCCTGGTCTTCCCTTCCTGAGGTCCTTCGCCTTCGGCCGGGCCCAGCCCTTCGGAGACCCCTTCGGCGCGAGCAACTGCGCCGTGATGGCGGAGCTCGCGACCGAGGAGCTGGCCCAGCGAGAAAGCCGCACCGCGCTGCGCCCAGCGCTCACCCCAGGCCCCCTTCGACTTTACCACCGCGGGTCTCCATGCCGTTCCGGACGACGCGGCGAAGCGCAGGTGACGTGCGCCCACGCCAGCTCACAGCGCGAGGCCGAAGAGAGCCGCGCCACCGCCCGCGGACCCGCGCCGGCCGGCATGATCGGCTCCGGCCGGCCGATCGGTGGTGGGTGCGAACGTCGGCTCCGATTCGGCGCCCGAGCCGCCGGCCATCCGGTCGGGGATGGTGGCCTCTACCCGCTGGCGCGGTCGGTGGACGACCCGGGGACGATCAGCTCGACGGCCGTTCACGCGTTGCGCGAGGCGCTGCCGCGCGACTGGCCGGCGGGGAGTCGGCATGTTCGGTGGCGCGCGATGGCCGCGGCGGCGGTCGACGTTCCTCGCCCCGCTCGCGATGACGTTGCCCGACGTCGTCGCCGCGCGGCTCCGCTACGATCCGGCGACGTGTCGGCGCCGACGCTCTTCCTCTACCACCCGCGCTACGACGGCCGCGGCTTCTCGCGCGTGCGCGACTCGTGGCGGCGGTACGCCCTCGCGCGCGAGCTGCTGGTCGAGCTGGGGCTGTTCGACGGCGCGCTGCGCTGGGTCGAGCCGACGCCGGCGACCGACGACGAGATCCTGCTCGTCCACGACCCGGCGTACCTGGCGTTCGTGAAAGAGCGCGACGCGGCCGGCACCGGATTCCTCGACTACGGCGACACGCCCGCCTACCCCGGCGTGCTCTTCCGGGCGCGCGTGGCGGTCGGGGCGACGCTGGCCGGCGCCCGGGCGATCGCCCGGGGCGAGGCGTACCACGCCTTCAACCCCGGCGGCGGCCTCCACCACGCCGGCCGTGCCCGGGCCGGCGGCTTCTGCGTCTTCAACGACGTCGCGATCGCCGTCCACGTCCTCCAGCGCGAGCTCGGCGTCGAGCGGATCGCGATCGTCGACCTCGACGGCCATCACGGCGACGGCACGCAGGAGCTTTTCTGGGACGAGCCGATCCTCTACGCCTCGCTGCACCGCCACGGCGGCCGGTTCTACCCGCAAACGGGCGCGGCGACGGAGGTCGGCGCCGGCCGTGGCCTCGGCTACACCCTCAACGTCCCGCTCGCGCGCGGCACCGGCAACGCCGCGTACCTGCGGCTGCTCGACGAGGTCGTGCTGCCGTACGTCGCCGGCTACCGGCCCGACTTCCTGATCGTCCAGATTGGCGTCGACACGCACCGCGGCGACCCGCTCGTGCGGCTCGACCTGACCGCCGGCGCCTACCGCGAGATCGCGCTGCGGCTCCACGCGCTGGCGCACGACCTGTGCGGCGGGCGGCTGCTCGCCGTCGCCGGCGGCGGCTACGTGCCCGAGGCGGTCGCGCGCTGCTGGGCGATCTTCCTCGGGACCCTGGCGGGTCCTTTCGCCGATGGGACCGATCCGCGCCTGGAGCGGCTGCTCGATCTGGGGGAGGAGCGCCCCCGCCGGCTCAGCGCTCACGGGTCTCGGGCTGATTGCTGACGGCCGACCGCTTGTCCGCCGAGAGCGTCCCTACGGCGCCAGGCTGATGGTCGCTAGCTCCGCGTGGTCGCCGGCCGGCGTCGCCAGCCGCGTCAGGCTCGGCTGCTCGTAGAGCGCGACGACGAGCCGCAGCGGGCCGCGCGGCGCGTTCGCGGGCACGGCGACGCGCACCGCGTCCACCACCACGTCGCCGGCCTGCCAGACGCCGGTCGGGAGCCGGCCGTGCCCGGCCGGGCCGTCCTGCTGGGCGACGAGCTTGCCCTCGGCGTCGAGCAGCTGGACGGTGTACGAGTAGTCGGCGGCCGGCTGGTCCCTCGCGCGCCAGACGAGCGCCACGTCGAGCGGCGCGCCGGCGCGGGGTGTCCCGCCGAGCCGGTAGCCGAGCAGCTCGATCGCGTCGCCGAAGCGCGTCGGCGCGCCCACCAGGTCCGGTGGGACCGGGTCGGGTGCGCGGTCGTAGAGCCGGACCGGGCCGAGCCAGAGGACCGTGCCGAGGGGCGCCCCGGCCGCGTCGACGATCGGCACGTCGGGCGCGCCGTCGCGGTCGTCGCTCCGCATCGACAGCGCCACGTAGCCGGCCGCCACGCCGGAGGCGCGCGCGCCCGGTACGTCGATCCAGCTCGCCACGACGTCGTTCGGCCGCCACGCGTTGGTCACCAGGCTGTCGCTGTACGCCGCGTCGCCCACGCGCAGGTGCTGGACCGGGTCGACGAGCTGCGCCCGCCAGCTCCAGGGGTACCAGCGGTACTGGAGGATGCGCCAGTAGAGGACGAGGTCCGCCGGGCCGCCAGCCGCGGCCGGCGGCCCGAGGTCGTAGCCGAGCAGCTCGACCGCCTCGCCGAAGCGCGCGTGGAGCAGGTGGCTCGGGCGCGGCTGGAGCGCGGCGGCCTGGACGCGGTAAGCGCGGAAGGCGTCCACGCCCGCCGGCGCGTCGGCGCGCGCGACGAGCGCGCCCGGCGGCAGGAACCGCTCGATCCTGGTCCAATCGGCGCTGCCCGAGGCGGGCATCACGTAGAGCACCGGGCCGAGGCCGGGGTCGGGGAAGACGAGCCCCTTGCGGCCGTTGAACGCGTGCACGCGGTCGTCCTCGCCGTGCAGCGCGGTGAACGGCTCGGGCCGCGAGCGGTACTCGTCGGCGGCGAGGTAGACCCGGTCGGCCGGCGGCAGCGTCGGCAGGGCGCGCACCGCCGCCGCGACGTCGGCCATCGTCTCCCAGTAGGTACGCGGGTCGGCCGGCCAGCGCACGAAGTAGTCGCGGAGCGTGAGGCCGAGGGAGACGGCGACGGCGAGCACGGCGAGGGCACCGGCGATCTGCCGCCGCGCGCCACGCCGGGCCGCGCCTCCGCTATCGCCCGCCTCCGGGGAACGGGGCGATGGCGTCAGCAGCTGCCACGCCCAGGCAAGCCCGGCGCCGGCGAGCAGGAAGACCGGTGGCAGCGCGCCGATCGAGCGCAGGTGGTGCGGGTTCTCGAGCGTGAAGGTGAGCGGCCCGACCGCGGCGGCCAGCCACAGCAGGACGAAGAGCCCGGCGGCCCGCCAGCGCGCGACGGCGAGCACGGCGACCAGACCCAGGACGAAGAGCGCGCCGGCCACAGGGTCCAGCAGTGGGCGGCCGGGCAGGTTGTGGCGCGCCAGGCCGTCGCCGGAGACGACGAACATCCGCAGCACGTCGACCGCCGAGCCGAGCCAGGCGCCGAACGCGGCGCGCGGGTCGACGAACGACATCTTCTGCGCCCGGAACGACAGCACGTCCGGGTGGTGCCAGAAGTAGAGCAGCAGCGGCGCCACCACCACGGCGGCCGCCAGCCACAGCGCCGCGATCGCGCCCAGGCGGCGCCCGAGCGGCCGCTCGCGCCGCGAGAGCGCGACCACCGCCAGCCCGAGCAGCAGCGGTGGCAGGATGAAGCGGATCGACGAGTAGGTGTACAGCCCGAGCCCGAGCACGGCCCCGCCGACCGCGGCCAGCCAGAGCCGATCTCGCCGGAGCGCCAGCCAGGCGAGCCACACGCCCAGCGCCAGCACCGCCGGCAGCGTGATCGCCCGGAAGCCGGTGCGGCTGAAGTGCAGCAGCGGGTACGACGCCGCCGCGAACGCCGCCGCCGCCAGCGCAACGCGCCGGTCGAACATCGCCCGGCCGAGCGGGTAGGTCAGCGCGACCACCGCCAGCCCGAACGCGGCCGACACCAGCCGGATCGGCAGGGCGCCCGGGCCGAGCAGCCCGACGGCCGGCGCCAGCGCGTACATGTAAAGGGGCTCGCGCCCGAGGTTGCCTTCGAAGAAGAGGTCGCGCGCGCCGTGCCAGACCGCCAGCGCGTCGTGCGCGTCGACCGCCTCGTCGAACCACAGGCCGGGCGGCAGCGCGTCGAGCCGCCAGAGCCGCGCCGCGAGGCTCACCACGAGCAGGGCGCCGAGCGCCAGCCAGTGCGCGTCGAGGCGGGGCGGGGGCGAGGCCGCCGGGTGGTAGCGGCCGTTCGGCTTCGGCGCGCCGTTCGGCACGGCGACGCTAGGGAGCTGGCGCAACCGTCACCTCCCCGAGCCGCATCTCGTCGATCGGCGCGACGCGCCCGGCCGCGTCGATCAGCCTCAGGTGGTAGTGGCCCGGCAGCTCGTACATCGCGGCGTAGAGCGTGTACGCGCCGGGCGTGAGGCTCGCCGGCAGCTCGAGTGGGTGCGGATCGAACACCAGGTCGCCCGGCCGCCAGGTGGTCGTCGGCGCCAGGCCGTAGATCGGCTGCGCGTCGTTCTGGGCAACCGCGTCCGCGCCGCGCCGGAGCTGCAGCTTGGCGTGGTAGTCGCGCGTCGGCGTCGCGGTCGCCACCCAGCGCAGCGTGACGACGACCCGCTCGCCCGGCGCGACGCGCGGCGGGAAGTCGGCGCCGACCATGCCGACGCCGTCTTCGAGCGGCTGGTACTCGCGCACCGGCGGCGGCAGCGCCTCGGGCGCCAGGCGCACGACCCGCAGGATCTCGCGCTGGCCGCTCGGGTCGCGCACCGCCTCGGACGTTGCGCCGGGGAGCTTCCCGAGCATCGCCTCGGCGTCGGCGGCCTGCTCCGGCGGGAAGCCGTAGATCGCGCCGAGGGCGCGGTCGGTCGGCACGACGTAGCCACCGCCGCCGAACCGCCCGAGCGGGTGGTCGCGCGCGATGAACTGCACCGCGTAGTCGTTCGCCCAGAGCGGGGCAAGGAACGTGCGGTTCGCCGCCTGCTGCGCCACGAGCCACCGCGCGGCGTCGGCCTTCGGCGCCTGCGTCGCCTCGTAGGCGTCCTCGCGCTGCCAGGTGCCGAAGTAGTCGTGCGCCGTCCAGAGGCAGCCGATCGCGACGACCGCCGCCGGAACGGCCGCGCGCCAGGCCGGGTCCCGGAGCCGCGCGGCGACGCACCAGACGCCGACCGCGGCGAGCACGACCGCCGGCGCGACCGCGCCGGAGATGCGCACGAAGCCGGGCGACGGCACCGTCAGCGCCGACGGCAGCGCCATCACCACGAGCCAGCCGAGCAGCGCCGTCGCGGCGAGCGCGCCGCCGCGCGAGCGGGCCGCCCAGGTGACGACCGCGGCCAGGCCGACCACCAGCATGGCCGCGCCGAGCGGGTCGAACAGCGGCCGCCCGGGCAGGTTCTCGGCGATGCCGGGGCTGCCGCGCAGCACGAACGCGGCCGCGGTCGACACGATGCCGCTCAGCAGCCGCCCCTCGGCCGGCGTCCCGTCGGGCTGGCTGAAGACGAACACGTCGCCCCGGTGCTCGACGAACATCTCCGGCTGCGGCAGATACCACAGCACGAGCGGCCACGCCGCCGCCAGCGCGGCGACGCCGACCAGCACGAGCCGCCCGATCCACCGCGGGTGCCGCTCGATCGCCAGGCCGACGAGGAGCGGGAGCGCGACCGCGATCGGCGCGATCCGGCCGCCGATGTACGTGTCGAGCGCGAGCCCGACGAAGGCCCCGGCGCCGAGCCAGTGCAGGGTTCCGCTCCCTCGGGCAGGGGATGGCCGCGGGCCAGGGTCGCCCCCGCGCGCAGCGAAGGGCGAGGGCGTGCCCCAGCCGACCCGCGCGCCGCGCAGCTCGAGCCCGAACGCCAGCGCCAGCAGCGCCGGCATCGCCGCCGTCCGCAGGCCGAAGCGGCTGAAGTGCACCGACCAGTACAGCCCGGCCATCAGCCCGGCCGCGGTGAGCGCGGCCAGCTCCGCGCCGCGCGGGTCCAGCGGCCGCGCCAGCCGCGCCGCCTGCCGCGCGACGAAGCCGGTCGCCGCCACGCTCAGCAGGCCGAACGCGGCGGTCACCATCTTCGAGGCCAGCGGCGTCACGCCGAAGATGAGCGCCGACGCCGACTCCATGTAGATGACGAGCGGCTCGCGTCCGGTGTTGCGCGGGAAGTAGAGCGGCCGCGCGCCGTCCAGCACCTCCTGCATGTCGAACAGGTTGGCGGCGAGGTCGAAGTGCAGCCCGCCGGGGAGCACGTCGAGCTGCCAGAAACGCAGGAACGCCGCGATCAGCAGGATCGCGGTCGCGACCAGGGCGCGGCGCGCCGACGTGCAGGAGCGGTCGGCCGCGGGCATCGGCGCATGCTCGACGGAGCGGTACGGCCGAGGCAAGTACCTGGCTGTCAATCGCCCTTCCCCCTGGCAGAGGCCGGCCGCGAATCGGGAGAGGGCGGCCTCAGCCCAGCCCGTGGATCACGCGCGCGCGCGCCACGATCGGGCCAACCCGCGGCCCGCGCGCGGCGTACGGCGACGCGCCGAGCGGGTCCTCCCACGCGTCGCCGCGCAGCGCCTGGCAGACGGCGAGCACGCCGTAGGCGAGCGCCTCGAGGCTGTAGCCGCCCTCGAGGACCAGCGCCAGGCGGCCGCCGCACAGCTCGTCGGCGGCCGCCGCCAGCCGCTGGACGATCGCGACGTAGCCCCCGATCGTGAGCTGCTCGTTCGCGAGCGGGTCGGCCCAGTGCGCGTCGAAGCCGACCGAGGCGAGCAGCAGCTCGGGCGCGTGGCGGCGCAGCAGCGGTAGCACGACCTCGTCCAAGCAGGCCAGGTAGTCGGCATCGCCGCAGCCGGCCGGCAGCGGCAGGTTCGCCGTCGCGCCCGCGCCCGGCCCGGCGCCGGTCTCGGTCAGCGCGCCGGTGCCCGGGTAGAACGGGTGCTGGTGCGTCGAGACGAACAGCACCGACGGGTCCTCGTAGAAGCTCTCCTGCGTGCCGTTGCCGTGGTGGACGTCGACGTCGACGATCGCCAGTCGGCCGACGCCGAGCTCGGCCTGCGCCGCGCGCGCCGCGACGGCGACGTTGTTGAACAGGCAGAAGCCCATGCCCGCCGCCGGCCGCGCGTGGTGCCCGGGCGGGCGCACGAGCGCGAACGCCCGCTTCGCCTCCCCGCCGACCACCGCCCGCGCCGCCGCGACCGCCCCGCCGGCCGCGCGCAGCGCCGCCCGGTACGAGCCGCGCGAGACGACCGTGTCCGGGTCGAGCTGCCCGCCGCCCCCGCGCGCCAGGCGGTCGACCGTCGCCACGTACCCGGTCGCGTGCACCCGCGTGATCTGCCCGAGGGCCGCGGGCTCCGGCTCGCGCAGCGGCGTCCGGGCGGTGAGCCCGCTGTGGGTGAGCGCCGCTTCGATCGCCTCGAGCCGCGCGACCCGTTCGGGGTGCTGCCCGGTGTCGTGTTCGAGCATCTCGCGGCTGTAGAAGAGGGCGAGCGGCTCCATCCCGGCAGTGTAGCCGCGGGGGCGCGATGTATAGTACGCGCCGTATGGGAAGGATGGTGCGCAAGCAGCTCTACCTCGACGCCGCCCAGGAGCAGAAGCTCAAGCGTCTTGCTGCGCGGTGGAGGTGTACGGAAGCGGCCGTGGTCCGCAGAGCGCTGGAGAGCCTCCCCGAGGCGCCGCGGACGACCGACGACGAAGTGCTCGACCGTCTCATCGCCCGCGGCATCGTCCAGCCGCCGAGCGGCCGACGGCTCACCGAGCGGGAGCTGGACGAGATCGACCGAGAGCTCGAGGAGATCGCGAGGAGACACCCGAACCTCCCGAGCGTCTCGCGGATAGTCATCGAGGACCGGGCGGGGCGCTAGTGGCCTGGTACTTCCTCGACACGTCGGCGCTGGCGAAGCGGTACATCCCGTCGGAGGCGGGGTCGGGCCGGGTGCGATCGCTGTGCCGAACGAAGGTCGCCAACCCGATCGCGATCGCCCGGATCACACCGGTGGAGATCGCGTCGACCTTCGGCCGGCTCCGTCGCCTGGGCGAGCTCGACGAGCGGGAGGTCGCACAGGCGTGGCGCTCGTTCCAGCGCCACTACGCGAACCACGAGTACCACGTCGTGCAGCTGGGCGACCAGGTGTATGAGGGCGCCGCCAGCCTCCTCTTCCGCCACCCCCTGCGCGCCTACGACGCCGTCCAGCTCGCCTGCGCGCTCGAGGTACGCCTCGCCGCCGGCCTGACCGCCGACCTCTACTTCGTCACCGCCGACGCGAACCAGGCCGCGGCGGCGGACCGCGAGGGGCTCGCCGTCGAGCTCATCGCCTAACCGCTAGAATCCCGGCCGCGTTTCCATCGTCGTCGAAATCCAGCCCGGAGGCCGTCCCTTGCAGCTCGTCAACAGCTTCGGCATGCGGAAGGAGGCCTTCGTCCCGCGCGACAACCACGTCGGCATCTACGTCTGCGGCGTGACGCCGTACGACACCACCCACGCCGGCCACGCCTTCACCTACATCTCCTTCGACGTCCTGATCCGCTACCTCCGCTACCAGGGCGTGAACGTCACGTACGTGCAGAACGTCACCGACATCGACGACGACATCATCCGCAAGGCCAAGCAGGTCGGGATGGCCTGGGACGAGCTCGGGCGGCTGGAGACCCAGCGCTTCCGGGAGGACATGGAGCAGCTCAACTGGATGCCGCCCGACCACTACCCGCTCGCGACGCAGGAGATCGACCGCATCATCGAGATCACGAGCGGCCTTCTGGCGCGCGGCTACGCGTACGAGAAGAACGGGTCCGTCTACTACGACGTCCGCAAGGACCCCGAGTTCGGCCAGCTCGCCGGCCTGGGCTACGACGAGGCGCTCGCAACCGCTAACGAGCGCGGCAACTACCCCGACGACCCGAACAAGCGCGACCCGCTCGACTTCGTGCTCTGGCAGGCCGCCCAGCCGGGCGAGCCGACCTGGCCGAGCCCCTGGGGGCTCGGCCGGCCCGGCTGGCACATCGAGTGCAGCGCCATGTCCACCCATTACCTGGGCGATACCGTGGACATCCACGGCGGCGGCTCCGACCTCATCTTCCCCCACCACTCCTGCGAGATCGCCCAGACCGAGCACTTCACCGGCAAGTCGCCGTTCGTGCGCTGCTGGCTGCACACCGGCATGGTGCGGCTCGACGGCGTCAAGATGTCGAAGTCGCTCGGCAACCTCGTGATGGCGCGCGAGGTGCTGCGGCGCGCCCCAGCCGACGCCATGCGCCTCTACCTCTCCGTGCACCACTACCGGGAGCCGTGGGACTGGCTCGAGGACGAGTTCGCCGAGGCGGTGAACTGGGCGCGCAGCCTCGCCGAGGTCGCCCACTGCGACGCCCGCGCCGCCGGCCCGGCCGTCGACGCAACGCCGTACAAGACGCGCTTCCTCAACGCGCTCGACGACGACCTGAACACGCCGGTCGCGATCGAGGCGCTGCGCGCGCTCGGCGGCGAGATCGCCGCCAAGTGCGGCACCCACGACGTCGCCGCCGCGCAGGAGACGCTGCGCGACCTGGGTGGCCGCGTCCTCGGCCTCACGTTCAAGGGCGGAAACGCGGGCGTATAATCCGCTCCAACCAGGCGAATAGCCAAGGGAGGAGCGGACAATGTCCTTGTCGCGTCGCCATTTCCTCGGTGTCATCGGGAGCGCCGGCCTCGGCGTCGTAATCGCCGCGTGCGGCGGTGGTGGCGCCGCGCAGCCCACCTCCGCCCCCGCCTCGAGCGCGGCCAAACCGGCCGAGCCGACCAAGCCAGCCGCGGCCGCCGGCGGCGCCAGCCCGGCCGCCGGCGCGGCCCCGGCCAGCACCGTCGTGATCCCGCCGACGCCGACCACCCAGCCGGGTGTCACCGACCTGCCCGCGCCGAAGGCGGGCCAGAAGGTCATCCGCTACTGGCACAACTTCGGCGCCGGCCTGAGCGCCGACGTCCACACCAAGCAGATCAAGATGTTCCTCGACGCCAACCAGACCTACGGCGTCGAGGCCACCTTCGTGCCGACGACCGTCGGCACGCAGCTCTCCGACAAGCTGATCGCGGCGATCTCCGGCGGCGACCCGCCCGACGCGGCGCGGTTCGACCGCTTCATCGTCACCTCGTGGGCCGCCAAGGGCTTCCTGACCGACGTCACCGCCAAGGCACAGAGCGACAAGGTGACGCAGGACAAGTTCATCAAGGAGGGCTGGGACGAGGCGACGTACAAGGGCAAGCTGTACGCGGTCCCCTTCGACACCGACCTCCGCGGCCTCTACTACAACAAGAAGCACTTCCAGGAAGCCGGCCTCGACCCCAACAAGCCGCCCACCACGATCGCCGAGCTGGACAGCTACGCCGAGAAGCTGACCAAGAAGGACGGCGCCAAGTACACGCGCCTCGGCTTCGTCCCCTGGGTCAAGCAAGGCGCGCTGTACACCTGGGCGTGGGTCCACGGCGGCGAGCTGTACGACAAGGAGAAGGACCAGATCAGCCTGGACAACCCGAAGGTGGTCAAGGCGCTGGAGTGGATGGTCTCCTACGCCAAGAAGTACAACGTCGACACCCTCGACGTGATCGCGGCCGCGTTCGGCCCGAACGACCAGGACCCGTTCGTGACCGGCCTCGTCTCGATGGTCAGCGACGGCGACTGGATGGTCGCGCAGTACCTCAAGTACATGAAGCCCGAGCAGAAGGACGACTGGGACATGGTGCCCTACCCGAAGGCCGAGGGCGGCCCGGACAAGGTCACCTGGGGCGGCGGCTGGAGCACCGTGGTGCCGAAGGGCGCCAAGGAGGCCGACGGCGCCTGGGCCTTCGCCAAGTACCTGGGCACGGACGCCGCCTCGGTCTACGCGATCGAGACGACCCACGTGCCGGTCTACCTGCCCGCCTACGACGACCTGGCGAAGAACAAGGACAAGTTCGACCCGCGCTGGCAGAAGTTCTGGCCGCTGAAGGACGTGGCCCGCTTCCGGCCGAACCTGCCGGTCGGCCAGGAGCTCTGGACCGCCCAGTCGACCGCGGTCGACCTGGCGCGGCACGGCAAGGAGGAGCCGGCGGCCGTCCTCAAGCGGCTCAACGGCGACGTCCAGCAGGCGTACGCGAAGTTCAAGAGCTAGGCACGAGCTCCCTCTCCTGGTGGGAGGGGCCGGGGTGAGAGCCCGCCTCGCCGAGCCGGCTCGGCGAGGCCCGGGACGGCATGCTCGACATGGGACCTCACCCTGCCCCGCTCCCACCGGGAGAGGAGATGGAGTGGGTATTGGCGGCCGCCAACCTCGCGATCCCGCGACGCCGGGTCAGCCCGATCACGCGCCGCAACACGCTGGTCGGGCTGGCGTTCTGCACGCCCTGGCTGATCGGCCTCCTCGCCTTCCGCGCCTACCCGATCCTGGCCGCCTTCTGGTACAGCTTCACCGACTACCAGGGGATGAACGAGCCCGAGTTCATCGGGCCCGGCAACTACGTCGGCCTGTTCCGCGACTCCGAGCTGGCCGTCGCCGCCGGCAACACGTTCCAGTACACGCTGATGGCGATCCCGGCCGCGATCGTCACGGCGCTCGGCCTGGCGCTGATCCTCAACTCGAAGACGAAGGGCCTGCCCTTCTACCGCACGCTCTTCTTCCTGCCGATCCTCGTGCCCGACGTCGCGCTCTCGCTCGTCTGGCTGCAGATGTTCAACCCGCAGTTCGGCCTGGTCAACCTGCTCATCGAGAGCATCGCGCGCCTCTTCGGCTACTCGATCGCCGGGCCGGGCTGGCTCGCCTCCACCGAGTGGTCGAAGCCGACGCTGGTGCTGCTGAACGTCTGGACGGTCGGGCAGGCGATGGTGATCTACCTCGCCGCGCTCCAGGACGTCCCGCAGGACCTGCTCGACGCGGCCGCGGTCGACGGCGCCAACTGGTACCAGAAGATCTGGCACGTGACGGTGCCGCTGGTGACGCCGGTCATCTTCTACCAGCTCGTCATCGGCCTGATCGCCTCGCTGCAGCTGTTCACGCAGCCGTTCGTGATCTCCAGCGGCATCGGCCAGCCGGGCCAGTCGCTGCTCTTCTACGCGATGCTGCTCTACCGGCAGGCGTTCATCTACTTCAACATGGGCCGCGCGTCGGCGATGGCCTGGACGCTCTTCCTCGTCATCCTCGTGCTGAGCTACGTCGTGTTCCGCACGTCGGGCTGGGTCCACTACGGCGGCGAGGAGAAGCGGTGAGGGGGCGCTGATGGCCGCCAGCTCGCTCGCGCTCGACCAGAGCCGACCGCGCGCCCGCCGCACCCCGCTCGAGGTCGCGCTCAGCGTCGTCAAGCACGCGGTCCTGCTCGCCTTCGGGCTGACGTTCCTGTTGCCGTTCTGGTGGATGGTCGCGACGAGCCTCAAGCCGGACCAGGCGATGTTCCACATCCCGCCGCTCCTGGTGCCGTGGCAGGACCCGGACACCTGGAACGAGCTCGTCTTCTCGAACTACCCGCGCGCGTTCACGTTCACCCGCCCGCCGTTCACGGTGTTCATCTGGAACACGATCGTGATCGCCGCGCTCTCGGTCGGGGGGGCGCTCTTCTCCAACCCGCTGGCCGCCTACGGGCTCTCGCGCGTCCGCTGGCCCGGCCGCGGGCTGCTGTTCGGCGTGACCCTCTCGACGCTTTTCCTGCCGGTCTTCGTGACGCTGATCCCGCTCTTCCTGATCTACCGTAGGCTCGGCTGGATCGGCACGCCGCTGCCGCTGATCGTGCCGACCTACTTCGGGAACCCGCTCTTCATCTTCCTGCTGCGCCAGTTCTTCATGACGATCCCGCAGGAGCTCTCCGAGGCGGCCCGCATCGACGGCGCGAGCGAGCTGCGCATCTACTGGAACGTGATCCTGCCGCTCGCCAAGCCGGCGCTGGCGACGATCGCGCTGTTCGAGTTCTTGCAGGCCTGGCGGGACTTCTTCGGGCCGCTGCTGTTCCTGATCCGCAAGGAGACCTACACCATCTCGCTCGGCCTCAACTTCTACCGCTTCGAGTACGAAACCGCCTGGGGGCTGATGATGGCGATGTCCGTCTGCGTGACGCTGCCTATCATCATCCTGTTCTTCTTCGTGCAGCGAACGTTCATCCAGGGCATCACCCTGACCGGCATCAAGGGCTGAGCGCCGTTCGGGTCTCCCGCCGCCGTCTCCTGGCCCTGATCGTCCCGTCCGCCGCCCTCGCCGCCTGCAACCCCCCACCTCCACCCGCGCCACCGCGCTCGCCGGTCGCCTTCGCGCCGCCCACGCCGACGCCCCTCCCCCAGGTCGCCGCCCTCCCGACCGTCCGCGCCGGCCAGCGCGTCGTGCGCTACTGGCACAACCTCACGCCCGGCCGGAGCGCCCAGGTCCACCAGCGGCAGGTCCTCGCGTTCATGGACGCCAACCCCGCCTACGCCGTCGAGGTCGGCTACATCGCCGGCGCCGACAAGCTGGCCGCCTCGCTCGCCAGCGGCCCGCCGCCCGACGCCGTCCGCTTCGACCGCTTCCTGGTCGCCACCTGGGCGGCGAAGGGCATGCTCGCCGACCTCACCGAGCCGGCCAGGCGCGACGGCGTCGCCGCCGACCGCTTCCTGCCCGAGGCGTGGCTCGAGGCCTCCTACGAGGAGCGGCTCTACGCCGTGCCCTTCGACACCGACCTGCGCGGCCTCTACTACAACAAGCGCCACTTCCGCGAGGCCGGCCTCGACCCCAACAAGCCGCCGACGACGATCGCCGAGCTGGACGGCTACGCCGAGAAGCTCACCCGTATGGAGGGCGCCCGCTACACGCGGCTCGGCTTCATCCCCTGGTTCAAGGAGGGCAGCCTCTACACCTGGGCCTGGGTCTTCGGCGGCGAGCTGTACGACAGGGCGAACGACCGCATCTCGCTCGACGCGCCCAGGGTGGTCGCCGCGCTCGAGTGGATGACCTCGTACGCGCGCAAGCTGACCGTCGGCACCGTCGACCGCCTCGCCGCCGGTTTCGACTCGGGCGAGCGCGACCCGCTCGTGAGCGGCCTCGCCTCGATGGTCAGCGACGGGGACTGGATGGTCGAGCAGTACCTCGCGTGGCTGCCGCCCGAGCGGCGCGCCGATTGGGACGTCGTCCCCTACCCGCGCGCCGAGGGCGGCCCCGAGCTGGTGACCTGGGGCGGCGGCTGGAGCACGATCGTGCCGAAGATCGCCCGCGAGCAGGACGGCGCCTGGGCGATCGCCAGGTACCTCGGCGTGGACTCGGCCGCGACCTGGGCGGTCGAGACGACGCACTTGCCGGTCTACCTGCCCGCCTACGACGACCTCGCGCGGAACGCGGCGAAGTTCGACCCGCGCTGGCGCACGTTCTGGCCGCTGCGCTCCGCCGCGCGGTTCCGCCCCAGCCTCCCCGTGGGCCAGGAGCTCTGGGACGCCCAGGCGAGGGCGGTCGAATCCGCCCGCCACCTGGAGGAGGAGCCGGCGGCTGTGCTGGCGCGCCTGAACCGCGACGTCCAGCGGGCGTACGCGGCGTTCAAGCGATGAGGGACCGCGGCGCGTTCTTCCCGGACCGGGCGGCCAGAACGCCGGCCCGGTGTTCGCCGGCCCGGCCTCGGCTGTCGTTCCGGGCGGAGCGAGGGACCTCCGCCGGCGCGCCGTGCGCCGGCGCCCCGGGGGAGCCGGGGACAGCGCGGCGGCCGAGGTCCCTCGTCGTCCTAGCTGGATCGCTTCGCCTCACGTCCCAACGGGCCAGCCGGGGACGGCGCGCCGGCCGAGGTCCCTCGTCGTCCCTCCTCGGAACGACACCACCGGGCCGGCGTCCGGGACGAGGGCCACCGCGCCATGGCTCGCCGGGCGAGCGACCAGCGCTACCGGAGCGCCGCCTCCATCTGCGTTCTAATTAGTTTCTGGTGCGAAATAGGGCCTCCGCGGTGTGCGGTACGATGGAGTTGACAGTAACCATCGATCCGCACGCGGA
The DNA here is from genome assembly GCA_035651675.1 of Chloroflexota bacterium. Taxonomy (GTDB): domain Bacteria; phylum Chloroflexota; class UBA6077; order FW602-bin22; family FW602-bin22; genus DASRFH01. The sequence goes on along the minus strand of DASRFH010000172.1, from coordinate 3,162 downwards.
GGCCCTGGGCGTCATGATACGGGACCGCTACGAGCCGCTGGACCTGTTCGCGCTGGTGCCGCAGCTGCAGCTCGCGTTCGAGCCGGAGCTGGCGGAGCTGGACACGTTGCTCGAGGTGGACGTGCTGTTCCAGGCCGTCAAGGCCGAGATGGCGCGGCGGGCACCCAACAGCCTGCGGCGGGGGCGGCACTCGACGCCGGTCGAGGTGGTGCTGCGGATGCTGGTCGTGCGGCGGCTGTACGACTGGAGCTACGCCGACACCGAGCGGTTCGTGGGCGATAGCCTGGTGCTGCGCCGGTTCTGCCGGCTCTACCTGGAGCGCGCGCCCGACGGCACGACGCTGATCCGCTGGGCCAAGCTGGTCCGGCCGGAGACGCTGGAGCAGCTGCACGTGCACGTGGTGCGCCTGGCGTGCGACCTGCGGGTGACGCGGGGGTTCAAGCTGCGGACCGACGGCACGGTGGTCGAGGCGGCGATCCGCTACCCGCGCGACAGCGGCCTGTTGGCCGACGGGGTGCGCGTGCTGGGTCGGGTGGTGCGGCGCGCCACGGACCTGGTGGGTGGGGTTGGGGCGGTGGTGGGCGGTGCCGGGGCCGCGACCGCGGCGTTGTGCCGGGACCGCACCCGCAGCGCCACGCGGCTGGCGCGCGCGATCGGCGAGACGGCCCGCCAGCGCGGCGAGGCCGCCGCGGCGGCACGGCAGACGGCCTACCGCAAGCTGCTGGCGGTGGCGCGCGCCAGCTTGCGCCAGGCTGTCGCCGTGCGGGGGCACCTGGTGGCGACCGCCGAGCGGGCCGCCCAGCGGCTGGTGGGCCAGCTCGATCGGTTCGTGCCGCTGGTCGCGCGGGTCGTCGACCAGACGCAGCGGCGCGTGCTGCGCGGCGAGGCCGTCCCGGCGGGCGAGAAGCTGCTCAGCCTGTTCGCGCCGCGCACGGCCGTGATCCGGCGCGGCAAGGCCGGGAAGGCGACCGAGTTCGGGCGCAAGGTCTGGCTGGACGAGACCGATGGCGGGATCATCAGCCGCTACGCGGTGCTGGGCGGCAACCCGCCCGACGCCGACCACCTCACGCCGGCTCTGGCGCACCACCGGCGCCTCTTCGGCCGCCCGCCGCGGGTCGTCGCCGCCGACCGCGGCGTCTACTCACCCGAGAACGAACGGGCCGCCCAGCAGGCCGGCGTCGATCAGGTCGCGCTGCCCAAACCCGGACGCTGCACCTCCGACCGGCGCCGCCATGAACGGCAGGCCTGGTTCCGCCGCGCGATGCGCTTCCGGGCCGGCGCCGAGGGCCGCATCAGCGTCTGCAAGCGCCGCGGCTACCTCGGCCGCTGCCGCGACACGGGCGAGGACGGCCTCGAGCGCTGGGTCGGCTGGGGCATCCTCACCGCCAACCTCTCCACCATCGCCCGCTCCGTGGCCGCCCGTGCCTAACCGCGACCGCCCACACGCCCCCACCGCATCCGCCACGCCGGAGCACGCCCTCCACGACCCTGCTCCGCCATTTCGCACCAGAAACTAACTAGCGCCGGGCGCGCTCGCGCCCGGCCGCTAACCGACCGCCCTCGTCTTGCCCGTCCGGGGTGGGTTGAACGAGGGCCCATGGCGGGCGAGCAGCGCCAGCTTGTGGCGGCGCGCGGCGGCACGACCGCGTGCGTCCCGCTCGGCGGCCAGCCCAGCTGGACGCTGGTCGGCGATCTCGGCGGCGCCCAGCGCGGCGGCGACGCGCTCCCGGATCGCGGGCCAATGCTCGCCGTCGATCCAGCGCAGCGCGGCGTGGAACGCCAAGACGTCTGGCGTGCCGACGCACCAGGTGACGAACGCGTCCAGGTCGTCGCCTGGTCGCGGTGGGCGCGGTGGTGGGGGGTGCGCGGACGGGCTCATGCCGCGGCCCCGGTGGGCGGTCTCGATCTGCCGGCCATCCGTCAGCGCTGTCGGTAGGTGATCCGGCCTCGCTGGAGGTCGTAGGGCGACAGCTCGACCGTCACCCGGTCGCCACGCATCACCCGGATGAAATGCTTGCGCATCTTGCCGCCCAGGTGCGCCTGCACCTGGTGGCCGGTGTCTAGCTTCACACCGAAGACGCCGTTGCCGAAGACGTCGATCACCTCGCCGGGCAGCGTGATGCTGCCGGGGCGGGCCTGGTCGCTAGGTGGTGCGCCGCGTCGTGCCATGAGGTCCTCCTCTCTGGTCGTTGGGCCGCGGCTGTGCGCCCCGGTGGGTCAGATCAGATCGTCGAACAGGCGGTGGATCGACCGGTCGCGCCGGAGCAGCTCGACAGCCGAGGCTTCGAGCTGGCGGTCCACCCGAGGAATGCCCTGGCCTCGGCCAACGTTCCGCGCTCGCACAGCCCGATGCCGGAGCGCATCGAGACGACGGCCCGTTCGCGCGGCGCGGTGAGCGACGGCCCCTTCGGGGGGTCGTGCAAGGACAGTGCTATCGGGTCGCTCAACTCGGCGCCGGCGGTATCGGCCGCCACCGAGCGCGTCGCGCGGGCGGGAAGCGACATAGGCGACTCCTGGTGGACCGCGGTGACGCGCTCGGTGACCAAGAGCGGGTCGCTACGCCGCAGATGGCGATGGACGCCTGTACCGCCACGATGACTCTACTGCCTTGGGCCTCGACCTGTCGAGCCCAAGGTCGCTGATCGGCCATCCTACCGGATCCCGTTCCCTCTCCCGTAGGGAGGGCGTTAGCCTCCCTCCCACGTACGGCGCCTCGCCACCCTGTGCTCCAGCAGCTCGGCGAGCCTGCCAAGGACTTCGGCGAACTCATCGTCCGACGCCGGCTCCCCCACGCACGGCCTAATCGGCGATTGGCCCGCAAGGCGGTGAGATAATTCGGCCGCGACCCTGAGAGGGGGTGGCCTTGTGTAGCAACCACGGCGCATCACGTTCGACGAGTTCGCTCGTCGGCTCCGGGCGGTCTTCGACGCCGTTCAGCGGGAGAAGAAGCCCGTCCTCGTCGAGAGGGAGGGGCAGCTGTTCCGCGTGGAACGTGAAAGCCTCCGCGAGGCGGCCGACATCTGGTTCTGGCGCAGGAAGTGTGATCGTCCGATGAGTGTGGTCGCGGCGTGACCGTCAGGCGGCGAGGATGCGTGCGCGGAGCAGATCGAGCTTGGCGCGGCCGTAGCCCTGCCGCTTGATGAGCTTGGCCTTGTGGACCAG
>DASRFH010000171.1:0-5027 GCA_035651675.1 Chloroflexota bacterium | reverse complement strand
GGGCTCAAGATCGCCTGGGACACGGTCGCGACGATCCGGTCGTTCGACCCCGGTTGGACGCCGCCCTCCGGTGGCCACCGCGTCGGACTCGCATTCGCATGCCCATCGCCGGCCGAGGTCGACCGCGCCTACGCCGAGCTGATCTCGGCCGGCTACGAAGGCCACAAGGCGCCCTGGGACGCCTTCTGGGGGATGCGCTACGCCGTCGTCCACGACCCGGACGGCAACGCGGTCGACCTGTTCGCCACGCTGCCTTAACGGCGGCGGGCGGCTACGCCGCGCGGCCCGGCCGCCAGCGGTAGATGCGGGCGAGCGACTCGCCCATCAGGAGCGCCCGCTCGGCGTCGGTCAAGCGGTCGGCGACGCGGAACGCCTCGACCGCGTCCCGGTAGGAGAGGAGGTTGACCGCGCGGGTCCAGTCGGTCCCCCAGAGGCAGCGGTCGAGCCCGAAGGCGTCGAAGATGCGCCAGAGCGGGTCCCAGATGTCGCGGTAGGGGAACGGCTCGTGGGAGAGCGTGCAGGCGCCGCTGATCTTGACGGCCACGTTGGGGTTCGCGGCGAGCTGCAGCAGCTTCGGGAGGTCGGCCCACGGCTCGGGCGGCGGCGGCGGCTCGAAGGGCTGCTGGAGCCCGAGGTGGTCGACGACGAGCTGGACCTCCGGGTTGCGCCGCGCGAGCTGGGCCACCTGCTCCAGCCGTCCCCAGCAGAGCACGTTCACCGGCACACCCCGGCGCCCGGCCGCGGCGAGGACGCGGTTGATGCCCGGGTCGGCGGGGTCGCTCGGGACTTCGGGCCGGAGCATGAGCCGGATCCCGACCGCCCCCGGCGTGGCGACCCAATCGGCGATCGTCTCCTCGACGCCCGGGTCGGAGGGGTCGACCGGCTTGACGAGGCCGAAGCGGTCGGGGTGCTTGCGGTGCACTTCGACCGCGTAGCTCGCGTCGTAGCGGTACATCGCGAACGGCGACACGAGGACCGCGCCGTCGACGCCGACCGCGTCCATCGCCGCGACCATGTCGTCGCCGGTCACTTCCGGCGGGCCAGCCAAGGTCCCGGCCCACGGGCGGCCCGGGTGGTTGTGCTCGTAGGCGTGAACCTGCGCGTCGATCGTCAACACGGGGTAACCTCCTTGAAGGTCGCACCGGGACCCGGCCATTCTAGCCGTCGGCGCGGTCGAAGCCTCGCAGGGAACGACTTATATGGGAGGAGCCACGATGGCCAACGAACCGAAGGCCGCGAAGTCGCTCGAAGAGAAGCTCCACGAGCTCCACAACCGGCGCCGGCAGCTCGTGGAGTGGGTGCGTATCGAGGAGACGAGCCGCGAAGGCGCGCACAACTGGAAGGCGGAGGTCCTGCGCGGACGGCTGGAGGAGATCGAGTGGGCGATCGAGCTGCTCGAGGAAGGTCACTGACGCGACCCGTGGCCGCGGCGAGATGCCAACCCGCGAGTCCTCGCGGGCCAGGGATCGCCCACCGGCCGGGTACCATTCCCTACCAGAGCCGATGGCGACGAACGAACCGGGCGCACCGCGGGACCGCATCCTGATCGAAGGTCTCGCCTGTTACGGCTACCACGGCGTCAACGCGCCCGAGCAGGAGCTGGGCCAGCGGTTCGACGTCGACGTCGCGCTCGCGCTCGATCTGCGCCCGGCCGGGGCAAGCGACGACCTGGGGCAGACCGTCAGCTACGCGGAGGTCGCCAAGACGGTGCGGGCCGTGGTCGAAGGCGAGCCGCATCGCCTGCTGGAAGCGGTCGCCGAGGAGATCGCCCACCGCCTGCTCGGCGAGCACCCGACCGTAGGCGAGGTTTGGGTACGGGTGAACAAGCCGAGCGCGCCGATCAAGGGCGCGGTGTTCTCTCGCGTGGCCGTCGAGATCACCCGGTCCCGCGGGGAGTGAGGAGAGCGATGCAGCACGTCCACCTGCCGCACGACGAGGAGGAGGTGCGCACGCCCGAGCTCGTCCGGCACCGCGAGCTAACCCCGGAGCAGTGGGCGCGCTTCGAGGGGTACGTCGCGCAAATCTTCGCCGCCTTCGGCATGGACCTCGACACCCCGAGCACGCGGGACACGCCGCGCCGCTTCGTGCGCGCCCTGTTCGACGCGACCGAGGGGTATGAGGGCGACCCGAAGCTACTGAAGGCGTTCCCGACCGAGTGCCGAGGGGGCGCAGCCTGCGAGCTGAACCAGGTAATCGAGGGGCCGATCCCGTTCTTCGCGCTCTGCGAGCACCACGCCCTGCCATTCTACGGCTACGCCCACGTCGGCTACATCGCGCACGAGGAGATCATCGGCATCTCGAAGCTCACGCGGCTGGTCCGCGTGTGGGCGAAGCGCTTCACCGTGCAGGAGCGGATGACGAACGAGATCGCCGATACGCTCGACGCGCTGGTGCACCCGCACGGCGTCGCCGTCTACGCCGAGGCACACCACATGTGCGCCCAGATGCGCGGCGTGCGCGAGATGCACCCCAAGACGCGCACGACCGTCTGGCGCGGCGAGTACACGCGCAGCCCCGAGCTGCGGCGGGAGTTCCTCGCCCTGGCTCGCGCGGCCGCGCCGGAGTAGGCCGCGCACCAGCCGTGTCCGCGGGCATTAGCGGACCCCGTCGGCGCGGCGGCCTGGTGCTCGCTGCCCAACGCCGCCTGGCCGGCGACGCGTGCGTCCGTCAACCACCGAGCGGCGCGCGACGAACGGGCGCGCCCTGGCACTCAGTGGAGAACGGCGGAATCGTTGAGCAGCGGTCCGTGTGGCCGCGTCGGCACGCGGTGGACCGCCAACGACGAAGTCGACGTGGTCGGCCTGCCACACAGACCGGCGTCGAGGCGTCCGTCGAGCACCAACGAGATAGGCCACTTCACGCCTGACGAGTACCTGTCCACGCTCGTCGACGCCGGGCTGGACACGGCGTCCCAGCCCAGCCACGCGGTCGAGCGCGGCCTCTACGCCGGCGTGATGGCTCCTTGAGCCCGCACCAGCCGGCGATACTGCTGCCGTGCAGCGTGCCCTTCGGCTACCCGGCCGCGCATTCGCGCGTCTCAAGACGGAGCTGTGGCTTCGCGGGTACCCCGTGCCGCGTCCACTGGCTCCTACGCCGGGAGTGGGCAGGGGAGCCGGGCGCTCTAGCCGGCGAGCTCGGCGAGGAGCTCGGTGGGCGAGAGGCCGGCCAGGCGCCGCACCTCCCGACTGAGGTGCGGTTGGTCGGCGTAGCCGGCGAGGCGGGCGGCAAGGGCAAGCGGACGCGCGTCCGTCCCGCTCGCCAGGCCGAGGAAGCGCCGGAAACGGACGATGCCGGCGAACGTCTTCGGCCCGTAGCCGAGCGCGGCGCAGCAGCGGCGGTGGAGCTGTCGTTCGCCCAGACCGAGCTCCTCGGCCAGTTGGTCGACCCGGATAGACGGACGCCGCCGCACCGCCGCGGCGACGTGCTGCACCGCCGGGTCCGGGGCCGGCGCGTCGGCCAGCCGCCGCCGCACCGCGTCCTGCAAGAGCGCCGCAACCCCGCCCGGCATCCCCGCGTCGCCGAGCCGCGCTGACAGCTCCGACGCCGCCCGTCCCCAGAGCGCGGCCGCCTCAGGCCGGCCGTCGACCAGCTCGCTGGCCGGCACGCCGAGGAGCGGCGGCGCGGCGCCAGGCCGGAAGCGCAGCCCGACGAACGTGGTGCCGACCGCCATCCGGCTCACCTGCGCCGTCCGGTCCGGCCCGGCGACGAGCAGCCCCCCGCGACTGCCCCACATCAGGTCCATGCATCCGTCCGGCAGGATGCGCACCGGCCGCGCCGACTCGACGGCGCCGATGCGGCGGTACCACACGCACGCGACGTGCGCCACCAGCTCCAGCGGCGGTCGCGTCTCGCGGTAGAGCCCATCCTCCACGCTCCAATCATGGCCCAGCCTGGGCGATCATGCGGAGCGTCGATCGAGAGCCGACGCTCGGCCGCAGCCCGAGAATTCGTTCGGGTCCGGCGGCGATCGTCCGCTACGTGCGATGGTGGTGATGCACTCCGGTATAGTGCGCACGTGGAGACCGCCCGCGGTGCCGAGGCGCTCCTCGCGGCGGGGCCGGCCAAAGCACGGCCCCGCATCGTGCGCGGCGAGGGCGTCTGGCTGTTCGACGACGCCGGGCGCCGTTACCTCGACGGCATCGGCGGCATCCACGTCAACAGCATCGGCCATGGCGTCGCCGAGGTGGCCGACGCGATCGCGCGCCAGGCGCGCCAGGTCGCCTTCGCGTTCGCCATGCACTTCACGACCGACGCCCAGGTCGAGCTGGCCGAGCGCGTCGTCGCAATGGCGCCGTCGGGGATGGCGCGGGTGCACTTCGTCTCGGGCGGGTCGGAGGCGACCGAGGTCGCGCTGCAGCTCGCCCGCCAGTACCACCTGGCGCGCGGCAGGCCGACCAGGTGGCGCGCGGTCGGGCGCTGGCATTCCTACCACGGGTCGTCCGTCGGCGCGATGTCGGTCACCGGCCACCTCGGCCGCCGGCGCGACTACGCCCCGTACCTGCTCAACTTCCCACACATCCCCCCGCCCTGCGGCGCGCGCTGTCGGCTCGGCCGCAGCGATCCCGCGGCGTGCCTGGCGTGCGCCGACGAGCTGGCCATCACGATCGAGCGCGAGGGACCGGACACGATCGCGGCCTTCGTCGCCGAGCCGGTCGTCGGGACGACCGCTGGCGCGTTGGTGCCGCCGCCCGGCTACTACGAGCGCGTCCGGGCGATCTGTGACCGGTACGACGTGCTGTTCGTCGCGGACGAGGTGATCACCGGCTTCGGCCGGACGGGGCGTACTTTCGGGATCGAGCACTGGCGCGCCACACCGGATCTGATCACGAGCGCCAAGGGGCTAGCGAGCGGCTACGCGCCGATCGGCGCGGTGGTCGTGCACGAGCGTGTCGCGGCCGAGCTCGCCCGCGGCCGGCCGGACGGCTTCTTCACCGGCTACACGTTCTCGGGCAACCCGGTGAGCTGCGCGGCGGCGCTGGCGGTGCAGGACTACCTGGCGCGGCACCGGCTGATCGAGCGCTGCGCCG
>DASRFH010000170.1:0-9465 GCA_035651675.1 Chloroflexota bacterium | reverse complement strand
CCCTCGCGGGCGACCAGCGCGCTCGCCAGGTGCTCGGCGAGCCCGGCGGTCGGCAGCCCCAGCCGCGCCAGGAGCGCCTCGATCGCCCCCCGGTCGGCGGTGCTCGCGGGCTCGACGGTCGCGACGGCGGTCGGCATCTCGATCCTCCTCGTGGAGCTGCTGCGGCCATTATATCGATGTCGATCAATATGAACACGCACCGCGGGCGCGGACGTGGCCATCGTTAAGCGGCTGCGCCAGCCAGGAACTCGATGGTGCGCGGGCAGGCCGCCCGCGCACCATCGAGGATCTCGGTCAGCCTGGAGGTCTCCGACCGGTTCCTGTCGCGGGGCAGCTGGCCCAGGTCGCGGGGTTCGCCAGGACCCGGTTGGACATTGGCGACTTCCCCACCCGCGGGTTCAGTCCGTCGGCGCGCCGAAGAGCCTGGCGACCGACAAGTCCTCGTCGACGTCGGGCCAGTGGATGCCGATACCGCGGCCGATCAGCTCCCAGTGCGCGCGCTGCTCGGGGGTCGCGCCCGCCAGGCGCGGAAACCGCGCGAGCGGAACGCCGAGCTGCCGCCCGTCCTCCGCCTCGACCCAGAGCATCAGGTCGTCGCAGCGCACGTTCACCGCGCGCGGCTCCGGGATGCGGCCGAACGCCGGCGCGGGCGTAGGCGCGCTCGAGGGGTCAGCCGCCGCCCGACCTGGTCGCCTCGTGGTGCTCATGCCAAGCCCTCAACATCCGCTCGCGGTTCGCCGCGACGATCTCGCGCACGGCTCGAAGTTGAGCTGCGTTGAAGCCGACGCTGTACGCGAACGAGACATCCGCCAACCACACCTTGGCGGCGGCCGTCGCCCTGCTGCACGTGGACGTGCGGCGGCTCCTGGCGCTCGTCGCTGAAGAAGTGGAAGCGGTAGCCGCGCTCGCGGTGGACGGTCGGCACATTCGGTCGTCCCACGATTTTCGCACGTAGGATCAACGTTCGTCCGGCCCGGCGGATCAAGCGGGCCCAATAACCTCCGAGCAGGACCAGTTGGTCCCGACCAATCGAAGTGGGCCGTTGTAGTCAAGCCAGCGACAGTCGTGGGGCTGAGCCGTGGTCTTGGCGCTCCTTCGCTGACCGGCGTCGCCGCGAACAGCGCCCTACCCCGGCCGGCGGCGGGGTGGGGGCCTGGCGCCGGAGGCGGCGCGCACGCGCGGCGGGCGCGGGCGGCCGGGGGCCGACGGGCGGGCCTGGGCGTTCTGGTTGGCCCGGCGCGGGCGCCCGGGGGGCCGGGTGCCCTCGGCCGCGGCTGTCTCCGGCGACTCCTGTTCCTCGGCTGGCTCCCCGCCGGCGGGGCGCTGGCGGCGGCGGCCGATCGAGGGGCGCACCTTGAGCTGGTAGTCCACGAACAGCTTGGCGCGCTCGGCCGCGAGCGTGGCGGCCTGGCGGCGGGCCTGGCTGAGGTGCTCGCGGAACGTCCCGAGCAGCGCGCGGTCCTTCAGGCGCCGCGCGTCGATCAGCGCGAGGCAGGCGGCGTGCAGCGAGGTGAGCCAGCCGACGAGCGCGGCGTGGACGGCCTCGCAGGCCGGCGGCGGCTCGAGCGATTGGGCGAGCGACAGGGCGTCGCGGAACGCCGACTCGTGCTTGAGGCCGACGTCGCCGGCCTTCTCGAGGATGAGCTGGGTGGGGCTCGTCCGGATCGCCTCGTATACCTTGCTCAGGTCGGCGATCCAGAGCTGGCGGGCGGTCGCGGCCTGCCGGATGGGTACGCGCGCGCGGGCGACGTAGGCGATCACCGCGCGGCGGGCGAGCCGGAACTCCTCCGGGCTGAGCGCCTGCGCGGGCGGGAGCTTCGGCCGGGCGGAAGCGCCGCGGGCACCGCGCTCGGCCCGGCGGCCCGGCGGCTCCTTCGGCCGGCCGATGCCGAGCAAGCGGAGCAGCCAGCCGATCACGATACCTCCGCCCCCAGAGCCCCAAGGGCTAGCTGGCGCATCGAATCCCAGTATACGCACGCACCGTAGGGGCTGCCCCTACCACGAGGCCACAGCGGCTGAATCTCTTCCCGCTTTCTAACGTCACGTCGCCGCCGCGGCGCGCTGGAACGTGTAGCCGACGCCGCGGATCGTGAGCAGGTAGCGCGGGTGGTCCGGGTCAGGCTCGATCTTGCGCCGCAGCCGCGCGATCGCCGTGCGCAGCGCTTCGTCGGCGCTCTCGTACCCGGGTCCCCAGACGCTGCTCAGCAGGTCGTTGGCGAGCTGCACCTTACCGGCGCCGGTGACCAGCCTGTCGAGCAGGCGGAACTCCAGCGGCGACAGCGTCACCTCCACGCCCTTGCGGACGACCCGGTGTGCCTCGAAGTCGATCAGCAGGTCCTCCGCCTCGAAGCGGCGGGCCGGGCGCGCACGACCGCCCTCACCCCGCCGCAGCACGGCCTGGACCCGCGCCAGCAGCTCGGCCACCGAGAACGGCTTGGTGATGTAGTCGTCGGCGCCGGCCACCAGGCCGGTCACCTTGTGGACCACCTCGGCCTTGGCGGTGAGCATGATGATCGGCACGTCGGAGAGCTCGCGGATGCGGCGGCAGACCTCGTAGCCGTCGACGTCGGGCAGCATCACGTCGAGCACGACCAGCGCCGGGTTCTCGGCCTCGCAGCGGGCGACCGCCGTCTCGCCGTTCGAGGCGGTGATCACGCGGTAACCGCTGGCGCGCAGGTTGAGCGTGATGAGCTGCACGTAGCGGGCCTCGTCGTCCACGACCAGGATCAGCTGGTTGTTGCCTTGCGCGGGCGTCATTCGGCGGCGTCCTCGGCGTCGTCGGCCCCCGGCTGCGCTTCGGCGGGCGCCAGCGGCAGCGTGAAGTGGACGACCGAGCCGGGACCGTCGGCCGGCCGCTCGGCCCAGATGCGGCCGCCGTGCGCCTCGACGATCGCGCGGCAGATCGGCAGGCCGAGTCCGGTGCCCCGGGTGGAGCGGACGAGAGCGCTCGAGCCACGGTGGAACCGGTCGAAGACGCTCTCGAGCTGGTCCTCGGGGATGCCGAGACCCTCGTCGCGGACCGCCACGTGCGCGTGCTCGGCTGTCACGGCGGCGCTAATCGTAATCGGTCCTCCCTCCGGCGAGTATTTGATGGCGTTGTCGACGAGGTTGCCGAGTACCTGGCCGATCCGGCCGCGGTCGGCCATCACCAGCGGCATGTCCGGCGGGACCTGAACCTTGATCCGGTGCGCGGACGTGCGGACGTTGGCGTTGCGCGCGACGTCGCGCGCGATCGGCGCGAGCGCGACCGGCTCGGGCTCGACGGAGAGGCGCCCCTCGCTGATGCGCGACATGTCGAGCAGGTGGTCGACGAGCGACTCGAGCTGGTCGCTCGACTCGTCGATGATGCGCAGAAATTCGCGCACCTGCTCCTCGTCCCATTCGGCGTCGCGGCGCAGCAGCGTCGTCGTGTAGCCCTTGATGTAGCCGAGCGGCGTGCGCAGCTCGTGCGACACCGACGAGACGAACTCATCCTTCAGCCGGTCGACCTCGGCGCGCGCCCGCTCGGCCTCGCGCAGCCCGAGGCGCATCTCGTCGAGCGCGCGCGAGAGCGCGTGGAGCTCGCCCGCACCGCGCCGTGGCACCTCGGTCTCGAGGTCGCCGCGCGCGATGCGGCGCGCGGCCAGGATCAGCTCGCGGACCGGGTCGACGACTGAGCGTGCGGTGAGCGTGGCGAGCCCGACCAGGATGGCGAGCGAGGCGAGGACGAGCGCGACGAGCGGCGGGTCGAGCCGGCGGATCGGCGCGAGCACCTGCGCTTCGGGTCCGGCCAGCGCCAGGCCCCAGGGTGCGCGCTGGAGCGGCGCGAAGGCGACCAGGAAGCGCTCGCCGGTGTTGGGACCATCGGTCGGCACGGCCACCTCCCAGCCGGACAGGTGGCTGGCGATGCGGTTCGCGTAGAGGGCCTGGAACTGGCCGGGCAGCAGCGTCCGCTCGCGCTCGGTCGACGTGACCACGGTGCCGAACTGGTCGACGACCTCGGCGCTGGTCCCGACGCCGAGCGAGATGGAGGCCTGGACGAGCTCGCCGAAGCGCGGGTTCGTCGGGTCGACGAGGATGCCGAGCGTGCCAGCCGTCGGCTGGCCGGCGGCGTCGGGCAGCCAGGGGAGGCGGGTGGGGACGGCCATCCCGAACTGGGCGCGGCCGCCTGGGCCGCTGTGGACGCCGGAGACGACGGCGCGGCCAGCGGCGAGCTCGGGGGCGACCTCGGGCCGTCGTGCGAGCTCGGCGCCGAGCTGACCGAGCTCGGGTGGATCGGCGCCCAACGGACGGCCGCCGGCGTCGAGCAAGAAGACGCCGTAGGCGGTCTGGTCGAGGCGGAAGCGCAGATCCTCGAGCAGCGCCGGCGTGCCGGCCTGGCTGCTGGTCTGGACGCGCGCGGCCGTGCGGGCGAGCTGCTGCAGCGTGTCGCCGAGCTGGGCGTCGACGTAGCCGGCCAGCACCTGGCCGACCGCGAGCCGTTCGCGCGAGGCACGGTCGACCTCCTCCTGGACGACGTAGCCGCGCAGGATCAGGAAGAAGACGACGACGGACGCGACGCCGATGCCCACCTGGAGCGCGAGCTGGGCGCGCAGGTCCGGCCGGAACCGACCCCACCGGCGGCGCTCCTGGCGATGGGCGGTCGAACGTGGTCTTAGCAGAGCGCGGTGTGTTTTCTCGGAAAACACACCGCGCATGCAAGAGCCGGCTTCCTTAGAAGACGATCAAACCCCGCGCGTTCTCGCCGGCGGCCAGCGCCCGGAACGCCTCGTTCGCCTCGTCCATACCGTAGCGCCTGGTGATCAGCTCGTCGATCTTGAGCTTCCCCGCCATGTAAAGGTTGACCATCCGCGGGAAGTCGTCGAAGACCGAGGCCGAGCCGTAGGACGATCCGACCAGGCGCCGCTCGGCGCCGACGAGCGTGCGCGGGTCGATCTGGATGGTGGTGCCGTGCTGGGGGAGGCCGATGACGACGCAGGTCGCGCCGCGGGCGATCGAGTCCCAGGCCTGCTGGACGGCGCGGACGTCGCCGACCGCGACGACCGCGTAGTCGGCGCCGCGGCCCGTGAGCTCCCTGATGCGCGCCGGGGCGTCCTCGCGCGCGGCGTTGACCGTGTGCGTGGCGCCCATCGCCCTGGCGAACTCGAGCTTGTTGTCGGCGACGTCCACCGCGATCAGCGGCTCGGCGCTCGCGAGCCGGCCGCCCTGGACGGCGTTGAGGCCAACGCCTCCGCAGCCGAAGACGGCGAGGCTCTGGCCCGGCGCGACCCTGGCGGTGTTGAGCACCGCGCCGACGCCGGTCATCACGGAGCAGCCGATCAGCGCCGCCTTCTCGAGCGGCATGTCGTCGCGGATCTTGACGGCGCACGACTCCGGGACGACCGAGTACGAGGCGTAGCTGGCGACGGAGCCGTAGTGGTGCACATCCCGGCCGTTCAGGTGCATGCGCACGGTGCCGTCGAGCAGCGTGCCGGGCTTAGGCGAGCGGTTTTCGCAGAGGACCGGCCGGCCGATCACGCAGTAGTGGCAGCGGCCGCAGGTCGGCGCCCAGGAGAGGATGACGTGGTCGCCAGGCTTCAGCCGCTCGACCGCCGAGCCGACCTTCTCGACGACCCCGGCGCCCTCGTCGCCGAGCACCATCGGCAGGTTCGGCGTGCCCCACGAGCCGTCGGCGGCGTGCAGGCACGAGTGGCAGACGCCGCTCGCGACCATCCGGACGAGCACCTCGTGCTGTTTCGGGTCGTCGAGCTCGAGCGTCTCGACCCGCTGGGGCTCGCGGACCGCGTGCAGGACGGGTGCCTTCATCGTCATCGGCATATGACCAGGGTCCTCCTTTCAAGGGGCTCCGTGGGCTATGGCGAGGCCGATCATACCAGCGGTACAAAACGCTCCGACCCGCGGTGTGTTCCGAAGAACACACCGCACCCCGCCAGGGGACAAAATGGAAGCCGACGAAACAAGTCGGAGGTTTTGCCATGCCCATTTACGAGTACCGGTGCACCGCTTGCGGCAACGACTTCGAGCTGACGCGCCCGGTGTCGCAGTCGAGCGACCCGGCGTCGTGCCCGAAGTGTGGCAAGGGCGCGGAGAAGCTGGTCAGCGTCTTCGCCTCGAAGGCGGACTACACGGTCAAAGGCCCGACGAAGGACGCGTTCCGGGCGCCGGCCGGGAAGGCGACCACGAAGTAGGGCGCCTTCACCCCGACCCTTCCCCAACGGGGGAGGGGCTCGCATCGAAGTGGCTGGTCGCGCTCGTCGTTCTCAGCGCGATCAGCCTCTTCGGCTACCTGCGCTTCCGGGGCGTCGCCTTCCCCGAGCACGCGATCCGGTTCGCGGTCGGGCGCGAGGCGGCGGCCGACGAAGCGGCGCGCTTCGCTCGCGAGCGGCTCGGCGTCGACCCGGCCGCGTACCGGCAGGTCACCGTCTTCCGGGTGGACGACCAGGCCAGGACGTTCCTCGAGAAGGAGGTCGGCGTCGGGCGCACCGCCGAGCTGGCCGGCCAGGTCGACCTCTGGCACTTCACGACGCGCTACTTCCGGCCGCTCGAGAAGGAGGAGCTGCAGGTCGCGGTCGGGCCCGACGGCGCGCTGCGCGGCTTCCGGCACACGCTCGACGAGACGGCGCCGGGCGCGCGGCTCGGGCGCGACGAGGCGCTGCGGCGTGCCGAGGCGCTGCGGGACGAGCTGGCGCCGGCCGGCCAGTGGCGCCTGGTCGAGGAGCGGAGCGAGGAGCACCCGAGCCGCCTCGACTGGCGGTTCACGTGGGAGCGAACCGACCTGCGGGTCGCGCCGTCGGCGCCCGAGGCGGCCGACGAGGCGCGGGCGCGCGTCGAGGTGGTCGTCCAGGGCGACCAGCCGGGCGAGCTTCGCCAGCTCCTGAAGGTGCCCGAGACGTGGACCCGACGGTACGAGGCGATCCGGTCGGCGAACAACCTGGCCGAGACGATCGACCTCGTCGCCGGGACGCTGCCCCTCGGTCTGGCGCTGCTCTGGGTGCTGGTGCGGCGGTGGGCACGGGGCGACGTGCGCTGGCGGCCGGCGCTGTGGCTGGGTGGCGTCGGCGGGGTGCTCGCCGGCGCGGGGCTCCTGAACGAGCTGCCGCGCATGGTCGCGAGCTACCCGACGAGCACGCCGTGGGAGGGGTTCGTCGCGCAGACGGTGCTGCTGGCCGTGCTCGGTGGGCTCGGCCAGGGCTTGCTGATCGGTCTAGCCGCGGCGGCCGGCGAGCCGCTCTACCGCGCGGCGTTCCCCCGCCTGTTGGCGCTCGCGCCCGGCTTCACCTGGCGCGGCGCGCTGACGCGGCCGGGCGCGACGGCGCTGGTCGTCGGCGCGCTGCTGGCGCCGGTGATGGCCGCGTACCAGGTCGTCTACTACGCGATCGGGCAGGCGGTCGGCTTCTGGTCGCCGGCCGACCTGCCGTACGAGAACATCTTCTCGGCGCCAGCGCCGTGGCTGCTGCCGGCCAGCGTCGGCTACACGGCGGCGACGTTCGAAGAGTTCACCTTCCGTCTGTTCGCGATCCCACTGCTGGCCGGCCTGTTCGCGCGGCTGGTGCGGCGGCGGGGCGCGGCGCTCTGCGCCGCGATCGTCGTCAGCGCGGTCGTCTGGGCGTTCCTCCACTCGACCTACCCGCAGGACCCGTTCTTCGCGCGCGGGCTCGAGATCACGCTGGCCGGGATCGCGTTCGGCTTCCTGATGGTCCGCTTCGGGATCCTGGCGTCGCTGGCTGTCCACTACACCTTCGACGCCTTCGACTCGGCGCTCGTGCTCGCCAACGCCAACGCGCTGCCGACTAGCCTGGCCGCCTACGCGATCACGGCGGTCCCGCTCGCGGTCGGCGCCTTCGCGTTCGCGCGGGCGTGGCGCCGCGGCGGGTTCCCGAGCGCCGGGCCGCTCCGCAACGGCGCGCTGGCGCGGGCCGCCGCGCCGGCCGCCGCCGTGCGGGTCGCCGCGCCGCGCGCCTGGGTGTACGAGCGGCTGTCGACGCGGCGGCGGGTCGCGGCCGGCGGCCTCGGGGTGGTCGGGTTGGCCGCGGCGCTCGGCCTGGGCGGCTTGACGCAGGAGCACCCGTTCGCGTTCGGGCGCGCTGAGGCGGTTGCGCGCGCCGCGGCGGCGGTGCGGGCGCTCGGCGTCGATCCGGCCGGCTGGCGCGCGGTCGCGACGCTCGAGAGCCGGTCGGCGGAGCCGGCCGCGGCGTACCTGCGCGAGGTCGGCGGCCGCGCGGCGGTGAAGGAGCTCTACGGGCCGTTCATCCCGACGACCGCGTGGGAGGTGCGCTTCACACGGCCGCGGGTCGCCGACGAGTACCGCGTCGAGCTGCTGCCGGACGCGGCAGCGGCCGACGGGCCGTTCGCGGTGGCGGCGCGGCTCGGCGAGACGACGCCGGGTGGGCGTCTGGGGGAGGCGGAGGCTCGGTGGCTCGCGCTGGCGTACGTGGCGACGCGGCCGGGGTGGGCCGGTAAGACGCCGCTCGTCGTCGAGAGCTCGACCCAGGAGCGCCCGAGCCGGACCGACCACGCGCTGACGCTCGCGCAGGCCGGCGTGTGGTACGGCGAGGCGGAGGCGCGGGCCGAGCTGAACGTGGTCGGCGACCAGGTGTCGGGGTACCGGCCGCTCGTGAAGCTGCCCGAGGCCTGGGAGCGGGCGCGGAGCGCGACGCGGGTCCAGGACGTGGCCGCGATCGGACTGGTCGGGCTGTTCGGACTCGTGGTCGTCGGCCTCGCGGTCGCGCGGCTGGTCGGGCTGGCGCGGGCGCACCGGCTGCCGCGGCGGCCAGCGCTGTGGGCGGCGGGCGGCTTCGCGGCGCTCGACCTGGTCGGCGAGCTGAACGGGCTGCCGCTCTTCTTCCAGGGGTACGAGACCGCGCTGCCCGAGGAGACGTACGCGGCCGGGCGGCTGGCCGGGATGGTGGCGCTGCTCGTGCTCGGCGCCGCCGTGGCCGGCGCGGTCGCCCCGCTGCTGCTGGCGCTCTGGCGCGAGCGGTTCGGCGCGGGGCTCGTGCCGGCGGCCGAGGCGCGGCGCGACTGGGGGCTCGACGGGGCGTTGTGCGGGCTGGTGCTACCGCTGGCGGGTCTCGGCGTCGCCGGCGCTGCCGGTGCGCTCGGCGTGGACCTGCCGCTGGTGCGCAGCGCGGGCACCGCTGGCGTGGCCACGGCGGCGCCGTTCGTCGCGGCGCTGGCCGGGCTGCGGTGGACGCTGCTCGGCCTGGCCGCCGGGATGGCGGGCTACCTGATCGTGCGGGAGCGGGTCGGCGGCGATCGGTGGGCGCTGCTGCTCTGTGGCGCCGCGCCGGTGGTGGCGGCGGTGCTGGCGCGGTCGCCGGTCGAGGCGGCCGAGGCGTGCGGTGGGATGCTCGCCCTGCTGGTCGCGGCGGCCGGGGCGGCGCGGTGGCTGCTGCGGGCGAACCTGCTCGCCTACTTCGTCGCCGCCGCGGCCTGGGCGCTGGTCGGCGCGGCCGTGCCGCTCGTCCAGGCGCGGGACGCGTTCCT